>JALOTH010000094.1 GCA_025458035.1 Rhodospirillales bacterium
ATCTCGCGCACCGCGGCCTTTGTCGGCATGGAGCGGTCGGCCCTGCACCGCAAGCTGAAGTCGCTCGGTATCCAGGGCGAGGACAAGGCGCGGGCGGGCGGCGAGCCAGGATGACCGGGCGCATCGGCGGTGGTCCGGATAGGCGGTGAGGCGGAAGCTCGGTGAAGATCGTCATCTGTGGCGCCGGTCAGGTCGGCTTCAGCATTGCCCGTCAGTTGTCGATGGAGAACAACGACATCACCGTCATCGACACGGCGCCTGAACTGATCCGCCGCATCAACGACAGTCTCGATGCGCAAGGCGTGGTCGGGCACGCCTCGCGGCCGGACGTGCTCGAGCGGGCCGGCATCGGCGATGCCGACATGATCATCGCCGTTACGCAGACGGATGAAGTGAACATGGTCGCCTGCCAGGTGGCCCATTCACTGTTCCAGGTGCCGGTGAAGATCGCCCGCGTGCGCGAACAGAGCTACCTCGATCCGGCCTGGAAAAGTCTGTTCAGCCGTGAAAACATCCCGATCGACGTGACCATCTCGCCGGAGGTGGAGGTGGCGCGGGCGATCACCCGGCGGCTCGCCGTTCCTGGCTCGCTGGAGATGATCCCGCTCGCCGACGGCAAGGTCCAGCTGATCGGCGTGCGCATTGATCCCGACTGCCCGCTGATACGAACCCCGATCAAGCAGCTGACGCAGTTGTTTCCGCAGCTCAACATGGTCATCGTCGGGATCCTGCGGCAGGACCGCCCGGTGCTGGTCAGTGGCGAAGATGAGCTGAGGATCGGCGATGATGTGTATTTCGTCGTCGAGGCACAGCAGGTGGCACGGGCCATGGCCGCCTTCGGTCACGAGGAGCCCGAGGCGAAACGGCTTCTCGTCTGCGGCGGTGGCGACGTTGCGCTGCTGCTCGGCCAGGCGATGGAACGGGACGAAGAGCACGTCAGTGTCAAAATCATCGAGGCCAACCCCGATCGCGCTGCCGTCATCGCCAGCGTTCTCAGTCACACGGTCGTTCTCAACGGTGACGTGCTCGATCCGGAAATCTTGGAAGAAGCCGGGGTCGCCGCCGTCGATAGCGTCATCGCGCTGACCGAGCACGATGAAACGAACATTCTGACATCCATCCTCGCCAAGCGCCACGGCGCCAAGCGAGCGATCACGCTGCTCAACAAAAGCACCTACGAACCGCTGATTGCCACCCTCGGCATCGACGTCGTCGTCAGTCCCCGCAACATCACCGCCTCGACCATCCTGCAACACGTCCGGCGCGGCAAGATCAAGGCGGTGCACCGTCTGCGGGAGGGGTTTGGCGAAATGATCGAAGCGGAGGCGCTGGAGACGTCAAGTCTTGTCGGCGCGCCGCTGAAGGAGGTGGACCTGCCGCCAGGTGCCATTGTCGGTGCCATCGTGCGCAAGGGCACGGTCATCGTGCCGCGCGGCAATACGGTGATCCAAGAAGCCGACCGTGTGGTGATTTTTGCCACCACGGCGTCCGTCCGCAAGGTCGAGAAGCTGTTCTCGGTGCGTCTCGAATACTTTTAGAAGGAGGCGCGGTCGGAACCATGGGCGGGATCGCCTACGTGAATGGGCGCTATTTGCCGATCGCCGCTGCCGCCATCAGCGTCGAGGACCGCGGCTTTCAATTTGCCGATGGCGTTTACGAAGTCATCGCCCTGCACAGGGGTGTCTTGATCGACGAAGAACCGCATTTCGCGCGGCTCTCCCGCTCGCTTGCCGCTGTTGGCATGGCATGGCCGATGCCGAAGCCGGCACTGCGCGCCGTCATCCGCGAAGTGGCGCGCCGCAACCGCGTTGATGATGACGGGACCCTGTACCTGCAGGTGACGCGGGGCGTGTCGCCGCGGGCGCATGCCTTTCCGGCGGGCCTCCGCCCGACCCTCGCGATGACCGCACGGCGGTTGCCCGCGTTCACCTTCGAACGGGCGCGGCAGGGGGTCGCTGTGATCACCCTCGCCGACCAGCGCTGGTCCCGCTGCGACATCAAGTCCGTGGCGCTGCTGCCGAACGTGCTCGGCAAACAACGGGCGGCGGAGAGCGGGGCGTTTGAGGCCTGGCTGATTGCCGGCGATGGGACGGTGACCGAGGGCACCGCCTCCAACGCCTGGATCATCACCAAGGGGGGGGAAATTATCACCCGGCCACTCGGTCACGCCATCCTCGGCGGGATTACCCGCGAAGCGGTCCGCTGCCTTGCCGCGGAAAACCAGTTGGCGCTGGTCGAGCGCCCGTTCACCGTCGCCGAGGCGCTCGCGGCGGCGGAGGCCTTCCTGACCAGCACCACATCGTTCGTGCGCCCGGTGGTGCGAATCGACGACAAACCGGTTGGCGACGGTCGTCCCGGGCCGTTAACGGAACGGCTTTTGCGTCTTTACATGCAGCGGATGGATCAGGCTGCGACGGTGACGGCGCGCGCCAGGGCAGGCGTAAAGGGATGACCGGACGGCGAGTCATGACGCGGCCGCGTGCCATCATCTTCGATTGGGATAACACCCTGATCGATAGCTGGGCGGCCATCTTCGACGCGCAGAACCATACCCTTGAAGCCTTCGGACTGCCGACGTGGACGATGGGCGAAATCCGCAGCCGCGTGCGCGGATCGATGCGCGACACCTACCCTCAGTTGTTTGGCGATCGCTGGCGTGAGGCGGGGGAGGTGTTCTATCGACGGTTCGCCGAAAAACATCTGGAGACGCTGACGCCGTTGGCGGGGAGCAGCGAGATGCTGGTGGAATTGAATGCGGCCGGATTCTATCTCGCTGTTGTCAGCAATAAGCGCGGTGACTACCTAAGGCAGGAAGCGGAGCAACTGGGATGGTCACCGCTGTTTGGACGGATCGTCGGCGCCTTCGATGCCATGCGCGATAAGCCTGCGGCCGAGCCGGTGAAACTGGCGCTTGACGGCAGCGGTGTCGCCAGCGGTGATGAGGTGTGGTTTGCCGGCGATGCCGACATTGATTTGGAATGTGCGGCGAACACCGGCTGTGTGCCAGTGCTGGTGCGTCCCGAAGCGCCGAAGAGGGGGGAGTTCGACGACTTTCCGCCGGCGCTTCACGTTACCGACTGCAACGCGCTTTCAAAGGTGTTGGCGAGCCTGTAAGGTTCGCTCATCGCGCGGGCGGCAGCGGGTATGGGGTGCGGGGAGCGGAGCCCCGCACACAGCATCGGCGTTCCGACACGGGAGTAGAGTGCCGACGGCTTAAAGGGCCTGATAACAAAAAGGGGTATCCTGATGTCCTCCGAAAAATCACAAAACGTACAGGACGTGTTCCTCAACTACATCCGCAAAAACAAGACCCCAGTGACGATTTTTCTCGTCAATGGCGTCAAGCTGCAAGGCATCGTCACGTGGTTCGACCAGTTTTCCGTGCTGCTGCGTAGGGACGGCCACACGCAACTGGTCTACAAGCACGCCATTTCCACGGTGATGCCATCGGTGCAAATCCAGCTGTTCGATCCCGACAAGGAGTCGACAGCGGCGTGAGCGGCTGGCAGTCCGCCTGTCGATGACGACAGCGGGCCCTGCTGGCGCCGTTACGCGCCACTGCTATGTCGTCCATCCGGTGACGCGGGATGGCGAGGCGGCGACCACGCGCGCAGCCGGTGCCCGACTGTCGGAAGCGATCGGCCTCGCGCAGGCGATCGCCTTGAGTGTCGAGCATGCCGAGGTGTTGCCGCTGACGCGGCTCCGGCCGGCGACCCTCCTCGGATCGGGCGCGGTGGCGCGGCTGGCGGCGATGATTGAGGCGCGGGAGATGTCGGGCGATCCCCCAATCGACGTGGTGATCGTTGACCACGCCCTGACGCCGATCCAGCAGCGAAACCTGGAACGCGCTCTGGAAACCAAGGTCATTGACCGCTCGGGGCTGATCCTCGAAATCTTCGGAGCGCGCGCCCGCACGGCGGAGGGCGAACTCCAAGTGGAGCTGGCATCGCTGGTCTATCAACGCAGCCGCTTGGTGCGCAGCTGGACCCACCTGGAACGGCAGCGCGGCGGCTTCGGGTTCCTCGGCGGGCCCGGCGAGTCGCAACTCGAGACCGACAGGCGGCTGATCGGCGAGCGCATCGTAAAGTTGAAGAAAGAACTCGAGCGGGTCCGGCGCACCCGGGCCTTGCATCGCAATGCCCGCCGCCGCGTGCCGTATCCGGTGGTCGCCCTCGTCGGCTACACCAATGCCGGCAAGTCGACGGTGTTCAATCGGCTGACCCACGCCGACGTTTTCGTCAAGGACCAGCTGTTCGCGACGTTGGATCCGACGATGCGGCTGATCCGCCTGCCGTCCGGGCGCCGGGCAATCCTTGCAGATACGGTCGGTTTCATCTCCGATCTGCCCCACGAACTGATCGAAGCCTTCCGGGCCACTCTCGAAGAGGTGACGACCGCCGACATTCTGCTGCATGTCCGTGACATCTCGCACCCCGACAGCGAGGCGCAGAAAGCCGACGTCGAGGGCGTGCTGGCGGGCCTGCTCGCCGGCGATGCCGACGCCGAGGATCGCCCGGCGCGGCCGGTCATCGAGGTGCTGAACAAGGCCGATCTGCTGGCGGATGACATGCTGGCGCAGATTACGACGCATCTGGCGCGGCTCGCCGATCCCCCCGTACTGATCTCGGCGCGCACCGGCGCCAACCTTGCGGCGCTGTTGGCGCGCATCGACCGCGAACTCGGTCGGGGCGATGATCGCATCCACCTCGTCGTCCCGCCGGCGGACGGCGCTCTGCTCGCGTGGCTGTATCAGCACGGCGAAGTTATCGAGCGCGAGGATCGCGACGATGGCATTCATGTGGACGTGCGCATGGCGCCGACGCTCCTCGGGCGTCTCGCGCGACGGCTCGAACGGCACGGCGACGCCGGCGGGCAGGAGCCGGCGCAAGACAGCCTTCCGGCGATGGGGGCGCACTAACGGTAGCGGGGCGATGGCGGACAGCGGGCAGCAGCAGCGGTGGCGGCGCAAGGTCCATCTGGTCAAACGCCAACTCAACGTCATGGCCCGCAGCCAGACGCACGATGCGCTGGATCGGTTGTCGGCTGCCTTTTCGCTGGCGGGCAAGGCGGAGGCGGTTGCCTTCGCCTGCTTTGTCGTTCGCTCCCTCATGCAGCGCGCCGAGTATGATCCCGTCGCAGCGCAACTGCTCGCCGACACCGTCGAGGGCTACCGCCAGCAGCGTCGTTTCCATGCGCCCTGAGACCGGCATGCTGTCACGCTTGCGACGAGGCGCGGGAGCGATCCGATGCTGACGTTTCACCGCGAGGTGATGCGGCTGATGGCGGAGGTGGCGGCGCGCGAAATCGTGCCGCGTTTCGGGAAACTGGCTGCCGGCGACGTGCGTGACAAGGGCAACCCCTGGGATTTGGTCACCATCGCCGATGAGCGGGCGGAAGCCTTCCTGTCCGCCGAACTGCTTGATCTCGTGCCCGGATCAGCGGTGGTGGGGGAAGAGGCGTTCGCCGCCGATGCCAGCGTGATCACGGCCCTTGGCGGAGCGGCGCCGGTCTGGCTGATCGACCCGGTCGACGGGACCAACAACTTCGTCCACGGCCAGCCCTGTTTCGCCGTGGTCATCGCCTACTGCGAGCACGGCGCGACCCGCGCCGGCTGGATCCTTGATCCGCTCTCCGAGGTGATCATCTGGGCCGAGTCGGGTGCTGGCGCCTTCCGGACGACCCGCGGCGCGCAAGAGCCGGTGTCGCTGTCGGCCCATCGGTCGATCACCGAGATGACCGGCGCGGTGCCATTCCGCGTCAAGGAGCGGCTGACCCGAAGGTCGCGCGCTGGCGATGCAGGCTTGCCCAGACAGTTCAGGCGCCTCGGCTCAGCGGGCCACGAATACATGGAACTCGCCGCCGAACGGCTCGACTTCGCCCTCTACAGGCGGCTGAAACCGTGGGATCATGCGGCGGGCGTGCTCATCCATGGCGAAGCGGGCGGGTTCGGCCGGTTGCGCGGCGGCGCGGCGCCCTATCGTCCGCTGCCACAGATCAGCGAGGCATCGCTGCTGTTGGCGCCATCGGCGGTAGCGTGGGCCGAACTGGACGGTATCCTCGACTAGGAAAGCGCAGAGCGGTCGCCTGCTCCCCATGCGGGATCGGCGGCAAGGAGAAGCGGACAATGGCGCGCACGGCATTCATCGGTCTCGGCGTGATGGGCTTTCCGATGGCGGGGCACCTGCGACGCGCCGGCCACGAGGTCGTCGTCTATAACCGCTCGCCGGCGAAGGCGGCGGCATTCGTTGCCAGTGAAGGCGGCTCCAGCGCGCCGACGCCGGCTGCGGCTGCGCGGGTGGCGGACTTCGTCTTCGCCTGCGTTGGTAACGACGATGACCTGCGCGCGGTGACCATCGGCGCTGATGGGGCTTTCGCCGGCATGGCGGCGGGCTCGGTGTTCGTTGATCACACCACGGCGTCGGCGACGGTGGCGCGGGAGCTTGCCGCGATTGCCGCTGACCGCGGCCTCGGCTTCATCGATGCGCCGGTTTCCGGCGGGCAGAGCGGTGCCGAGCGGGGTCAGCTGTCGATCATGGCAGGCGGCGATGAAGCGGTGTTTGCGCGCGCCGCGCCGGTGATGGCCGCCTACGCGAAGGCGGCGACGCGGATCGGACCTGCCGGCTGCGGCCAGTTGACCAAGGCGGTCAACCAGATCTGCCTCGCTGGGTTGACGCAGGGGCTGGCCGAGGCGCTCGCCTTTGCCGTCCGCGCCGATCTCGACGTGGACAAGGTTCTCGCCGCCATCAGTCAGGGGGCGGCGCAGTCGTGGATGATGGATAACCGCGCGCGCAGCATGGTCGAGGACCGCTTCGACTTCGGCTTTGCCGTCGACTGGATGCGCAAGGATCTCGGCATTGCGCTGGCTGAGGCGCGCGGCTGTGGCGCGGCGCTGCCGGTCACCGCGCTGGTCGACCAGTTCTATGCGGAGTTGCAGAAGCAGCACGGCGGCGGCCGCTGCGACATTTCAAGCCTGATCCGGCTGGTGCGCTGAAGGTTCGGGCGGCGAGGCGCTATTTCCGGGCCGGCGACAGCCGCCAGATTTCGCCATCCGGAGAGTCGATGAGGAGGTAGATGGCGCCCCCGGGTCCCTGCCGCACATGGCGGATGCGCTCGCCGAGGGCGATTCGCTCCTCCGCCGTCACCCGCGTGCCGTCAAGGCTCAGCCGGATCAGCGACTGCGACGACAGGCCGGCAAGCAGTAGGTTGCCGTGCCAACCCGGCAACGCCTCGCCGGTGTAGAAGGCGATGCCGGACGGGGAAACCGCCGGCGTCCAATGATGAATGGCGTCGGTGAAATCCCCTCGCGTCGACGGGTCCGGGATCTCGCGGCCCGAATAGTGCGAGCCCCAGCTGACCAGTGGCCAGCCGTAGTTTTTGCCGGCTTCGGTGACGTTCACCTCGTCACCGCCCATGGGGCCGAACTCGGCCGTCCACAGCGCGCCGGTGCGGGGATCGATGGCAGCGCCCTGCACATTGCGGTGGCCGAAAGACCAGATCTCCGGGAGGGCGCCGGCGCGGCCGGCGAAAGGGTTATCAGTGGGAACGCGCCCGTCGGCATGGATGCGCACCACCTTGCCGAGGTGGCTGGCCAGATCCTGAGCCGGATCGAATTTGAACCGTTCGCCCAGCGTGACGAACAAGTGGCCATCCGGCGCGAAGACCAGCCGACAGCCGAAGTGATTGCCGCCGGAAACCTTCGGTTGCTGGCGAAAGATGACGTGGACGTCGTCGAGCCGGCCGTCAGCCAGCCGTCCGCGCGCGACGGCGGTGCCGGCGCCGCCCTTGCCCGCCTCCGCGTAGCAGAGGTAGACGTCGCGACCGGCGGCGAAGTCGGGACCGAGCGCCACGTCGAGAAGGCCGCCTTGCCCTTCGGCGAACACGGCGGGCACCCCCGCCAGTGGCGCCGAAAGGCTGCCGTCGGCGCCGACCACGCGCAGCCGGCCCGGTCGTTCGGTGACCAGCATCCGGCCATCGGGCAGGATGGCAAGGCCCCAGGGGTGAACCAGCCCGCGCGCGACGGTCTCCAGCTTCAGTTCAACGGCCTGGGTCGCGACCGTCCGCTCCGTTGCCGCCACCGGAACCGTCAGCAGTGACCCGGCAACCGCTGAAACGGCAACCTTGAGAGCGAGACGGTTGCCGCGCTTGGCGATCCTTCGCAGCGATGGTGAATGCGACCTTGCCACCGGCATTTCCCCGAACGTAGTGTTTCCCGGAACGTCCCCTTCCGCGAAGCCGATGGCTTGCGCCGAAAACGAGGGGCGATCGCTGCGGTAGGTCATCGGTTCCCGCGCTCGCAGAGGAGAAACACGTCATGTCCGTCGTCGTCGCTTACCCGGTTGAGGTCAAGAGCTATCAGGTCACCGTGCGGCGCAACGTCGCCGAGATCGCCTTGGAGGGCGTCGAGGTTCCGGAGGAAGGGGCAGGCGCATCGGAAGGCAAGCTGCGGAGGGTGGGACGGATGACGTTCGGCAATCCCAACCCCGTTGGCGATGACGATTTCATTTCGCGCGGCGGCTTTCTCCAGATGGACCGGCCGCTGGAGATGTTTTCTGGGGTTCTTGACATCCTGCGCAATGAACGGCCGCTCTTTCTGCGGCAGGATGGCACGCTGTCGACGTCGAAAGAACCTGTTGGCGAAGGCGAGCCGGCCTGAGCCGACGGCGCGGTGACCCGCTGGCCGGCGCGATCCCGGGCACGCGTGGCGACGGCGGTTGACCCCCGCCGTCGGGCGGTGATAGCGAGAAGCATGCCCGCTCTCAGCCGTTGCCTGTGATGCTGCCACCCGGCCCTCCGCCCGCTTGCGCCGTCGATGTCCGCAACCTGACGAAGGTCTACGGTGGCGGCGGCCGGCCGGCGGTGACCGCCCTCGATGCGGTCAGCCTGACCATCCCGAAAGGATCGATCTTTGGCCTGCTCGGCCCCAACGGCGCCGGGAAATCGACGCTGATCAACATCCTCGCCGGACTTGTCAACCGCACAGCGGGGACCATCCGCATTTGGGGCTTCGATCCGGACCGGCAGATGCGCGCGGCGCGCCTTGCCATCGGCATCGTGCCGCAGGAACTCAATCTCGACCCCTTCTTCTCCCCCCGCGAGATCCTGGAACTGCAGGCCGGCTTTTACGGAGTGGTCAAAGCGGAGCGGCGGACCGACGCCATCCTCGCCGCGGTTGGCCTCAGCGAGCAGGCCAACGCCTATGCCCGCCGGCTCTCCGGCGGCATGCGCCGGCGGCTGCTGGTGGCGAAGGCGCTGGTCCACTCGCCACCGGTGCTGGTCCTTGACGAACCGACCGCCGGGGTCGACATCGAGTTGCGACGCCACCTTTGGGCGCACGTCCGCCAACTCAATCGGCAGGGAACGACCATCCTGCTCACCACCCATTACCTCGAAGAGGCACAGGACCTGTGCGATACCATCGCCATCATCGACCATGGCCGGCTGATCGCCTGTGAGCCGACGGCCGATCTGCTCCGCCGCCTCGATGCCAAGGAACTGGCGGTGACCCTGCGCGAGCCCGTCGCCGAGGTGCCGGCCGTGCTGGCACGCTACCAGCCGGCGCTGCTGCCGCCGCGGACCCTGATCTTCCGCTATCCACCCAGCCGCGTTGACGGCGGGGAAATCCTCGCCGCCGTCGCCGCTGCCGGCTTGCACGTGGCCGACGTGACGACGCAGGAGACGGAGTTGGAGGACATTTTTCTCTCCCTCACCTCCGGCCAGAACCTGGCGTCGCCGCCGCTGGCGGATGCGGTCGGCGTCCCGCTCGTCGATTCCGTTGCGGCGGCCGACCCATGATCGGCTGGCGCCGCCTGTTCGCTGTGCTGCTGATGGGCCTGGTCGTGGCTTGCGCGCCGGTGATCGCCCCGGCCGGACAGGCGGTGACGTCGCCCCGTTCCGAGCCTGAGCGGTTCATCGCCGCCGACGGCGCCGAGTTGCCGATGCGCCGCTGGCTGCCGCCGCCGGGCGCTAAGCCAAAGGCGGTCATCCTGGCGCTGCACGGCTTTAACGATTACTCGAACTTCTTCGATGGCCCCGGACGCTGGCTTGCCGAACGCGGCATCGCCTCCTATGCCTACGATCAGCGCGGCTTCGGTCAGGCACCCAATCGCGGACTCTGGGCGGGTTCGGCGGCGCTGACCACCGATCTTCGCGATGTCACGGCGGTGCTGCGACGCACCTATCCGGAAACGCCTCTCTATCTGTTTGGCGAGAGCATGGGCGGGGCGGTGATCATCGTCGCCATGGGCGGGGCGGCGCCCGCCGATGCCGATGGCGTGATCCTGTCGGCGCCCGCGGTGTGGGGACGGGCTTCGATGCCGTGGTATCAGTCGATGGCGCTGTGGATGGCGGCGCACACCATGCCTGGCAACCAGATGACCGGCCGTGGCTTCGGCGTGCGCGCTTCCGACAACGACGAGATGCTGATCGCCCTCGGCAAGGATCCGCTGGTGATCAAGGAAACCCGCGTCGATGCGGTGTTCGGGCTGGTCAACCTCATGGACCAGGCGATGGCGGCGGCGGCGGGTATCGAGGTGCCGACGCTGATCCTCTACGGCGAACAGGACCAGCTGGTGCCCGCCGGCGCGATGACGGAGATGCTGGCCACCCTGCCGCCGGCGCCGGCGGAACGGCGGCGGCTCGCCCTCTATGCCGATGGCTATCACATGCTGACCCGCGACCGGCAAGCGGAGGTGGTCTGGCGCGACATCGCCGCCTGGATCAACGGCCGCCGCGCGCCGCTGCCGTCGGGGGCGGATCGTCATGCCGCGAAGGCTTGCTCCGCCGGCCGGCTGTGCGCTAGTCTCTCCGCTCCCTAAGGCACCCGTAGCTCAGTGGATAGAGCGCTGCCCTCCGGAGGCAGAGGCCGCAGGTTCGAATCCTGCCGGGTGCGCCAGTCGGGGCAAGCAACGGAAGCGGGTTCGACGCCGCCGCCCGTGCCGTAGA
>JALOTH010000208.1 GCA_025458035.1 Rhodospirillales bacterium
CCGATGGCGGTGATGGCAGTGGCGGCGTGGCCGCCTGTCGTCATTCCCGTCGTCATTTGCGCCGCCGGTGTCGTCCGAGATGTCGTCAGCGATGTCGTCACAGTGTCGTCACAGTGTCGTCAAATGTCGTCGTTTTGCCGCCGGTGCGAACACGCAACCCATTGAATACACCCAGCCTTGCCGCCGGTCCGCCGCCAGATGTCGTCATCTGTCATCATTTGTCATCATCGCCGCCTGCTGCACCGCAACATCGTTCCCCGCCGGCGCCATCGGCGCGACCCTCGCCAAGCCGCCATCATCCGCGCCGCCGCCGGGGCCTGCTTCGGTCCGCATAGCGGCGGGTCAGCCCGTTACCGTTCCCTGCGTCGCACGAAGTCCTCGACGCTGAACCCGGCGTCTTTGAGGATCCGCACCGCGAGCCCGCGGCCAAGGTCCGCGCCAGTGTGGATGGGTACGGTGACGGCGATCCGGCGCGACGAATGCCACAAGGTCAAATGGCTCCCGGATTGCCGCTCTTCCTCGAAGCCCTGAGACTTGAGAAAGCGCACAAGGTCCCGCGCCGTGACCTGCGGCATCCGCGTTATGGGATGCCGATAGCCAATTCCTCGACGTGCACGAGACGTTCGTTCTGCGGGACCGGCTCGCCATGCGCTAGCAGCGCCGTCACATGCTGGGTGACGGCTTCCCGCATGTTGCGCTTGGCATCCTCGACCGTACGGCCGTTGCTGAAACAACCGGGGAGCGACGGACTCCAAGCGTAATACCCTTCGTCGTCCGCTTCCTTCTCAATGACGACCTCGAAGCTGTAAAAATTCACGCCAGTCGTTCTCCGCGCGAGGGTTGCCGCGTACCGACGATGTCGTGCGGCAGAGCGCCCGGATGCAAGTGAAATCGGCGCCGCCGCGCGCGCTCGGCGAGGCACGAGGATCGCCCCTCGGCGCCGGCGCCGCAACCCGCCAACCTTGGGCGCTTGACCGGTTCTCGCTATTTGTTTCGGTCCGGCGCTTACCGGAAACGATGCGATTGAGGTCCACTCACGGCGGTTGACCGGCCGGGTAGATGGCGTAACGGGCTGGCACTCGCGGCGGCGGGTGTCGCGGTTTTGGGCGGTCGTCCCTCAGAATGATGGTGTCGATAGCGGAGTTGGGCCGAGGCCCGCTCCAAGCATCATCTGAGGAGACGACCATGGAATACTATGCGGGAATTGACGTGTCGTTGGAAAGCGCCAGCGTCTGCGTTGTCGATCAGGCCGGCGCGATCGTGCGCGAGGCGAAGGTGGCGAGCGAGCCGGAGGCGCTGATCGGCTGGTTCGGCGGGCTGGGGGTGCCGCTGAGCCGGATCGGGCTCGAAGCGGGGCCGCTGTCGCAGTGGCTGTTTGCGGCGATGGTCAAGGCCGGGTTGACGGTGGAGTTGCTGGAGACGCGGCACGTGCGCGCCGCCTTCAAGACAATGCCGGTGAAGACCGATCGCAACGACGCGCGCGGCATCGCGCAGCTGATGCGGCTCGGCTGGTTTCGGCCGGTGCACTGCAAGTCGCTGCCGGCGCAGGAGGTCCGCGCGCTGCTGACGGCGCGCAAGCTGTTGCAGGGCAAGCTGCACGACATCGAGATGAGCCTGCGCGGCATTCTGCGCGGCTTCGGGCTGAAGGTTGGCGAGACGACGCGGCGGCTGTTCGAGGGCCGGGTGCGCGAACTGGTCGAGGGCCAACCGACGCTTACGGCGATTGCCGGGGCGCTGCTGGCGGCCCGTGCCGTGCTGGCGCGTGAACTGGCGGGCCTGGAGAAACGGCTGCGCGGCCTGGCACGCCTCGATCCGCGCACGCGGCTTCTGATGTCGACGCCGGGGGTTGGCGTCATCGTCGCCTTGACCTTCGTTGCGGCGATTGACGATCCGGGGCGGTTCACGTCGTCCCGTGCGGTCGGCGCCCACTTCGGATTGACGCCGAAGAAGTATCAGTCGGGCGAGACGGACATGACCGGGCGGATCTCGAAGATCGGCGACGGCTCGGTGCGCTGGGTGCTGTACGAGGCGGCGAACATCATCCTTAGCCGGCCGGTGAAGGGCTCGAGCCTGAAACGCTGGGCCTTGGCTGTTGCCAAGCGAGCCGGGCGGCGCAAGGCAAAGGTGGCGCTGGCCCGCAAGCTCGCCGTCGTCCTGCACCGGATGCTGGCCGACGGCACGCCGTTCGTCGCCGAGGCGGCGAAACCCGCACCGGTGGCCGCGGCCGCCTGAGCCAAGGGAACAAGACCGCAAGGCAGGAGACTGCACAAGGAGACAGACAAGGACCTTCGGGGGCAACGGCACCACGCCCCCAAAGCGCCGTCCCGTCGCCGGGACGATGGATCAGGTCAGGCCGTAGACCCGCCCAGCGGACCCGCCGAACGTCGGGAAACCGCGCGACTGTAGATTGGCCGGCCTTTTCCTCATCTGACACCATCAGGTGGCGGCCCCGTTTGCGTTGCATCGGGCGCCGACCCCGGACAGAAGCGAGACCCCGGCGACCGGCGAAGCGCAGAAAAGGGATTGACAACCAATGGCCCGTTACAGAAGGGCGGGTCTAAAGCGCAGCGTGACCCGCCGGATGCGGTTGCCGGCGAGGGAGCCTTGCCGGTCATGGGAGTAACTGACGATCCCCGACTACCGTCGCCACCGCCGACCGGGAGGGTGTTATTTCTTTACCGTCAATCTGTTGGCGCGGCGCGGCAACGACGTCTTGACGCGGCACATCGATCAACTCCGCAATGCCGTCCGTATCACCCGCCGCACCCACCCGTTCACGATTGACGCCTGGGTCGTGCTCCCCGATCATCTCCACTGCGTCTGGACGCTGCCAGAGGGCGACGCCGATTTCTCGACGCGCTGGCGGCTGATCAAGACGATCTTCGCCCGCAGTGTGCCCATCGGCGAGCGGCGCTCAGCGGCGCGGCGGCGGAGCGGCGAGCGCGGCATCTGGCAGCGCCGCTTCTGGGAGCACGCCATCCGCGATAGCGAAGATTTCGCCGCCCATGTCGATTACGTTCACTTCAATCCGGTCAAACACGGCTATGTCGGGCACGCCGCCGATTGGCCGCATTCCACGTTCAGGGCTTGCGTTCGACGTGGTTATTACCCGGAAGCTTGGCTCGGCCCCGATGAAAAGGCTAACGTGAACGGCGAGTGGGGCGAATGACGCATGCGGCGGGTTGCGCTTCGCTTCGAACCCGCCCTAC
>JALOTH010000209.1 GCA_025458035.1 Rhodospirillales bacterium
TTCGACATCGTCGAGGGTCTGCCGCAAGGCAAGGCGCTTGACCTTTGCCAGTCGACGCCGGTCGAGATGGCCAGTATTCGGCTGAAGGGCACGAATAGTTACGAAGACATCGCCGGCGCCGATGTCGTGATCGTTACCGCCGGCGTGCCGCGCAAGCCGGGGATGAGCCGCGACGATCTCATCGGCATCAACGTCAAGGTGATGAAAGCGGTCGGCGAGGGCATCAAGGCCCATTGCCCCAGCGCGATCGTCATCTGTATCACCAACCCTCTCGACGTGATGGTCTGGGCGCTCAGGGAAATCACTGGCCAGCCTCATAACATGGTCGTCGGCATGGCCGGCGTGCTCGACAGCGCGCGCTTCCGCTACTTCCTGTCGGAAGCGATGGATGTTTCGGTGGAAGACGTGTCCGCCTTCGTTCTCGGCGGCCACGGCGACGACATGGTGCCGCTCACCCGCTATTCGACGGTGGCCGGGATTCCCCTGCCCGATCTGGTGAAGATGGGCTGGATGTCCCAGGACAGCCTCGATGCGATCGTCAAGCGGACGCGCGGCGGCGGCGGCGAGATCGTCGCCCTGCTGAAGACGGGGTCGGCCTTCTACGCGCCGGCGACGTCGGCGATCGCCATGGCCGAGAGCTTCCTGCGCGACCAGAAGCGGGTCCTGCCGTGCGCCGCATGGCTGAACGGTCAGTACGGGCTGAAGGACATCTACGTCGGGGTGCCGGTGGTGATCGGCGCCGGCGGCGTCGAGCGCGTCGTTGAGATCGATCTCAACGACGACGAAAAAGCGCTGTTCGCCAAGTCCGTCGCCTCGGTGGAGACGCTGATCGGCATTGCCAAGGGCCTGATGTAACCCGCATCCGCACGCTCGTTAGCGGAACGCGGCGGCGGCTGGGCTGAGCTCGGCCGCCGGTTTTCCCTTCAACCCAAGAACCGTGAGGGACGGATGAATATCCACGAGTATCAGGCCAAACAGCTGCTGGCGAAGTTCGGCGTGCCGGTGCCGCGTGGCCACGCCGCCTACACCCCGCAGGAAGCGGAGCAGGCGGCAAAGGACCTTGGCGGGCCGGTCTGGGTGGTCAAGGCGCAGATCCACGCCGGCGGCCGCGGCAAGGCGGGCGGCGTCAAGGTGATCAAGGCGATGGAAGACATCTTCCCGACCGCCGAGAAGCTGCTGGGCATGACGCTGGTCACCAAGCAGACCGGTCCGGCCGGCAAGGTGGTCAACCGACTGTATGTCGAGGAAGGCTGCCAGATCGCGCGCGAGCTGTATCTGAGCTTCCTGATCGACCGGGCAACCTCCCGCATTACCATCATCGCCTCCACGGAAGGCGGCATGGACATCGAGGAGGTGGCCGCCAAGACACCCGAAAAGATCCTCAAAGTGGCGATCGATCCGGCGACCGGCATGCAGCCGTTCCATGCCCGCAAGATCGCCTACGGCCTTGCCCTTGAAGGCAAGCAGGTGAATGCCTGCGTGAAAACGGTGCTCGGCATGTACCGGGCGTTCTGTGAACTCGACGCCTCGATGGTCGAGATCAACCCGCTGGTGGTCACCGCCGACGGCGACGTCATCCCGCTCGACTGCAAGATGAACTTCGATGACAACGCGCTGTTCCGCCACAAGGACGTGCAGGAACTGCGCGATGAGACGGAAGAGGACGCGGCGGAACGGGAAGCCGCCCGTCATGACCTGAACTACATCAAGCTCGACGGCAACATCGGCTGCATGGTCAACGGCGCCGGCCTTGCCATGGCGACGATGGACATCATCAAGCTTTACGGCGGCGATCCCGCCAACTTCCTCGATGTCGGCGGCGGCGCCACCAAGGAACGGGTGACGGAAGCGTTCAAGATCATCCTGCGCGATCCCAACGTCGAAGGAATCCTCGTCAACATCTTCGGCGGCATCATGCGCTGCGACGTGATCGCCGAAGGCGTCGTCTCGGCCGCACGCGAGGTTTCCCTCAACGTGCCGCTCGTCGTTCGCCTCGAGGGCACCAACGTGGATCTCGGCAAGCAGATTCTCAGCCAGTCGAACCTGCCGATCATCTCCGCCCAGGACCTCGCCGATGCCGCCCAGAAGATCGTCAAGGCCGTGAAGGAGGCCGCATAGATGGCCGTGTTCGTCGACACCAACACAAAAGTCATTTGCCAAGGGTTTACCGGCGCGCAAGGCACGTTCCACTCGGAACAGGCGATCGCCTACGGCACCAAGATGGTCGGCGGCATCACCCCGGGAAAGGGTGGCTCCAAGCACCTCGACCTGCCGGTGTTCGATACCGTCGAACAGGCCGTCAAGACGACCGGCGCCAACGCCTCGGTGATTTACGTGCCGCCGCCGTTCGCCGCCGATGCCATGCTGGAGGCGATCGACGCGGGGGTGCAGCTGATCGTCTGCATCACCGAGGGCATCCCGGTGCAGGACATGCTGAAGGTCAAGCGGGTGCTGCAGAACTCCGCTTCACGGCTGATCGGTCCGAACTGCCCGGGCATCATCACGCCGGGCCAATGCAAGATCGGCATCATGCCGGGCCACATCCACACGCCGGGCAAGATCGGCATCGTCTCCCGGTCGGGCACGCTCACCTATGAAGCGGTGGCGCAGACGACGGCGACGGGCCTGGGGCAGACCACCTGCATCGGTATCGGCGGCGACCCGGTCAATGGCACCAACTTCATCGACTGCCTTGAGCAGTTCGTCAAAGACCCGGCGACCGAAGGAATCGTCATGATCGGCGAGATCGGCGGCTCGGCGGAGGAAGAGGCGGCCCAGTTCATCAAGGACTCGGGCACGAAAAAGCCGGTGGTCAGCTTCATTGCCGGCCTCACCGCGCCTCCGGGGCGTCGCATGGGTCATGCCGGCGCCATTATCTCTGGCGGCAAGGGAACGGCTGGGGATAAAATCGAAGCGTTGCGCAGCGCCGGCGTGCACGTCACCGAATCCCCGGCGGCGATCGGCCAGACGATGCTGAAGGCGATGCGCGGCTGACGGAACTTTCACCATAAGGAATGGCGCGGCGCGCGAACGCCGCGCCGTTGGTCGGGGCAAGCCGCGGCCGCGGCCGCCATGACGCGCCCTCCACATCGCCGCGGATGATGTGGGCATCATCGCCAAGCTGGTTGAAGAAGCTGACCCAGTCCGCGTCGACGGTGCTCGGGTCCTCG
>JALOTH010000095.1 GCA_025458035.1 Rhodospirillales bacterium
ACGCAGCAGATCAAGAACTGGTACTACGAATCGGACAGCGGCGAGGTGACGCACCGCAAGGCGATCTTTGGTGCGTTCATGCTGTACGGCAGTTTCGTGTCCATGTTCATCTGGATCCTGCAACTGGTGGGCGTCGCGCGCAGCGAATAGATAGGTTCGCTCACGGTCCTGATTCGGCTTGGCGCCCCCGCAGAGCGGCTTCTGCGGGGGCGTTTCGTTGTGTGGCACGGCGATCATGGCGCGCCGGCGGCAAACTGATCGAACGCCTGCAAGGCGTGGGCGCCATAAATGGTTGCGGGTCCGCCGCCCATCATGATGGCAACGCCGATCGTTTCCAGCGCCTCCGCACGGGTGGCGCCGGCGCGCAGCGCGCCACGGGCATGAAAGCCGATGCAGCCGTCGCAGCGCATGGCGATGCCGATGGCGAGCGCCAGCAATTCCTTGGTCTTCGCGTCGAGCACGCCGGCGGCTTTGGCGTGATCGGCAAGGAGGCCGAATCCCCGCATCGTCTCGGGAATGCCCTTGTGCATCTGCCGCAGGGTGGCGGTCAGTTCGCTCACCATTTCGGGATAGGACGTGGTCATCTCGCGCCTCCTTGAGCTGGTTGGTGAATGCCCGCCGCGGAAAGGGCTGGCCGGCGGACAGCATACCGCCGGCCCAACCGAATATCAGAAAAAACTTATATAACGGTGTCCCCGGCGCTCCACGTCGCCATTGCCATCGATACATAAATAGACTATTCTCATTAGTGTATCTGTTTATGGAGACATGATCCTGGGCGCGCACCCACAGACCGCGGCCGTCACGCCGCGCCGCAACCTGTCGGGGCCGGCGCTGCGGACGTTTTTCCGCATCGCCGAGTTGTGGGGGCTAAGCGTGGACGAGCAGATGACGCTGCTCGGGCTGACCGCCCGCTCCACCTACTTCAAATGGAAGAAGCAGAGCGACGGCCTGCTGCCCAAGGACACCCTGGAGCGAATCTCCTACATCCTCGGCATCTACAAGGCGCTGCAGATTCTGTTGCCGGACGAGCGGGCGGCGGACGCGTGGATCCGCCAGCCGAACAGCGCGCCCGTCTTCGCCGGAGGTTCCGCCCTTCAGCGCATGCTGTCCGGTCAGGTCGCCGATCTGTTCATCGTGCGGCAGTATCTCGATGCGCAGCGGGGCGGCTGGGCTTGACCATCGCCGTCACCCCCGTCGCGTGGAAGCCGGCCTGGCGGATCATCCCCAGCCGCTTCCCGCCGATCCCGGTGTTCGAGCGGGTGGCGGCGCCCGAGGATCTGGAAGCGGTGTTTGCCGTCGAGGCGATGACCAACCCGCGACTGCGCGACGAAGCCGGCGAGATCAGCCTGGTGCCGCCGGAGGACCGGGTAGCGGGCCCTGGCGCCAGCGTAATCATGGCCGCCTTCACCCATCTCAATCCCGAAGGCAGCCGCTTCAGTGACGGTACGTTCGGCGTGTTCTACGCGGCGAGCGAACTGGTGACCGCCATCGCGGAGACGAGGTACCACCGGGAGCGGTTCATGCGGGCGACGCGGCAGGGCCGCATGGAACTGGACATGCGCGCCTATTGCGTCGATCTGGATGGGCGACTGCACGATCTGCGCGGGCGGCAGGCGGATTATCCGCTCGTCTACCACTCTGAGAACTACGCGGCGGGACAGCAACTGGCGGTGACGCTGCGGCGGGCGGGCGCGGACGGCATCGCCTATGACAGCGTTCGCTGGCGGGGTGGCCAATGCGCCGCCGTATTCCGTCCCCGGCTGCTCGCCAGCGCCCGCCAGGAACGCCACCTCTGTTACTTCTGGGACGGTGCCCGCATCGTCGACATCTATGAAAAGCGCGAATTCGAAGGCGCGGCGCCGCCATCGCTGATGACTTCTGACGACATTTGACGACACGCTGACGACAGCGGGACCCGCTGCTGACGACAGTTTGGACGACATTTTGCCCCTCGCGTGCTGACGTCGGCGGCGGCGGCAAAAAACCGCTGGCGCCGGCCGGCGCGACTCGTACACTGGCGCTTCAACACGGTTAACGGGAATCGATCAGGGGATGGTCGCGCGGGTCGCCACGGTCGCCTTCAGCGGCATCGACGTTCTCGACGTGGACTGCCAGGTGCAGGTGGGCCCCGGCCTGCCGGCGTTCGCCCTTGTCGGCCTGCCCGACAAGGCGGTCGCCGAAAGCCGCGAGCGGGTGCGCGGCGCCCTGCTCGCCTTGGGGCTTGCCCTGCCGTCGAAGCGCATCGTCGTCAACCTGGCTCCCGCCGACCTGTTCAAGGAAGGCAGCCACTTCGACCTGCCGATCGCCCTGGGCCTGCTCGCCGCCCTTGGCGTCGTGCCGCAGGATGCGCTCGCCGGCGTCGTCGCCCTTGGCGAACTCGCCCTCGATGGCGCCATCGCCGCGGTCGCCGGCGTGCTGCCCGCCGCCGTGCACGCCGCCAGCCGCCGCCGCGGCCTGATCTGTCCGGCGGCGCAGGGGGGCGAGGCGGCCTGGGCTGCCGGCATCGCCGTCGTCGCGCCGCCGCACCTGCTCGCGCTGATCAACCACATCAAGGGCAGCCAGGTGCTCAGCCCGCCGCTGCCGAAACTGGCGGCGGATGGCCAGCGCTATCCCGATCTCGCCGACATCAAGGGGCAGGAGACCGCCAAGCGCGCCCTCGAGATCGCCGCCGCCGGCGGCCACAACCTGCTCATGGTCGGCCCGCCGGGGTCGGGCAAGTCGATGCTGGCGCAGCGGCTGCCCGGGCTGCTGCCGCCGCTGGAACCGGAAGAGGCGCTGGAGGTCAGCATGATCCATTCCGTCGCCGGGATGCTTGAAAACGGCGCGCTGCTGCGCCGGCGGCCGTTCCGCGATCCCCATCATTCGGCGTCGGTGGCGGCGCTGGTCGGCGGCGGCCTGCGCGCCAAGCCGGGGGAGATTTCGCTGGCGCACCTCGGCGTGCTGTTCCTCGACGAGCTGCCGGAGTTTCCGCGCCCGGCTCTGGAAGCGCTGCGTCAGCCGCTGGAGAGCGGCCGCACGCTGGTGGCGCGCGCCAACAGCCATGTCAGCTATCCGGCGCGGGTGCAGCTCGTCGCCGCGATGAACCCCTGCCGCTGCGGCTACCTCGACGATCCGGGCCGCGCCTGCGGCCGTGCGCCGCGCTGCGCCGACGACTACCAGAGCCGCATTTCCGGCCCGGTGTTCGACCGCATCGACCTGCATGTGGAGGTGCCGGCGGTCACCGCCAGCGACCTTGCCCTGCCGCCGCCGGCGGAGCGCTCGGCTGAGGTGGCGAGCCGCATTGCCGCGGCGCGGGCCGAACAGCGGCGTCGCTACACGGCGGGCGTCGGCGGCGATGGCCGCGTGGTGCGCAGCAACGCCGAAGCGGAAGGCGAGCGCCTGGAGCGGGCGGCGGCGCCGGATGCGGCGGGGCGCGCCTTGCTCAGCCAGGCGGTGGAGCGGCTGAAGCTGTCGGCGCGCGGCTATCACCGGGTCCTCAAGGTGGCGCGCACGCTCGCCGATCTCGATGGCGCGGCGGGCGTCGGCCGCGTTCATATCGCCGAGGCGCTGTCCTATCGCCGCCTCACCCCGGGGCGCTGACCGCCGGCGACTGCGGCGCCGGCGCAGGCCGCCGCGGATGCCATGCAAAAGACGAATAGCTGGTGAGCGGTTTCGGCGGCTAGCGGAAGCGCCCCAAGGCGCTTAAGGGACCAGCCCTTTAGGGAAGCCGGGGTCGAGCCCGAGCCACGGTGTCCCGCGCGTTGTTCGGGAGGACATGCCGCATGTCGAAACGCACTGTTGCCGCCGCACTGACCGGCGGAACCCTTGTCTGTGGAGCCCTGCTCGCGGCCGGCGCCGCGCCGGCGCAAACCCCGGTACCGGTCGGCCAACTGGCGACGCTCACCGGCCCGACGTCGGAGGTGGCGAAGGTCTACGCCCAGGGGATCATGGATTCCTTCGCCTACATCAACACCGCCGGCGGCATCGGCGGCACGGCCATCAACCTCGTCACCATCAACACCGAATATGACACGCAGCGGGCCGTTGCCGCCTACGAGGAGTGGCGAACGACGCTGCGGCCGCCGGCGATCCAGGGCTGGGGCACACCCGATACGGAAGCGCTGATCCCCGCCGTCACCCGTGATCAGGTGGTTTTCATGTCCGGTTCCGCGTCCGGCCACCTGACCGATCCCACCGGCCGGTCGCCATGGACCGAGATCAAGGCGCCGTTCAACTTCTTCTACGGGCCGTCCTATTCCGATGGCTGCCGCGGTCTCGTGCAGTACGCCGCGGACCACTACAACCGGACCGGTGCCGGTGCCGTGCGCTCGACCTTCCTCGGCGAGATCACGCGGCCGAAGTTCACGTTCATGGGCGACAACCACCCGTTCCCCAACGCGCCCCGCGGCGCCTGCATCGAATTCGCCCGGGAGCTCGGCTTCGAGGTCATGCCACCGATCCGCTATACCCTGCAGCCGTCGGATTTCACCGCCCAGTGCGCAACCCTGAAGCAGCAGGGGGCGAACTACGTCTTTCTGGCCAATACGGCGGACAGCAACGTGGCGCTGATCAAGGCGTGCGCCGCGCAGGGCGTTGCCGCCCAGTTCATGACCAACATTTACGGTTGGGACGAAGCGGCGGCACGCGCCGCCGGCGATGCCGGCAACGGCGTGTTCTGGGTGGTGACGACGGCGACGTGGGCGGACCCGGTGCCGGGGATGGAGACGGTGCGCAAGATCGCCGCGTTATCCGACCCGTCCGGCGAGAACGCCCGCCCGCTCGCCTACATCCGTGGTGTCTGCGCCGCCTTCATGATGCGCGATGCCATGGCGACGGCGGCCGCCGCCGGCGCCATGACCGGCGTCAAGATCAAGGAGGGCTTCGAGACGATGAAGGCGCACGTGCCGGCAGGCCTCGAAGGGGTGTGTCTGCCGTCGACGTTCACGCCGTCCGACCACCGCGGCACAACCACCGTTATGGTCTATCGGAGCGATTACAACTACGGCAGGATCGCGCTGCAACGGGTGTTCGAGACCAGCCTGCCGCGCCGCCCCGACTGGCTCGGCTGGTAAGCCCCGATGTCGCCGCTCACACCCCCGTTCGCCACTCCGTCGACCGCCAACAAGGAAACCGCTGCCATGACGACGGCGTTGCCGGCACAGCTTGCCATTCAGGATACCACCGCCAACCCCGCGCCGCTCGGGCTGCTGGCTTTCGCGCTCACCACCATCCTGCTCAACCTTCACAACGCCGGCCTGTTCGGCCTCGATGCGATGATCGTCGCCATGGGTGTCTTCTACGGCGGCACCGCCCAGGTCATCGCCGGCATCTTCGAATGGAAGAAGAAGAATACCTTCGCCACTACCGCGTTTATCTCTTACGGGTTCTTCTGGCTGACATTGTGCGGCATCATCACCTTCCCCAAGCTGGGACTGGCGGCGGCCCCCGATAAGATCTCGATGGCGTGTTTCCTCGGCATCTGGGGACTGATGTCGTTCGTCCTCTTCCTCGGCACGTTCCGGCTGAACCGCGCGCTGCAAGTGACCTTCTTCCTGCTCGTCGTGCTGTTCGCCCTGCTGGTGGCGGGCGATATCCCCCCCGGCAATCCGCAACTCACCCGCATCGCCGGCTATGAAGGAATCCTGACCGGCCTTGCGGCGATGTACACCGGCCTGGCGCAGGTGCTGAACGAGGTTTACGGCCGTGTCGTCCTGCCCCTGGGGCCGTATCAGCCGAAATAGCTGCCGCCCTTCGGACACGATCCTCGATCGGGGGCGGATGCCGGCCGGCGTCCGCCCCTGTTTTGCCTGGCGCGGCTGGCGCGATCGGAAACGCGTCCACCGACGCTGACCCTGGCGCTTGCCGGGCGTCGACCGCGGCTGCTAATCTCCCGTCCCCTGTGTCACCACACCCGAACGCACCTCATGGACATCCGCGACGGTTTCGTCGGCACCATCGGCAACACGCCGCTGATCCGTCTGAAGGCAGCCTCGGCGGCGACCGGCTGCGAGGTTCTCGGCAAGGCGGAGTTCCTCAACCCCGGCGGGTCGGTCAAGGACCGCGCCGCCTGGGCGATCGTCCGTGATGCGGAACGGCGCGGCCTGATCCGACCCGGTGGCGTCATTGTCGAGGGCACCGCCGGCAATACGGGCATCGGCCTCGCCCTCGTCGGCTGCGCCCGCGGCTACCGCACCGTCATCGTCATCCCCGATACGCAGAGCCAGGAAAAGAAGGACATGCTGCGCATCTGTGGCGCGGAGCTGCGCGAGGTGCCGGCGGTCCCCTACAAGGACCCCAACAACTACGTCAAGGTCTCCGGCCGGCTCGCCGAGGAGCTGGCGGCGGGCGAGCCGAACGGCGTCATCTGGGCCAACCAGTTCGACAACGTCGCCAACCGGCAGGGCCACTATGAGACCACCGGCCCGGAGATCTGGGCACAGACCGGCGGCAAGGTCGATGCCTTCGTCTGCGCCGTCGGCACCGGCGGCACCCTTGCCGGCGTCGGCATGGCGTTGAAGGAGCGCAACCCGGCGGTGCAGATCGGCCTCGCCGATCCCATGGGCGCCGCCCTCTACCACTACTACACGGCGGGCGAGTTGAAGGCCGAAGGCTCGTCCATCACCGAGGGCATCGGGCAGGGACGGATCACCAGGAACCTCGAGGGAGCGCCGATCGACCGCGCCTATCAGATTCCCGACAGCGAGGGCATTCCCATCGTCTTTGACCTGCTTGCCGACGAGGGGCTGTGCCTCGGCGGCTCGTCGGGCATCAATGTCGCCGGCGCCATCCGCATGGCCCGGGAGCTGGGCCCGGGACACGTCATCGTCACCATCCTTTGCGATTTCGGCACCCGCTATCAGAGCCGGCTGTTCAACCCCGCGTTCCTGAAAGAAAAGGGCCTGCCGGTGCCGGCGTGGCTGGAGACGACACCGGCATGACCGGCCCCCTCGTCTCGACGGCGTGGCTGGCCGAGAACCTCGGCGATCCGGACCTGCGCGTCGTCGACGGCAGCTTTCACCTGCCGGGCAGCGGCCGCGATCCGCGCGCCGAATACGCGCGAGCGCACCTGCCGGGGGCACTGTTCTTCGACATCGACGGGATTTGTGATCCCGCCACCGCCCTACCGCACATGCTGCCCAGCGCCGCCGATTTCGCCCGCGCCGTCGGCGCCATCGGCATCGGCTCGCCCCATCGCGTCATCGTTTACGACGCGCCCGGCTCCGCGGCCTCGGCGCGCGTCTGGTGGACCTTTCGCGCCTTCGGCCATGACCGGGTGGCGGTGCTCGACGGCGGCATGGCGGCATGGCTGAACGAAGGCCGGCCCGTGAGCGGCGAGCCGGTCCGCTACCCGCCCGCCGAGTTCGGCGCACGGCAGCGCCCGGAACTGGTCGCTGCCATCGACGCGGTGCTGGCCAATCTCGCCTCCCGCGGCTGCCAGGTGGTCGATAACCGCGGCGCCGGCCGTTACCGGGGCGATGAACCGGAGCCGCGGCCGGCGGCGAAACGCGGCCACATCCCGGGCAGCGCCAACATCCCGTTTTCCGAGTTCTTCGTTGCCGGCGAGCCGGGCCGCTGGCTGCCCGTCGAACGGTTGCGCGCCGTGTTCGCCGCCGCCGGCATCGACCTGTCCTGCCCGATCATCGCCAGCTGCGGCTCCGGCGTCACCGCGGCGACGACGGCGTTCGCCGCCTACCTGTGCGGCGCCCCGCATGTCGCCGTCTACGACGGCTCGTGGGCAGAGTGGGGCAACCGCGAGGATACCCCCGTTGAGCGCTGACGACGACGACGCGGCGCGGCACGTCTGCACCCGGCTCGCCCACCTTGGCAACGATCCGGCGTCGAACCACGGCGTCGTCAACCCGCCGGTGTACCGAGCCTCGACCATCCTCTTTCCCAGCCTCGATGCCTACGAGGAGGGCGAGCGCACGCCCTTCGACGGCACCCGCTATGGCCGCCGCGGCACACCCACGACCTTCGCGCTGGAGGATGCGGTGGCGCGCCTCGAGGGCGGCTACCGCAGCGTTGCCGTGCCCTCGGGACTCGCCGCGATCACGCTGACGCTGATGGCGTTCCTGAAGGCGGGCGATCACCTGCTGATGGTCGACACCGTCTACGGCCCGACCCGCCGCTTCTGCGAGTCCGTGCTCAAGGGGCTGGGAATCGAGACGACCTATTACAACCCGATCGCCGGCATCGACGGCTGCGTGCGCGCCAACACCCGCCTCGTCTTCTGCGAATCGCCGGGCTCGTTGACCTTCGAGGTGCAGGATATCCCCCGCCTTGCCGCCGCCGCCCGCGCCGCCGGCGTGATCACCGCCATCGACAACACCTATGGCGCCGGCCTGCTGTTCAACGCCTTCGCCGCCGGCGTCGACATCTCGATCCAGGCGGCGACGAAATACATCGTCGGCCATTCCGATGTGATGATGGGGCTGATCACCACCACCGAGGAAACGTTTCTGCGCGTGCGCCGGGCGACCGCCTTTTTCGGTAGCTGCGTGTCCCCCGACGACTGCTACGCGGCGCTGCGCGGTCTGCGCACGCTCGGCGTGCGCCTGCCGCGGCACGAGGCGACGGCGTTGCGGGTCGCCCGCTGGCTGCAGGGGCGGCCGGAGGTTGCCCACGTCCGCCACCCGGCGCTCGCCGACTGTCCCGGCCATGACGTCTGGCGCCGCGACTTCAGCGGCAGCAACGGCCTTCTCGCCTTCACCGTGCATGCCCCCAGCCGGGCGAAGCTGGCGGCCTTCATCGACGGCCTTGAACTGTTCGGCCTCGGCGCCAGTTGGGGCGGCTATGAAAGCCTGATCGTGCCGTTCGACCCGGCGGCGATCCGCACCTGCACGCCGTGGCCGCACGCCGGCCCGGCGATCCGCCTGCACTGCGGCCTTGAGGAGGCCGACGACCTGATCGCCGACCTCGATCGCGGCTTCGCTCAACTGGCGGCGGCGTCCTGACCGGCGGGCTGCTGCTGCTGGAAGAACGCCTTGAAGGCGCTGACGGCCAGCGGTTCGGAAAAGTAAAAGCCCTGCACCAGACGAATGCCCAGCGACTGCACGACGTCGCGCTGGTGGGCGGTTTCGATGCCCTCGGCGATCACCTCGAACCGCCCCGTCGCCAGCAGATGCGCGAGGTCTTCCAGCGCCGGCGGCAGCGGCTCACCCGGGCGCACCGCGGCGATGACGTCGCGGTCAACCTTGACGATCTCGACCTTGCAGCGGGAGAGCACGAGGATGTTTTCGCCGCCGGTGCCCACGTCGTCGAGGGCGATGCGCACGCCCCGGTCGGCGGCGGCGCTGATCGCGTCGACGGCGATCTGGTCGGGAACGCCGCGCTCGGTGATTTCCATCACCAGTTTGGGCAGCACCTCCATCAGCCCGGCGCGCTCGGCGGCGTAGCGCAGGCCGCCGCGGCCGATGATTTCCGGGGGCACGTTGATGCCGATGAAGGCATCGCTGGTTTTCAGCCAGTCGAGCAGGTCTTCGGCGATGCGTTCGACGACGAAATAGGTAAGCAGCCCGGATAGGGCGGTGCCCTCCATCAGCGGGATGAAATCGTCGGGTAGCAGGATGCCGGCGGGGCGGCGCCAGCGGCTCAAGGCTTCGGCGCCGACGCAGCGGCCGGTCGCGAGGTCGATCACCGGCAGGTACTCGACGAAGAATTCGCCGTTGAGCAGCCCCGCTTCGATCTCGTTCTGGTTCGGCATCGGCGGTCCCCACTGACGCGGCCGGCACCGGCCGCAACGCCGCCGCACGGGATGGCCAGCGCATAGCACGAAAGCCGCCGCCGGCCAATCGCGTTGGCCGCCGCCGGCCGTCCGGACATCGCCGCAAATGGGGGCGACGGCGCGCGGCCATCGGCGCGGGTCGCAGCCCGTCTTGAACGGCATGTCGCGTTCGGGATCGGTCCCGTGCGTAAACTGCGCGCACAGACGGCGATTGCCGGTCTCCGCCCGTTGAGGTAGCGTTGCGGCATGGCAAAGTCGAGTATTTCGGCCGATCCCCGGGTTATGGGCGGCACCGCGGTGTTTGCCGGCACGCGCGTGCCGGTGCAGACGCTGCTCGATTACCTCGAAGCGGGCGAGACCATCGATGATTTCCTCGCAGGTTTTCCCTCCGTCACCCGCGAACAGGTGATCGCGTTCCTTGAGGACGCCAAGAACAGGCTGATCGCCGCCGCGTCGTGAGGCTCTTGCTAGACGAATGGATTGATTGGCGTCTGTCCCGCGACATCGCCGGCCATGACGTCAAAACCGCCCGTCAAATGGGCTGGACCGGTGCCCGCAACGGCGAACTGCTGGCCCTTGCCGCCGGCGCTTTCGATGTCTTCGTCACCGTCGACCGCAATCTGTCGTTTCAGCAGAACGTCGAATTCCATGTGGTAGCGGTCATCGTTCTGCGTTGCCGCAGCAACCGCCTCAACGATCTCCGGCCCCTCGTCCCGCAACTGCTGACCGCTCTTGCCGCGGCCACGCCGGGGACAGTCGCCTTCGTCAGCGCGTAGTAGGGGCGCAATAGCCGAAGGCCTATGCCGCCGAATGACTACCGCTTGTGACGATGAATCATCGCGAGCGGAACAGGCGAGCGATGACCGAAACTCTCGAGCTTACGCAAGTTGGGGGGCTGCACGAAAGCTCCCGGCGGCCAATCGCGTTTGCCGCCGGCCATCCACGCCTTGCTCCTCCACCCGGGGGGTGACGGGGGGGTCACCCCCCGTCACTTCGAGACTTGCTTCGGAGTTACTGCGCCAGCGTCTTGCCGGTGGCGCCCAAGTCGGCGAAGGCTTCGCCGAGGCG
>JALOTH010000096.1 GCA_025458035.1 Rhodospirillales bacterium
ATCAGGTAATACCACAGGCCGTAGGCGGTGATCGAGGCGCCGATCGCGGTGTAGGCGACGGCGGCGAAGGCGCGCCAGTCGGCGGCAGCGAGGGCCGCGACCTGCCCGCTCTCGACGGCGAGGCTGGCGAGGAAAACCTGTGGCGCCGCCAGCAGGCAGACCCAGGCGTTGAGGCGGAACGGGCTGATCGGGCCGATGCGTTTGATGACGATGTTGGCGAAAGCCCAGGCCAGCGCACCGAGGACGACGAGCGCGAGGTGCGGCAGCGACGGCACGGCGCGCTGCTCGCCCGCGAGCAGGTAGACGCCGCCGAACGCCACGGCAATCCCCGCCAGTTGCCAGGCACCGAGGCGCTCGCCATAGAACAGATATGCCAGCGCGGCGCTGAACGGCAGGCTCAGTTGTACGGCGATCGCCGCCGGGCCGGCGCCGGTTCCCTTCAAGCCGATAAACACGCAACCGAAATGCAGCCCGCCAAGCAGCACCGACAGCAACGCCACGAGGCGGAACCGGCCCCTCGGAAACCGCAGCCACGGCAGCAGCAGCAGCGCGACGAGGACGAAGCGCAAGGTCAGGAACAGCAGCGGCGGCAGGGCGTTGACGCCGATGACACCGACGATGAAATTGAAGGCCCAGACCACCACGACGGTGAACGCGGCGGCATAGTCGGGCAAGCTCATCGCCGCCGCCGCCGGCCGCAGCCTCACCACTCGGCCGGCCTGCCCGTACCGCCAGCCGCGCGCTCAGCGCAGGCCGCGTTCGTGCGCGATGCGGTCATAGGCGGCGTTGATCAGCGATAGCTTTTCATTGGCGAGGGCGACGCAGTCTTCCGGCATGCCCTTGGCGATGAGGGCGTCGGGATGGTTCTCGCGCACCAGCCGGCGATAGGTCTGCTTGATTTGTTCGTCGGTAGCGCCCCGCGCCAGGCCCAGCATCTGATAGGGATCGGGACCGGCCGGTTCCATGCCGCCGCGGCCCGAGGCACTCGCCCGCGCGATGGCGGCGGCATCGAGACCGAAGATTTCGGCGACGCGGTAGAGGAACGCCGTCTCCGCCGGCTTGATCGGTCCGTCGGCACGGGCGATGTGATAGAGCCCGGACAACAGCTGCTCGAGCACCTGCGGCTCGCTGCGGAATAGCGTCGCCACCTGCCGCGCGTAGGGCTCGAAACCGCCCGACTGCTGGCGGGCGGCGTCGAAAATCCGGCCGACGGTCTTCATCTCCGACGGCGGAACCCGGAACACCTCCTTGAAGGCATCGACCTCGATGCGGCTGACGGCGCCGTCCACCTTCGCCATCTTGGCGCCAAGAACGACGACGGCCACCGAGAACGCCGTCTGCCGCGCCGCCTGCTCCTGCGCCGGGTCGGCGCCGCGGCCCCAGCCGGCGCCGCGCCTGTGGCCAAGCAGCGCCGCCTCGTCCGCCGGCTTTTCCTCCCGATACTTGTCGACGGCATGACCGGCGACCGCGCCCAGCAGAGCTCCGATCGGCCCGCCCACCGCAAAGCCGGCGACACCGCCGATGATCTTGCCCCAGACGCTCATGGAAAGCGCTCGAATTGGAACCTGCCGACGGCCCTTACCATAGCCGCTCGCGGCCGCCCCGCAACGGCCGATCCGTGCCGGCCGCGATGTTCGTGACGGTCACGCCGGTACACCGCGTTGAGGCGACGGCTCGGCGATGCCACATCATGGCCGTGGTGGCGCGCCATGCGCGATGCGGATGGCGGCACGCAGGAGCAGTGAGGACCCATGCACGGCAAGGCCCTGGAGATGGCAGGCAAGACGGTGCTGATCACCGGCGGCAGTGGCGGCATCGGCCGGATCACCGCGCAGCGGCTGGCGGCGGCCGGCGCGAACGTGATCATCGTCGGCCGCGATGCGGCGCGGGGTGCCGCCGCGGTGTCGCACATTGGCGCCACCGTGCCCGGTGCCGCGGTGAGCTTCATCGCCGCCGATCTGTCGTCGCAGCAGGAAATCCGCCGCCTCGCCGCCGAGGTCGCCGGCCGCCTGAGCCGTCTTGACGTGCTCATCAACAACGCCGGCGCGATGTTCGGCCGGCGCGCGCTGAGCCCGGACGGCATCGAGATGACCTTTGCCGTCAACCACCTCGCCTATGTGCTGCTGACCCATCTGCTGCTGCCGCTGCTGCATGCGGCAGCGCCGGCGCGGATCGTCAACGTCGCGTCGCGCGCTCATCAGGGCGTCCGCCTCAACTTCAAAGACCTGCAAGCGGCGAAGGGCTATTCGGGATGGTGGGCCTACAAGCGATCGAAGCTCGCCAACCTCTACTTCACCTATGAACTGGCCCGCCGTCTCGATCCGGCGCGTGCCACCGTCAACGCCCTGCATCCCGGGTTCGTGCGCACCGACATCGGCGTGGCCAGTGGCTTCCTGCCGGACTGGCTGTGGAACGCCGTGAAACTGGCGGCGATCACGCCGGAACAGGGCGCCGAAACCAGCGTCTACCTGGCCAGCGATCCCTCGCTGGCGGCGGTGACCGGTCAATACTTCGTGAAGTGCCATCCGGAGCGCTCATCGGCGGTGTCCTATGACGCGTGAATGGCGATCAGCTCGCCCGCTTCTTCTTGATGGCGTCGCGGATGACATCCGCTTCAATGGCGCCCGGAAGCATCTCATCGCCGATGATGAAGGCGGGCGTGCCGTTGATGCCGAGCATGTGGCTCAACTCGCGATTGCGGCGGATCGACTGTTCGATCGCCGGATCCGCCATCGCCGTTTTCAGCTTTTCCTTGTCGATGCCGAGCGTTTCCGCCGCCTTGAACAGGCGGTCGTCGGTGAATTCGCCGCGCCCGCTCATCAGCGCGACGTGATAGTCGAGGTACTTATCGGGCGCGATCTTCCAAACGGCAAGCGCCGCCGTTGCCGCCCGGGCCGAATCCTCCCGCAGGATCGGCAGCTCCTTGAATACGAAGCGGACGTTCTTGTCGGTTTTCAGCACGTCCTGGATCGCCGGGATCATTTTTTTGCAGTAGCCGCAATTATAATCAAAAAACTCAACGATGGTGACATCGCCCTTCGGATTGCCGGCGAACGGGGTGTCTTTATCACTTTCAAGTTTGTCCCGGTTTGAAACCAGTGCGTTGCGGGCTTCCTCCTTCGCCTTCGCCTCCTGCCTCGCCTGATACACCTTCACGGCGTCGAGGATCAGTTCCGGGTTTTCCATCAGGTAGGAGCGGATGACCTCCTTGACCTGTTGCTGCTGTGCGGCCGAAAGCGCGCCCGCCGCTGCCGGCGTTTCCGCCCGACCGGCAGATGCCGCCATCGCGGTTGCCGCGGAAACTGCCAAAAAACACGCAACGCGGCGAAACGGGAATGCTGTCATGGTTTTCCTCTCCTTGGGGGCATGGCTGGCGGTGGCAGTGGTTCGGCGGCTAGCTGGGCTTCTTGTGCTCGATCACCTGCAAAATGTCCTGCGCTCGCAACGCGCCCGGCGCGCCTGCCGGGAGCATCTTCTCAGCCTTCGCCGCATAGTAGCGAGCATCGCTGTCTTTGCCTAGCAGAAGCGCTTCCTCGGCCAGCGCCAAGGCGCTCTCGCCGGCATCTTCGCGCCGTCCCAGGGCAATCGCCAGCTGCCGCCAGACGAACGGCCGATCCGGTTCACGGGCGAGGGCGATGCGCAGGTTGCGAACGGCATCGTCAAGCAGCGCGGGATCGTCCAAGGCGAGTTCGACGCGGGCGAGATCGACGCGCAGCAGCGGCGCCTCCGGCAGCAGGCCGATGATCTGCCGGTAGATCGGCAGCGCCTCCGCCGGACGGTGGGTTTCCAGCAGGATCTGCGCCTTGATCTCCAGGATGTAGGGATCGGCAGGATGCTCGCGCAGCATCGCATCGACGATGGCGAGCGCCTGCTGCGGCTTGTTGGTGCGATGAAGCATCACCGCGCGCGCCATCTGCGCGGGCAGTGAGCGGTCGGTTGCCGGGTAGCGCCGGTCCACTTGCACCGGATCATCGAGATAGCCGTGCAGCTTGGCGACCATGCGCCGATGCATCTCCGCGTACTCCGGCTTCACCGGTACCTCCGAGTAGGGTGAGCGCGCCACGAACGCCCGCAGCGCCTCGATACGGTCCTGGGTCAGCGGATGGGTGCGAAGGTACGGATCCTGCCGGTTCGGCTGCAACAACTCCTGTCCCGCCAGCAACTCGAAGAAAGTCAACAGGCCCACCGACGATTGCCCGGTGGCGTCGAGATAGCGCGTCGCCGCCGCATCGGCCGCGCCTTCCTGCGTCCGCGAATATTGCAGGAAGTTGCGGGTGGCGACATTCTGCGTGCCGAGGGCGACGGCGCCGCCCACGTCGGGCCGGCCGGCGGCGGCGGCGGCGGCGCCCAGCACCATGGCGAGGATGTTCTCCGCCGTATTGCGGGCCAGCGCGTCGTGGACCCGCGTCAGGTGACCCCCTTCGATATGACCGGTTTCGTGGGCGATGACGCCGATCACCTCACCGGCATTCCGGCTTTGCATCAGAAGGCCGGTGTTGATGAACAAATTCTGCCCGCCGGCAACGAAAGCGTTGATCTGCTTGTCATTGACCAGATAAATGCGAACTGCGGACGGATCGAGGCGCGCCGCCTGGAACAGCGGCGTCGCGTAGGTCTGGATGGTGGTCTCGATTTCGGTATCACGGATCAGCGAGATGCTGCGCGCCGCGACGGCATCGATCCCCACGCACATCAGCAGTGCCAGCAGGACGGCAATCTTGCAAACTTTGCGCACAATCAATCGTCGGCCCAATTCCTTCATCGGCTTAGCTAGTCCGCCAGGGCGACGGCGTCAATGCGCGCTCCTCCTCGCCGTGTTCATGCTCGGCGGCTGTTCCTCCTGGTTTGACGACTCGCCGCCCGCCGAAACGGGTCAACTCGAGGTCGTCACGGGCTTTTTCGGCGGTGTCGCCGCCGACGAGCCGCAGGCGGCACTCATCGGACGGGAGATCCTCGCCAACGGCGGCAACGCTGCCGACGCGGCCACCGCCATGTATTTCGCGATGGCGGTAACGCTGCCGTCGCGGGCGTCGCTCGGCGGCGGCGGGGTCTGCCTCGCCTTCGATGCCAAGCGGGGCGAGACGCGAGCCCTTGACTTCACCGCGCCGGCGCCGGCGGTGATCCCCGCGAGTGCCGACCGGCCGAGCGCGGTGCCCGCCAATGTGCGCGGTTTTTATGTGCTGCATGCCCGATATGGCCGGCTGCGCTTCTCCCAGGTGGTCGCGCCGGCGGACAACCTTGCCCGCTTCGGTTTTCAGGTCAGCCGCGCCCTGGCCGACGACGTTGCCGAGGTGCACGATGCGCTGCGCGCCGAACCGACCGTTCGTCAGGTGTTCGCCACCGGACCGGACGGCCGTCTGCTGCGGGAAGGCGATCGGCTGGTGCAACTGGATCTGGCGGCGACCTTGAGCCGGATCCGCAGCGAAGGACCCGGTGCGCTCTACGCCGGTGCGCAGGCGGGGCTTGTTGTCGATGCGGTCCGCAGCGCCGGCGGCTCCCTCGACCGCAGCGACCTCGCCAACGTCAAGCCCGCGTGGCGAGAGACGGTGCGCGTCGGCGTCGGCGACGAGATCGCGCATTTCGCGCCACCGCCACCCGATGGCGGCGGCATCGCCGCGCAGATGTGGGCGATGCTGGTGCAGTCTTCCCGCTATGCGGATGCCGCCGCCGACGAACGCGCCCACCTGATCATCGAAGCGGCGGCGCGCGCCTTTGCGCAACGCGGCAGCTGGCCGCCGCCGGCCGCTCCCGGCGCGGGCGGCGGCCGGCCGGCGGTGCCATCCCCCATCGCCGGCGATACCATCTCGCGACTGATGGCGGATTACCGCCCCGACCGGGCAACCGCCGTGGTCGAACGCGCCGCGCCGGCGGAAAACGCCGCCGCCGCCAGCCTCGCCGCGGCGGACCGGTTCGGCAATGCCGTCGCCTGCGCCGTCACCCCGAACAGCCTGTTTGGCACCGGTCGCATCGCGCCATCGACCGGCATCATCCTCGCCGCCGTTCCCGATGCCGGCGGTCGCGGCGCGGCGATGCTCGTCCCCATGCTCATCGTCAACGAGAACGTCAATGAATTCTACTTCGCCGGCGCCGCCAGCGGCGGTGTCGCCGCGCCGACGGCGCTGATCCAGGTGGCGGCGCGCACCATGCTGGCGAAGGAACCGGCCGGTACCGCCATCGCGGCGCGCCGGGTGCACGGCGGCTCCTCGCCGCGCCAGGTGCTCGCCGAACCGGCGCTCGATGCCGGCGTGCTTGGCGGCCTGCGCACGCGTGGCCATGCGGTGTCAACGACGCCCCGCCTCGGCAGCGTCAACGTCGTGGCCTGCCCGGACGGCGTTCCCCCCAACCCCGAGAGTTGCGAGGCGGCGAGCGACCCGCGCGGCTACGGTCTCGCGGCGATGGGGCGATGAGCGCCGGCGGCGTCGGCCGCTCTTCGTCGGCGGCTGGCGCCGTACCTTCGCCGCCAACCGGCGCCGCGCCGTCGTCGCCACGGCCGCCAGCACGGCGCAGCAACATCAACCCCTTCATCGTCATGGACGTCATGCGCGCGGCCAACGAACGGGCGGCGGCCGGCGGCGACGTGCTTCACCTGGAGGTCGGTCAACCGGCGGTGCCGGCGCCGGCGGGCGTGCGCGCCGCGGCGGCGGCGGCGCTGCAGCGGGACCGGCTCGGCTACACGGATGCGCTCGGCTTGCCCGACCTGCGCCATGCCATCGCCCGCCACTACCGGTCGGCCTATGGTGTCGACGTCACGGCAGCCCGCATCGCCGTGACCACCGGCTCCTCGGGCGCCTTCCTCCTCGCCTTCCTCGCCGCCTTCGATGTGGGCGACCGGGTCGCCGTTGCCGTTCCCGGCTATCCTTGCTACCGCAACATCCTCAGCGCCATCGGAGTCACCGTGGTGCCGCTGGCGACGGACGCGGCCTCCGGCTACCAGCCGACGCCCGCCGCCATCGACCGCATCGACGGCCGTCTGGACGGCTTGGTGATCGCCAGCCCGGCCAACCCGACCGGCAGCATGGTGAGCGCCGGCACCCTCGCCGAACTCGCCCGCGCCGTCGAAAGCCGCGGCGGCGTGCTCATCTCCGACGAGATCTACCACGGCATCACCTACGGCGCGGCGGCGGCAACGGCGCTGAGCGCTTCGCCGTCGGTGATCGTCGTCAACAGTTTCTCGAAGTACTATGCGATGACCGGCTGGCGGCTCGGCTGGCTGGTACTGCCGGAGGGCCTCGTCCGCCCGGTCGAACGGCTGGCACAGAACCTGTTCATCTCGCCGCCAACGCTCTCACAGCACGCCGCCATCGCCGCCTTCGCCTGCGGCGACGAGCTCGACGGCCATGTCCGCCGCTACGCCCGCAACCGCGAGCGTCTGCTGGCCACGCTGCCGGCGGCGGGTTTTGGCCCTTTTGCGCCCGCGGAAGGCGCGTTCTACCTCTACGCGGACATCGGCACGCTGGACGACGACAGCGAAGCGCTGAGCCGGCGGCTGCTCCGCGAAGCCGGTGTGGCGGTGACGCCGGGCACCGATTTCGATCCCGAGCGCGGCCGCCGCTTCATGCGCTTTTCGTTCGCCGGCAGCGAAGCCGAAATCACCGCCGCCGGCGAGCGCCTCGTCGCTTGGCGCCGCCGCTGACCGTGCACCGCCGCCCGCCGACCGGTGTTGTGTCGCGCCCGATCAGGTGATCAGACGCTGCCACCAGCCGCGGCGCGGCGCCTCGGCGGCCTCATCATCGCCGCTGCCGATCACCAAATGCTGTGGCGGCGGCTCATCCGTTTCCACCGCATCGGGCAACCTGCCGGCAACGGACGGCTCCAGTGATGCGGCAACGTCCCCATCGGCCGTGGGCTCGATCCGAATCCCGGAACTTTCGGCCTCGGCGCTGCCCTGCGGGAGCGTCGGTGGCGCCAGCTCGATGTCGGCAGGCACCGCCGCCACCGTCGCGGCGATGCTGGCCGGATCCGGCTCCGTCGGGGTGACGGCGGCCGGCGAGATGACCGCCCAGTCGCCGAAGCGTGCCGGCTCATCGCCGCTTTCCACAACGGCGTCGGCGGCGAGGCTGGCGTCCACCGCCGACACGGGCAGCGGCGCCTCCGCATCCCATGCCGCCGGCGGCGGCAAGTCCGTATCCGGCGGCGAATCCGCCGGCTGTGGCGCGGCGAAGGTGATTCCCTCGCCCGCCGTCGCATCGCCGCCACTGGCGATGAAGGCGTGCGGCGCCGCGAGCATCTCCGCCGGCTCGGACCAAGCGCCGGCGACGGGCACCCCGTCGTCATCGCCGGAGGCGTGCGCGACGATGCCGTCGTCGCGCGCCGCGTCCGCCAGTCCGCCGCCGATCGCCAGCGAGGGTGCGAACGGCGTCAGCGGTTCCGCCGGCAGGCCATCGCCCTCGCCGGCCGCACCGTCATCGGCATCCTCCTCCTCGTCATCCTCGTCCATGGCATCGTCCGACAGCGCCATGCCCACCGCCGCGCCGCCAACTGCCAGTTCCGACGCATCGCTACCGGCCGCATCGCTGGGACGGCGACCGCGCCGGCGCCCGCCGCGCTTGCCACGCCGGCGCCGCTTTTTCGTCTGATCCGCATCATCCTCGCCGGCCTCACGACCCGCCGCGGCCGCTTCGTCGTCGCCGTCGGCTGCGAGGACGGCGGCACCGATCGCCTCATCGGCAAGGCCCGCCTCGTCCTCCGCCGCCGCCACCAGGTCGCCGGCGCCGGCGCCGGCTGCGATCTCGGCGCGGTCTTCGTCGGACCGCCGCCGCCGCCGCGGCCGCCGCCGCCGGCCGCCGCGCTTTGCCGCGTCCTCGCCGTCACCCTCCGCCGCCTCGGCGGCCACCGGTGTTTCTTCCACCGCCTCGACCGCGTCCTCCTCGACACGGGCAATCGGCTGCACGCTCGCCGTCTTGCTGCGCTCCAGCTTGAATTCGTGGCCGATCATCGACGGATCGCCGACGATGCGCACGGCAAAGCCATAGCGCTCTTCGATCAGCGAGACGGTGCGCCGCTTGTGGTTGAGCAGATAAAGGGCGATGTCATTGCCCGCGGTGACGATGATCTCGCCCGCGTGGTGGCGGATGCCCTCGTCTTCGATGCGGCGAATGAGCGCCAGGGACGCGGATTCGATGGTGCGCGTCGTGCCGGTGCCGCTGCACATCGGGCAGGTTTCGAACGAGGTTTCGATGACGCTCGGGCGCATCCGCTGCCGCGACAGTTCCAGCAGGCCGAACGGGCTGATGCGACCGATCTGGATGCGCGCCCGGTCGGTCTTCATCGCGTCCTTCAGACGGCGTTCCACCTGCGTCTGGTTGCGCGGGTTTTCCATGTCGATGAAGTCGATGACGACGAGGCCGGCGAGGTCGCGCAGCCGCAGCTGCCGGGCGATTTCGTCAGCAGCTTCGAGGTTGGTGCGCAGCGCCGTTTCCTCGATGTGGCGCTCGCGGGTGGCGCGCCCGGAATTCACGTCGATGGAGACCAGCGCCTCGGTCGGATTGATGACGATGTAGCTGCCGGACTTCAGGTGGATGATCGGCCGGTGCATCGCCTCGATCTGATCTTCCACCTGCGCCTGATGGAACAGCGGACGATCCTTTTCCTCGTAGCATTTCACCCGTTTGGCGTGGGACGGGATGAACAGCTTCATGAACTCCTTGGCGATCCGGTACTGGGCTTCGCCCTGAACGATGATTTCCTCGGTATCCCGGTCATAAAGGTCGCGGATCGAGCGCTTGATCAGGTTGCCTTCCTCGTAGACCAGGGCCGGCGCCGACGATTGCAGCGTCGTATCGCGGATGGCGCTCCACAGCCTGACCAGGTATTCATAATCGCGCTTGATCTCGGCCTTGGTGCGGCCGGCGCCGGCGGTGCGGACGATGACCGCCATCCCTTCGTCGACCTCCAGCTCGGCGATGATTTTTTTCAGCCGCTTGCGGTCGGTGACGTTGCTGATCTTGCGCGAGATGCCGCCGCCACGGGACGTGTTCGGCATCAGCACGCAGTAGCGGCCGGCGAGGGACAGATAGGTGGTCAGCGCCGCGCCCTTGGTGCCGCGCTCCTCCTTGGTCACCTGGATGAGCAGAATCTGCCGCCGCTTGATGACTTCCTGGATCTTGTAGTTGCGCGGCGACGGCCGTGGCCGCCGGCGCTCGATCTCGTCGTCGTCGTCGTCGCCCTCGCCCGCCTCCTCGACCGCCTGCTCGGCGGCGGCCTGCTCGGCGAGCAGCGCCTCCCGGTCAGCCACCGGGATCTGGTAGTAGTCGGGGTGGATTTCGCTGAACGCCAGGAACCCGTGGCGGTTGCCGCCGTAATCGACGAACGCGGCCTGCAGCGATGGTTCGACCCGCGTGACCTTGGCGAGATAGATGTTGCCTTTTAACTGCCGCCGCGTGGCGACTTCGACGTCGTACTCTTCCAGTCGGCTACCGTCGACAACCACCACCCGCGTTTCTTCGGGATGTGCGGCGTCGATGAGCATTCGTTTTGTTGCCATTCAACAAACTCCGTGGGGCCGCGGGCCCGCCCCTGATAGGATGGGCGGACCCTGAGCGGCGCAAGTGGCAGATGCCCGAGGCGGCAGCAGCCATCGGTCCCCGTCCGAAGATTCGGCTTGGGGCTGGATACGGCACGCGCTGCGCTCGTCGGCATTGGGAATCAACCCTGGTGATGTGGCGACCGTAGCGGTCGCCTTTTTCGCGTTATTGACGATCGACCGGCGCTAAGATGACCCCGCAAGCAGACCTATCGCCGTCTCTGCGTCGCCGGCATATCGACACGCTAGTATTAAAGATGTCACCGCCGCACCTCAATTGCCTTTTGCCACCGCCGCGGAAAATCCTCGGCATCGCCGCCGGGGCCAGCGCGCCCCCAGCGTTTGGTCATTGAAAAAAGCCATTCACAGCGCGATAACTGGCGTCGTTATCATCATGCTCGAAGTTTATGGCGGCGCTGCGCATGCCAGAACGTCGTTCCGACGGCCAACATCGCCACGGCGGCGGCGCCAGCCGGCGTCACCATCGCCGCGACCTCCGCCGCAGCCGCGCCGGAGCCGCACTGGTGCTCGCCGCCCTCGTCATCGTCGCCGCTCTGCTGCCGGCGTTGGCGGCGGCGGCGCCAGCCAGCGGCTCGCCAGCAGCGCCCGTCGCGAGCCAGCCGGCGCTGCGTGATGCCCAGATCGCCCGTCATGGCGAGGAGGGCAGCCAGCTGGTGCTGACGCTGACGCGCCCTGTCGACTACCGGGTGATCGCCCCCGCAGGCGCCGGCGATCCCGTCGTCGTCGAGATGGACGGGGTGCGGGCGGCGGCGCCGACGGCGGCCGGCGATCTGCCGGGCGGACTGATTTCGCGGCTGCGGGTGGCCGCCGGCAAGAACGGCGGCGCGCGTGTCGTCATCGAGACGAGCGCGCCGGCGCGCGTGGACGGCGTTTATTTCATGAAAGCGGCGGAGCGCCGGGATTACCAGCTGGTGGTCAATCTGCTGCCGCTTGCCCGCGCCGCGGCGGCACCGGCACCGCGCGAGACCACGCCCGCGTCGATCGCCATCGCAAAATCGCCACCGGCGCGACCCGCCGCCGGCGCCAACGCCCCGGCGCTCGACATCATCGGCGCGACAAAGCCGGCGGCCCCGCTCGCCGCCGCGCTGGCCGCCGCCGGAACGCCGTCGCCGGCGCCGAAGCTGGTGCCGATGCCGCGGCCGGCACCTTCCGGTCGTACGGACGCCGCGCGTTCACCAGCGGCCGGCGGCGGCGCTGGCCGCGATGCGGGCGGCCGCGACACCGGCTTCGAGCGGGTCATCGTCATCGATGCCGGCCACGGCGGCAAGGACCCGGGGGCGATCAGCGCCGGCGGCGTCTATGAAAAGACCATCACCCTCGCCTACGCCCGCGAGATTCAGCGCCAGCTGCGGGCGCTGGGCGGCTATCGGGTGGTCATGACCCGCTCGCGGGATGCCTTTATCCCGCTCCGCGATCGGGTGGCGATCGCCCGCAAGGCGGGGGCCGATCTGTTCCTGTCGATCCACGCCGATGCCATGGCCAGCCCGGAGGTCTCCGGCCTGTCGGTCTACACGCTTTCCGAGCGGGCATCGGACGCAGAGGCGGCAGCGCTGGCCGACCGCGAAAACCGCGTCGATCGCCTTGGCGGCATCAACATCGCCGCCCACTCGCCGGAGGCCGCCGGCATCCTTATCGACGTCGTGCAGCGGCAGACGCTCAACCGCTCCATCGAGATGGCGTCCCACCTCGTCAGTCAACTGCGGGAAACAACGCCGATTCTGCCGGCACGGCCGCACCGGTTCGCCGGCTTCGTCGTGTTGAAGGCGCCGGACGTGCCGTCGGTGCTCATCGAACTGGGCTTTCTGTCCAACCCCGCCGACGAGAAACGCTTGCTCGCGGCGGACCACCGGCGCCGTGTCGCCGCCGGCATCGCGCTTGCCGTCGACCGGTATTTCGGCCGGATCGAGGCGGCGCGCGCTCCCGGCTGACGCCGCGCCGCTGCCGGTGAACCGATCAGCCCCCATGCCCGCCCGCCCGCTCGGTCACTGGCTGCTGCTCCTCGCCCTTGTCGCCATGTGGGGCACCTCGTTCCTCGCCAACAAGGTGGCGGTGGCCGAGCTGTCGCCTTTGACCGTCGTTGCCGCCCGCATGGTGATCGCCGGCGTCGTGCTCGTCGCCGTCGTCGCGTGGCTGCGGCGAACGTTGGGGAGCGGCCGCCGGCAGTGGCTGTGGTTCCTGGTCCTTGCCATCGTCGGCAACGTCGTGCCGTTCCTGCTCATCACCTGGGGCCAGCAGCGCATCGACGCCGGCATGGCCGGCATGCTGATGGCGGTGATGCCGCTGATGACCCTCGTCCTCGCCCACCGCTATGTCGAGGGCGAACGGCTGACCGGACGCCGCCTCGCCGGCTTCCTGATCGGGCTGATCGGTATCGCCGTGCTGCTCGGCCCCGATGTCGAACTCGCCGCCGCCGATGTCTCGTCGGCGCTGACCGCCAAGCTTGCAGTGCTCGCCGGCGCCCTGTGCTATGCCGCAAACGCGATTCTCGCCCGCCACCGGCCGCCGGGCGACGCGCTCAGCACCGCTGCCGCCGTGTCGCTCATCGCCGCACTGCTGCTGGCGCCCGCCACCCTTGCCTGGGGCCAGCCAGTGGCGGCG
>JALOTH010000097.1 GCA_025458035.1 Rhodospirillales bacterium
ACCGCGCGCCGCCGTTGGCTGGGGCGGGAGGATTCGAACCTCCGGATGCCGGAACCAAAATCCGGTGCCTTACCACTTGGCGACGCCCCAGTGCCGGCGTGAACGTAAGCGTAAAGCGTCAGCCCCGCAACACGGGTGCGTCCGCCACCCACCACTGCGGCTTCTCCGCCGCGAGGACCCGTGCTCCGGCGCGCGCCGCCGCCGCTGTCGCGAACAGGGCAAAGCACGTCGCCCCCGACCCGCTCATCCGCGCCAGGAGCGCACCGTCGAGGCGGGCAAGCGCGGCCAGGACATCGCCGATAACGGGCGCATGGGCCAGCGCGGGCAGGGTCAAGTCGTTGCTGCGATGGGCCAGCAACAGGGCAAGCGCGGCGGCGTCCCCCGGCGGCTCCGCGAACGGCGCCGGTGCCGAGAAATCGCCGTCGCGGCGGCGGAACACCTCCGCCGTCGGCACCGCAACGCGGGGGTTGGCGAGCACCAGCCACGCCGCCGGCAAGGGCGGCGCCGGTGCGATGCTTTCGCCGATGCCGCCGACGAACGCCGGAAACCCGGCAAGGCAGACCGGGACGTCGGCGCCAAGCGACAGGGCAAGCGACGCCAGCATTTCCTCGGGGATGGAAACACGCCACAGACAGGCGAGGGCGCGAAGGGTTGCGGCAGCGTCCGCCGAGCCGCCACCGATGCCGGATGCGGGCGGCAGCCTTTTGATCAGATGGATCGCCGCGGCCGGTGGCGGGGCGACGAGCACCGAAGCCAGCCGTTGGGCGGCGCGGACCACGAGGTTGCCGCCATCGGTCGGCAGATCCCGGGCGAACGGACCGCTGACGGTGAGCGCGACCTCGCCGTCGGCAAGCGCGTGGGCGTGGCGGACCTCGACCGTATCGCCGACGCCGGCAAAGACGACGAGACTGTCCAGGAGATGATAGCCGTCGTCACGGCGCCCGATAACATGCAGCCAGAGATTGATCTTCGCCCACGCATCGAGCGCGAGCGTCGGGCGGGCGCCGTCCTCGCCACTCACCGCGGCGGGGTCTCGGCCCGTGCCGCGCCCGCAAGCCCGAGTTTGGCCTCGATCTGCGCCTTCAAGTCCGGCTCTGGCTTCAGTTGCAAGGCCTCCGCCCACTGAAAGCGCGCCTCGCGATAGCGGCCGACCGCCTGATACACATCACCAAGGTGATCGTTGATGATGGGATCTTCCGGTCGCAACTCGACCGCCCGTTCCATGTGTTCCACCGCTTCCTCGGCGCGGCCGAGGCGGAACAGCACCCAGCCGAGGCTGTCGACGATGTAGCCGTCGTTCGGCCGCATGCTGACCGCCTTGCGGATCATTTGCTCGGCCTCCTCCAGGCGTATGCCCTGCTCCACCCAGGAATAGCCGAGATAGTTGAGAATGGCCGGCTGATCGGGCTCATACTCGAGCGCCTTCAAGAAGTCGGCCTCGGCGCGCGGCCAATCCTTGGTCCGCTCAAGGGCGATGCCGCGCACGTAGAGCAGCCGCCAGTGACGCGCCGTCACCGCGCCGATGCGCGCAAACGCCCGGTCGTAGGCCTCCACCGCCTCCGCATAGCGTTCGCGCTTGCGGTGCATGTCCCCCACTTCGATCAGCGGCTCCGCGTCGCGCGGACGCTGCCGTGCCAGCGTCTCCAGCATCGCCGCCGCATCGTCGAACTGGTCGAGCCGTTGCAGGTTGCGGGCGATGCTGAGCTTCGCCGGAACCACCAGCGGCGAGCCGCGGTCGATTTCGGCCAGCAGCCGGTTGGCGTCCCGGTAGCGCTGGAAGCCTTCCAGGAGATCGGCGACAACCACTTGCAAGGCCGGGAAATCGGGCCGCAGGTAAAGGCCGAGACGGCCCATGATCAGCGCGGTTTCCCGGTTGTTCTGGCGGCTGACGATGCCGACGGCGTCGAACAGCGCTTCCGCCGCGCCGTCCTCGGCGCTGCGGATCTCGAAGGGCGGCGGCGCCTTGCCCGCCGTTGCCCGGGCGATCGCAGGCGCCAGCAGATCGGTGTCGGGCTGGCGGTCCTGGTACTCACGGTATACCGCCAACGCCTCCTCCCGCCGCCCGGCCCGCTCCAGAACGAGCCCCCCCAAGTTGACGAGGCGCAGCCAAGGCTCCTTGTGCTCGGCAAATACCGCATGAATAAGATCCGCGGCGGCGTCCGGCCGCCCGGCCGCCGCATTCATCCATGCCGCGTGCAGGCTGAAAAGCAGGCTGAGGCCGCGATTGCCTTCGACCGGCGCGAGGCGCCGCAGCGCATCATCCAGACGCCCCTGCCCGTACTCGCTCCACGCCAGCAGCAACGGCACCAGCACATCGGTATGCGGCGCCGTCGGCAGGCCTTGCAACCGCTCCATCGCGGCGCTGAAGCGCTTTTGCTTGATGTCGTGAACAATGCGCGTCAGTTCGGCCGGACCGGTGACCGCGTTGGGCGGAAACCTCTCGGCGATGACGACGGCTTCCGGCACGCGCCCGGAAAGCAGCAGCGCCGGCAGCACCCGGGCCAGCAGGGCGGGATCATCCGGCGATGTCTTGAGCGCGGCGAGCAGGAAATCGGCGGCATCGCCCTCCTCCAAGGCGAGGCGGGCATGGCGAGCCGCAAGGTAGTTGCCGCTGACCGTGGGTCCGGGCGTAACCGCCGATACCGCCAGTTCGCTGCGGGCGGCGGCGCCCCCGGCGCTCATCAGGACAGTGCCCAAGACCGTCGCGGCGACGAGCGCGATCGACCGGCGGCGAGGCGTGAAGCGGGAAATCGATGGCACCATGGATTCACTTACATGTTGGGGTAGTTGGGTCCGCCACCACCCTCGGGAACCACCCAGTTGATGTTCTGTGTGGGGTCCTTGATGTCGCAGGTCTTGCAGTGCACGCAGTTCTGGGCGTTGATCTGCAACCGTTTGCCGCCGGCGCTATCGTCGACGTACTCATAGACACCGGCGGGGCAGTAGCGCGCTTCCGGCCCGTCATAGATCGCCAGATTGACGCGGGTTGGCACCGCCGCATCCTTCAGCGTCAGGTGCACCGGCTGATTTTCCTCGTGATTGGTACTGGACAGGAAAACCGAGGAGAGCTTGTCAAAGGTGATGACACCATCCGGCTTCGGATATTCGATTTTTGGGCAGGCGTCTGCGGGCTTCAAGCACTCATGATCCGCCTTGTGGCGCAGCGTCCACGGTGCCATGCCGCGGAAGACATAGGTTTCCAGGGCGGAATAAGCGATGCCGGTCCACATCCCCCAATGGAACGAGGGCCGGATGTTGCGCACACGGCGCAGTTCGTCCCACAGCCAGGATTGGCGCAGCCGCTCCGGGTAGGCCTCCACCACCGCCGGCTTGCCATTGAAGACCGCGTCGGCGATCGCCTCGGCACAGACGATGGCCGATTTCATCGCCGTATGCGTGCCCTTGATCTTCGGCACGTTGAGGAATCCGGCGGTATCACCGATCAGCGCGCCGCCCGGAAACACCAGTTTCGGAATCGCCTGCAGACCGCCCTCCGAGAGGGCGCGGGCCCCGTAGGCGATGCGGCGCCCCCCTTCGAAGGTCGGACGGATCGCCGGGTGCGTCTTGAACCGCTGCATTTCATCGAACGGGCTCAAGTGCGGATTGGTGTAATCGAGGCCGATGACGAACCCGACGGCGACCTGGTTGTTCTCAAGGTGGTAGATGAACGATCCGCCATAGGTGTCCGTGTCCATCGGCCAGCCGACCGTATGAATGATCAGACCCGGCTGGTGCTTGGCGGGATCGACTTCCCAGAGTTCCTTGATGCCGATGCCGTAGGTCTGGGGGGCGACGCCCTCGCGGAGGTTGAATTTCTCGAACAATGTCTTCGTCAAAGAGCCGCGGCAGCCCTCGGCAAACAGGGTGTAGGCGGCGTGCAACTCGACGCCGGGCTGGAAGTTGTCGGTCGGCTCGCCCTCGCGGCTGACGCCCATGTCGCCGGTGGCAACGCCTTTGACGCGGCCACTTTCATCGTACAGCACCTCCGCCGCCGCAAATCCGGGGTAGATCTCGACGCCCAGTTCCTCGGCCTGTTGCCCGAGCCAGCGGCAGACATTGCCGAGGCTGACGATGTAGTTGCCATGGTTGTTCATCTGCGGCGGCGTCATTAAGCGCACCGCCTTCGTCTCGGTGAGGAACAGGAAGCGATCCTCGGTCGCCGGCGTGTTCAGCGGCGCGCCGCGCTCTTTCCAGTCGGGGATGAACTCATCGAGTGCGCGGGTTTCAATAACGGCGCCGGAGAGAATGTGCGCACCGATTTCCGAGCCCTTCTCGATGAGGCAGACGCTCAAGTCCCGTTCGCGTTCGGCCGCGAGTTGTTTCAAACGGATTGCCGCCGACAGGCCCGCCGGCCCGCCGCCGACAATCACCACGTCGAACTCCATGACTTCACGGGAAACGGTATCGCCGCGCATCACCCTATGCTCCTGTTCGCCCCAGCGCGCTTAACATAGGGTGCGGCGCCGGCCGTGTAAAAGCGTTCGGAGAGGGGATGCGTGGCGCGTTGCGGCCCCCTTGCTGATCGGAGCGAACGCGGATTTCACAATCATTCAGGCTGCGTCAACAGCGCGTTCGGGGTGTTGAACAGGCGTTTGCAATGCCGGCACCGCTGCCGGGCTTTCCCAGCGTCGATGCGCTTCAGCAGATCCGCGGCGTGCTTGATCTTGCCGTAGGGGCCCTTCTGGGTGTGACGCGTCGCGGCGTCAAGCGCTTCGTAGACGGTTTGCTTGGCTTCCTCTTCCAAGTTCGCGCGTGTTGGCAGCGATCCTCCGTGAAACCCTTGACCGTAGTATTTGGCCAGCGCGTCACGGTCAGAAACCAGCCATGTTTCCATGCATTGCGCCATCAGGTGGAGACGCTCATTCGGGATGCTGTCGAGGGCCCACCCATCCCGACACCGGAGATGCTCGGCCGGGGTGGGGTTGCCAACCGCCTCTTCCGAGTCGACGAGAAGGATCGTTATGGCTTTAGGGTAGGATCGCCCCGCGTTGCTAAAGGCATCGTAAGTGAGTTGCCGCCCACCGCAGGGAACAAGGTTCCAACGCCAACGCCGCTCGCGGGCTTGATCTTTAAGTTGCTTCAGAAACTCATCCATCCCTTTCCGAAGGCGGGCTTTCGTCGCGGTACTGTCGCCGCCACCTTCGAGGTAGATCCGAATCTCGCTCACGGGTTGCCCCCGATCTCCCCGATGCGCCAGATCTCGCCGAGCCGATACTGGTCCAGCCAGAAACCGAGTTCGCCGGCAGCGATGCGGCGCAAGCTGGTGCCCTCCCCCACCCGTTCGCAGACAACAATGGACTCGGCCTGCTCCGTAAGTTCCGACACGAGCGTGTCCGAATGGGTGGTGACGACGAGTTGCATCCGTTTCGACGCGTCCGTCAGCATCTCGGCGATCAGCGCCACTGCATCCGGGTGCATACCGAGTTCCGGTTCTTCGATACACAGCAGGGGCGGGGCACTTGGTTGCATCAGTGAGGCAAGCAACGCGAGGAAGCGGATCGTCCCGTCGGAAATCCGCGTTGGCGGAATCGGGGTCTTAAATCCCTTTTCATGCAGGTAGAACTGCACGGCCCCCCCGACACGCGTGTCGAGATGCGCTCGTATCGTGGGAAGAACCGCGACAGATACTCGTTGAGAGCTCCCGCGCCCCCCACTGCGTGGCGGACATTGATCACGGGATGGCCCCGCTGAAAGCGATAGTAGAAGAACACGTCACTTTCACGATGGTTAACCGGCTCCGTCTCCTCGATCGCCTCGTCGAGAATCTCGACCCTTTGGTTCACATCGGTAAATTCCAGGCGATAGCGGATGGGACGTGCCGTTTTTGGAAACGGGCCGATGATGGCATCAATGGATGCGGTCTTGCCCGCGTCCTTGCCTTTCCAGATCCACTCGCCGGCACCGCCACCGTCGCGAATCGCCTGCGCGAAATCGGTGGGAGTTGCGCGCAGAAGCTCGAACGCCTCGACAAAATTGGACTTCCCCGCGCCATTGGGACCAATCAGTACATTCAGAGGCTGGAGTTCGATCGGCTCGCTATCGGGCGCAAACGATAGCAACCCCGATAAAGCGAGACGGTGGCAGAACATGGTGCCCGCCCTTCTCCATGTCGGTCATATACCGAGCCGCCGGCACAACGGCGGGGATGGTCAGTCGTGGCCGTGCTGGCCGGTGATCGGTCCGTCCTTGAACAGGTTGTCCTTCAGCTCATGGGCAAAGTCGGCGCTGTTGCGGCGGATCCATTCCAACACCATCGCCGCATGCTCCATCTCCTCGCGCATGTTGTGCAGCAGGATCTCCTTCAAGACGGCATCGTCGCAGTCATCGGCGCGCTGCCGATACCAGTCGACGGCCTCCAATTCCTCGATCAGCGAGGCTATGGCCTGATGCATGGCAAGGGTTTCCTTGCTCAGGCGATCTCGCGGCGCGTGCAATCCTTCACTCGACATGGACACCTCCATCTGCTGGACCCAGCCGCATATGAGCCCGCCCGGGGCGGCGATGCAACCCGGTCGTCGCCCACTGGCGGTCGTTGACAGTCCTCCGCCACGAGCCGATTTCACAGTCAGCCGCGGCCACACGGTTACCGGGTGAGAAGGGTTTTGCAATGACCAGCCAACACCGTCACGAGCACTCTCACGACCACATGCACAGCCACCGCCATCCGCATCAGCATGGCGCGATGGTGCACACGCACGAGCATTCCCATGCCCATGCGCACCCCCATATCCATCAGCACAGCCATCCCGACGGTCAGGGTCAAGATCACGCGCATGGCGGCGACGAGCATGCGCTGAAGCCCCATGACCATGGCCACAACACGGCGGACCTCGCCGATCACGACCATCCGCACGCCGGCTAGCGGCGACGGCCTAACGGCCACCGAGCTGCCAGTGGCTGACGATATAGTCGGCAACACTGCCAACCGCGTTCAAGTCCAGCTGGCGCCGCGTTAGCGCCGGCAGTGGCGCGTCGCTGGCGACGGCGACGATATGGGCATCGGATGGGTAGAGCGGCGGCTTGCCGACACCCGCACGATAGACCTCGACTTTATCATGGCCGAGGGACTTGAACCCCTCGACCAGGACGATATCCACCGGGGTCAGACGGGCGGCGATCCGCTCGGGCGTCGGCGGCTCGCTGTCGCGCACTTCGTGCATGATGGTCCAGCGGCACTCGGAGACCATGACGACGTCCGTGGCACCCGCTTGGCGGTGGCGAAAGGTGTCCTTGCCCGGCTGGTCGAGGTCGACCCGGTGGTGGGTGTGCTTCATCGTCGAGACGGTGAAGCCGCGTCCGATCAGGACGGGCAGCAGGGCTTCGATCAGTGTCGTCTTGCCGCTGCCGCTCCAGCCGACGATGCCCACCAGCTTCATCGTCCCAGCTCCATCACCACCCCGCCGTGCGCCAGCAACCCCTCCGCCGTCCGCACATCATCGGGCCGGTTGACGTTGAAGAACGGATCGCACGGTTCAGCGGAAAACTCGGCGGTGACGAGGCGATAACGGGCGGTCCAGTGATCGATCTTGCGGATGCCCTCGGCCACGAGCGCGTGCCGCAGGGCCGCGGCCAGGCGCACCGGCCACAGCCCGAAGGTCGGATGCGCGCGGCCTTGCGAGGCGGCGCACGCCATCTCGCCGCGTTCCCGTTCCATTGCCGCGAGCAGGGTGGCAACCAGATCCCGCGGCAGGAACGGTGTGTCGGTGGCAAAACTCACGACCCAGGGGCAACCGGGCATCACCGCCTGCGCCCACTCCAGCGCCGCGAGAACACCGGCCAGCGGGCCGGCAAATCCATCCACCGGGTCGGCAGCGATGGGCAACTGGAACCTCGCGAAGCGTTCGCCGCCGCCGTTGGCGTTGAGGATCAACTGCGCCACCTGCGGCCGGGCACGCGCGATGACGTGGTCGAGCATGGGGTGGCCAGCCAGCGGCAGCAGGCATTTGTCGCCACCGCCCATGCGCGATGATCGCCCGCCGGCGAGCAGAACGCCGACGACCTGATCAGTCCCCACAGGCATCACGCCGGCTTGCCTTGCGCTGCATCCATGACGGTTCGCCGTCCGCCGGCGGCGCCGCGAGGTCATAAACGATGCGGTGGTCGCCGGCGGCGGTGATGAAGCGGCTGCCGCGCGCCCGCCCGATCAGCGTCAGATTGGCGCGCCGCGCCAGGTCGACCCCCCAGGCGGTGAAGCCGGAACGGGAGATCAGGATCGGGATCCGCATCTGCACGGTCTTGATCACCATTTCGCTGGTCAACCGTCCCGTCGTGTAGAACACCTTGCCCGCCGCCGACACGCCGTTGAGAAACATGTACCCGGCGATCTTGTCGACGGCATTGTGCCGGCCGACGTCCTCCATGTAGGCGACAATGGCGTCACCCTCGCACAGCACACAGCCGTGGATGGCGCCGGCGGTCAGGTAAAGGCTGGGCGCGGTGTTGATGGCCTTCATCAGGCGGAGCATGGACGAGGTGCGAATGCGCGCCTGCGGATCGAGAACGACGCTGTCGAACTTGTCCATGAGGTCGCCGAACACCGTGCCTTGGGCGCAGCCGGAGGTGAGGATCTTTCTTGCCAGCTTACCTTCGTAATCCGTCTGCCGGGCCGTGCGGACAACGACGACGGCCAGGTCATCATCATGCTCGATGGCGGTGATCTCATCGTCGGCTCGCAGCATGTTTTGATTGAGCAGGTAGCCGACGGCGAGATACCGGGGATAGTCGCCGATCGTCATCATCGTCACGATTTCCCGGCTGTTGAGAAACAGCGTAAGGGGACGTTCGACGATGACCCGGGCCTCCAGCGGACTGCCATGCTGATCGGAAACCCGCAGCTGCGCCGTCAATCGACAGTCTTCAGGATTGGGCAGTAATGGCGGCGGCGGCATACTTGCGGCGTTCCTTGCGTGACGAACGAGATCGCCCGCCAACACTACAGGGCCACTGACACCATGCTGTCAATGCGCCTGGCAATGTCCTATCATCGCCGGCAGCGGGCGCATCGTCGCGGCAACGCCGGCCGAATGCGGGTGCCGAGGGGAGGGCGCAACGGGCGGCCGCCACAATGGACAACAACGGGGGCGAGGAAACGGCCCATGCTTGCGCCGCGAAGCGTGCGGGATGGTCCGGAGTGAGCGACCTGTGGTCCGCCGTTGAAAGCGCGGCGCTGCTGATCTTCACCCTCGATAGCGATCTCGTTGAAATCGTTTTGCGTTCGTTACGGGTGACGCTCACCGCCGTCACCATCGCCGCTGTCATTGGCCTGCCCTTCGGTGCCGCGCTGGCGCTGCTGCGCTTTCCCGGACGGCGGTTGATCCTCGTTGCGCTCGACACGCTGATGGGCCTGCCGCCGGTCACCGTCGGCCTGCTCGTCTATCTGATGCTGTCGCGCTCCGGGCCACTGGGCACCCTTGGCCTGCTCTATACCACGACGGCGATGATCATCGCCCAGTGCCTCCTGGTCGCACCGATCATCGCCGCGCTGACCCGGCAGACCATCGAGGACTTGTGGGAGGAGTATCGGGACGAGTTGCGGTCGCTCGGCGCCAGCACACTCGGCGCCGCCGGCACCCTGCTGTGGGAAGGGCGGGTGACGCTGATGACGGCGATGCTTGCCGGCTTCGGCCGCGCCAGCGCCGAGGTCGGCGCGGTGATGATCGTCGGCGGCAACATCGATCACGTCACCCGCGTAATGACGACGACGATCGCGCTGGAGACCAGCAAGGGCAACCTTGCCCTGGCGCTCGGGCTCGGCATCATTCTGGTTTGCGTTTCCCTGCTTGTCGCCGCCGGCATCCACGGCTTCAAAGCAACGGCGCACCGCTGGGGGGCATGATGATGAAGCCGCCCAGCATCCTGCCGCTGCGGCTTGATCGCGTCGTTCTCGACATCGGCGGCAAACGTGTCATCAAGGATGTTTCCGCCACGCTCACCGCCGCCCCGTGCAGCATCGTCCTTGGCCCCAACGGCGCCGGCAAGACGCTGCTGTTGAAGCTGTGCCATGGGCTGATCGCGCCGACGGCGGGGTCGGTCACCTGGGCCGGCGCCCCGTGCGGCAATGTCCAGCATGCGCAGGCGATGGTGTTCCAACAGCCGGTGATGCTGAGGCGGTCCGTCGCCGCCAACATCGCCTATGCCCTGACGGTGCGCGGCCGGCCCCGTGCCGAACAGCGCGCCCGGATCGACGATGTCCTTGCGCGGACGGGACTGCGCCGCTTCGCCGAAAGCCCGGCGCGCCGGTTGTCGGTCGGCGAGAAGCAGCGGCTGGCGCTGGCCCGGGCGTGGGCAATCGAACCGCAGGTGCTGTTCCTCGACGAGCCGACGGCCAGCCTCGATCCGGCTGGAACGCGGCAGGTGGAAGAGATCATCCTCGCCATCCATCGGGGGGGAACGAAGGTCATCATGACCACGCATGACCTGCAGCAGGCGCGGCGGCTGGCCGACGAGGTGATGTTCCTGCACCGCGGCCGGCTTTACGAGCAGACACCCGCCGCTGCGTTCTTTACGGCGCCGCGAACGCCGGAGGCACAACGTTTCTTGGAGGGAACCCTGTTCCCCAACATCAGGAGGGTCGTCTAGATGCGTGCCTTCAAGCCGTCCCGTATCCCGTTCATTCCCATCGTCGCCGTGGTCCTGTCCTGGTTCGCCGCCGGCCCGCTCGCCGCCAGCGACCGCCCGGCCCGCTCGCCGCCAGCGACCGCTTCATCACCGTGGCGTCAACGACGTCGACGGAAAACTCCGGCCTGTTTGCGCATATCCTGCCGCAGTTTCAGCGGGAAACCGGCATCGCCGTGCGCGTCGTCGCCGTCGGCACCGGCCAAGCCATGACCATCGCCGAGCGCGGCGACGCCGACGTGCTGTTCGTCCACCATCGTCCGTCCGAGGACAAGTTCGTCGCCGACGGGTTCGGCGTCGGCCGCCGCGACGTGATGTACAACGATTTCCTCATTGTCGGTCCAGCCGCGGACCCGGCGCGGATTCAGAACGTCGCCGATGTCACAGCCGCGCTGGCGAAGATCGCCGCCGCAAACGCCATCTTCATCTCCCGCGGCGATGACAGCGGCACCCACAAGCTCGAGCGCACGCTGTGGTCCACCGCCGGCGTCGACGTGAGCGCCGCCAGCGGGAGCTGGTACCGGGAAGCCGGCGCCAGCATGGGCGGCACCCTCAACATCGCCAGCGCCGTCGACGGCTATACCCTCAGCGATCGCGGCACCTGGCTCAGCTTTCGCAACAGGGGCAGCCTGACGGTCCTCCTTGAAGGCGATCAGCGCCTGCGCAACCCCTATGGCGTGATCCTGGTCAACCCGGCTCGCCACCCGCACGTCAAGGCGGCGGACGGACAAGCCTTCATCGAATGGTTGACCTCGCCCCGCGGACAGGCGGCCATCGCGGACTTCAAAATCGACGGCGAGACGCTGTTCTTCCCCGACGCCCAAGCCGGCGGCAGTTGAGGATTGCGGCCGCCGACCTCACGCCTTGACGCGTGACAGTTGCTCGGCGGCGAAATCCCAGTTCACGACGGTTTCGAGCCAGGCCTTGATGTAATCGCCGCGGCGGTTCTGGTAGTCGAGATAATAGGCGTGCTCCCAGACGTCGATGGTGATCAGCGGCGGCTTGCCCTGCACGATCGGCGTGTCCGCATTGCTGGTCTTGACCGCCTTGAGCTTGCCGCCGTCGACGACGAGCCAGGCCCAGCCACTGCCGAACTGGGTGAGCGCCGCCTTCGAAAACTCGGCGACGAAGGGATCCCAGCCGCCGAAGTCCGCTTCGATCCTTTGCAGCAGCGGCCCTGAGGGTTTGCCGCCCCCCTTCGGCCGCATGCTCTGCCAGTAGAAGGTATGGTTCCACACCTGCGCCGCGTTGTTGAAGATGGCAACGCGGTTCGGATTGACCGCGGTCGTCTTGATCAGCTCCTCAAGACCGAGCTCGGCCAGATCGGGCGTGTCCGCCAGCAGCTTGTTGAGGTTATCGAGATAGCCCTTGTGGTGCTTGCCGTAGTGAAAGCCCATCGTCGTCGCCGAGATGGTCGGCTGCAAGGCATCGTCCGCATAGGGCAGCGGCGGCAGGGTGAACGGCGCCTTGGCGCGGGCAACATGCGGTGCGCCGATGACGCCCGCGGCGGCGGCAGCCACCGCCGCCGAGGCGGTGCGGACCAGGAAACGGCGCCGGCTGATCGTGCCGGCGAGTTCAGACATCGCGCGTGACATCGCTTTCCCTCCCCTCGTTTCGGAAACGGACGGCGTTCAGCCGCCGGTGGCACTCATGTGGCGGATCGTCGCCGCCTGCGCGCGCCGGCGGTCGATGACGAAGTCATGGCCCTTCGGCTTGCGGGCGATCGCGTCGTCGATCGTCGCCAGCAACGGGATGTCCGAGGTCGCATGCCGCAACGGCGTGCGCAGGTCGACGGCATCGTCCTGCCCAAGGCACATGTAAAGGACGCCCGTGCACGTCACCCGCACCCGGTTGCAGCTTTCGCAGAAGTTATGGCTCAGGGGCGTGATGAAACCGATGCGCCGGCCAGTCTCGACAACATCCACGTAGCGCGCTGGCCCGCCGGTGCGATGCAGGCTGTCAACCAGGGTCCAGCGCTGCTGCAGCCGGCGGCGAACCGTACTGAGCGGCAGATAGCGATCACACCGATCCTCGCCGACCTCGCCGAGAGGCATCGTTTCGATCAGACAGAGATCGAAACCCTGCCCCCCGCACCACCCTACAAGATCGTCGATCTCGTCCTCGTTGACGCCGCGCAGGGCGACGGTGTTGATCTTGACGCTGAGCCCGGCGCTGCGCGCGGCGGCAAGTCCGGCGAGTACCCGCGCCAACACGCCGCGCCGGGTGATCGCCGCGAACTTCTGCGGATCGAGGGTGTCGAGCGAAACATTGACGCGGCGCACGCCGCAATCCACCAGCTCTTGAGCGTAGCGCGCAAGCTGGCTGCCATTGGTCGTGACCGTCAGTTCGTCAAGGGTGCCGCTCTCCAGGTGACGGGACAGCGATTGAAACAGGAACATGATATTGCGGCGAACGAGCGGCTCGCCACCGGTGATGCGAAGCTTGCGCACGCCGCGGCGGATGAAGGCGCTGCTCAGGCGATCGAGTTCCTCCAGCGTCAGCACGTCCGCCCGCGGCAGAAACGTCATCTGCTCCGACATGCAGTAGACACAGCGGAAATCGCAGCGGTCGGTGACCGAAACACGGAGATAACTGACGTGGCGGCCGTAGCCGTCGATCATCGGCGGCGCGCCATCGCCGCCGACGGTGCTCGTGTCTGCCGTCACGCCGCGGCGTGCGGAAGGCAGATCGCTTGCACTCATTGCATGCCGCAGTGGACGCCGGCGCCGGATGGCTGAGCCGTCACGATCGTCTCTCCCTGGCGCCCTTTCAGGTCGGGCGAAACCTACCCTGCCGCCGGCCGAATTTCCGCTTCTTTCAGCGTCGGTCTTTTGGCGCTACAGTACTCGACTGTAGAGTTTTTTTGTCCTGACAGCAACGGCTGTTCGAAAGGATCCGTGCCCTTTGAGCCGCTTCACGAAGCGCCGTACGCCCCGTCGCCCGACGCCGGCCGGCAGCCGCACCGCCGCCCCCAGGAACGGCGCCCCC
>JALOTH010000210.1 GCA_025458035.1 Rhodospirillales bacterium
CTCGAACAGCGTGAAGGCGTCGGCGGTGGCGCCGGCGAATCCGGCGAGGATGCGGTCGTGATACAGGCGCCGCACCTTGCGCGCGCTCTGCTTGATGACGACGTTGCCCAGGGTGACCTGGCCGTCGCCGCCCATCGCGACCCGCTGGCCGCGGCGGGCGGCAACAATGGTCGTGCCGTGGAACGGTTCCATCATCCTGACATGAGGACGCCGCCGGCGCTTTCAACCGCCGCCGCTGCGTGACTTCAGCCGTGGCGCGACTGCACCGCCGCGATGGACGACACGCCGAGCAGGTGCAGCAGCGCGGCGACCAGCGCACTGACCTGGCGCATCTCGATGGTCGCGCCGCCCTGCCGGATCTTGCGCAGCGTTCCGAACAGCGCCGAGCCGGCGGAAAACGACAACCGGCGCAACTGGCTGCAGTCGATGACGACCTGGGGCTGATTGCGCGCGGCCGTGGCCAGGCGGCTCAAATGAGGCTCGCCTTCGCCGTCGACGTTGCCGCGCAGTTCGAAGGGCGCGTTCGCGCTGACCGACTCGGCGCCGGCGGTCGGCGACGACGTCGGCGCCGCGACCTTCAGGTTGGCCAGCGGCGGCTCCCACGACGGCGGCGAGACTTCGAAGGTGATGCAGTACTGGATCGCCGCCTCCTCGAATTCGTCGTGCCGGCCGAGCATCCGCATCACGTCGAGCAGGAGCATCCACAGCGCGTCCGACGGATCGCGGCGCCCGGATTCGACCGATCGCAGCAGCACCTCGGCAAGCGTCGCCGCGCCGACCAGCGTCAGTTCGCGCTCCGAGCGCTTGAATGCGCCGAGGACGCGCAGCAGCAGCCCGGCGCCGGTGATGTCGACGCTCCGCGCGTCGGAGACATCGAGCTGCACCGCCGCATGCGATGCGGTGAGCCCGCGCAGCTGTTCGAGATGGCCGACGATGCCGGCGTCGATCGTCGCCGGCAGCCGTACACAGGCGCCGGCCGCCGCGGCCGTCTGTGGCCGCGGCCCCGGCCGGCCCGCCACGGGATCGGAATACTCGATCCAGGCCGGTGGCGAATGTTCGAATCGCAGGGCGTAATCCATCGCCAGCTGGTCGTAGCCGGCCCGGTCGCCACGCTGATTGACGAGCTCGAACAGCATCAGCCATGCCTGCCGTGTCGACGAGCCGAGATCGTCACGGCGCAGGCCGGCGCGAAGGACGGCCTCGGCCCCCTCGATCTGGCCGTTCGAGAACAGGATCGCGGCCTCGTCGATGACGGAGCTGCCGCTGGCGGTATTGATCTCGATTGCGTCGATGTCGCCACCGAGGCCGGAGTTCTCGCCGGCGTCGTCGATCTGGGTGGTCGCGGTTCGCGGCCCGGTGATGGTCGTCCGGGCAATCGTCGACAGAGCGATCCCGGTCGTGGGGGCGATTGTCGTCGGCGGGGCAGCGGCGGTCGTCGTGCGCGGGCCGCCCATGAGGTCGCGCGCCATCTCGGCCTCGATCGCATCGATCTTGGCGGCCGTCAGCCGGGCGTGGTCGCGGACACGATCCTGGTCGGCGAGCGCCTTTGCGCCCGGTCCGGCGGTGTTGGCGCCCGGGCGATCCGGGAACCGGGTCGACGGACCGGCAAGCGGGCGGCCGAGCGGCTTGGCCGTGGGGCGGGTCGCGACCTCAGTACCGCCGCCGGTTCGCGGCGCCGCGGCGCCGGGCTTGCCGCGACCGGTTGCGGGCTTCCTGGCGTCCTTCGGGTCCTTCTTGAAAAAGGAGAAAACCACGTTTCGTCCCGATCGGTGTCCGATCTCCGCCGTCCGTCTCAACGACCCATCCCCGGGACGCGGCGCAGGAACCGGCGTCCCGCGCTTCGGAAGCCCGGCACGCACGCCGCATCGAATGGAGCGGCCACTATATCAACTTTGGGTTTGCGCGCACCGATACGGATGGACGAGGGCGGCAAACGGCCGATACCGCCATCGGACTAACCCCAATGCGGCCGTCGCCGCATGGCGCGACCAGGATTCCCGACCAGGCGGCGACGCCGGGACCGATGGCTGCGTTGCCCGGCGCAGCGGCCGGGCGAGTCTCGAAGCCTCGCGCGCGCGAAGCGCGCCGATCAGTCGCCGAACAGCTTCTGCTTCAGTTCGCGGCGCTGCTGCGCTTCGAGCGACAGGGTGGCGGTCGGGCGGGCCAGAAGTCGCGGGATGCCGATCGGATCTCCGGTTTCCTCGCAGTAGCCATAGTCGCCGCTGTCGATGCGCTGCAGCGCCGATTGGACTTTCTTGAGCAGCTTGCGCTCGCGATCGCGGGTGCGCAGCTCGAGCGCATGCTCTTCCTCGATGGTCGCGCGGTCGGCAGGATCGGGAACGATGACGGTTTCGCGCAGATGCTCGGTCGTTTCGCCGGCGTTGGCGAGCAGTTCCTGTTCCATGCGCTGCAGCCGATGCTTGAAGAAGGCCAGCTGGTCTTCGTTCATGTAGGCGGAATCAGGCATCTTCAGCAACTGCTCTTCCGTCGGCAGGCGGCGGCCGTTGACCACGATCGCTTCCTCGCTGCGATTCGCCGAACGGTTCAGCAGGTACTCGTGGGCCGCGGCGACCTCCTTCGGGCTGGCCGGAATCGGCATCTTCGGCGCCGGTGCCGGGCGCGCCGCAACCGCGGCAACGGGCACCGCTCTCGGTGCCGCCGGTTTTGCGGCCTCGCGGCCCCTGGCGGGCGCGGCGGTCGTCTTCGGTGCCGGCTTCGCCGGCGTCTTCGAGACCGCCTTCGGCGCCACCCGGGCGGCGGGTTTCGCCACCGGCTTGCGTGCCGCTGCCTTGGCCGGTCTGGCTGCGGTCTTGCTTGCCGCCTTTGCTGTCTTTGCCTTTGCAACCATGACTTTCCTCGTCTCCCGTCCGGCCTCGTCCACGTTCAACGTGCGAGGCAGGCCTCAAGCCCCTTGAGAATCGCGTCCTTCGGGAGGTTGCGGCCGATGAAGACCATCTTGCTGCCGGGCTTCTCGTCCTTGCCCCACGGGCGGCCCACGTCGGCGCCCATCAGCATGTGCACGCCCTGCAGAATCATCCGCCGCGGGCTGCCGTTCATGAAAAGGACGCCTTTATACCGAAGCATGTCCTGACCGTAAACCTGAGTCAGCGCGCCCATGTACTCCTCGAGC
>JALOTH010000011.1 GCA_025458035.1 Rhodospirillales bacterium
TAGTGCAGCGGCGCATTCAAAAAAATGCCCGGCCGCTGCACGCAACCTATTGTTTTTATTGCACATATGACCCATTGGACTGACCCATCCGAATGGGTCTGTGCACTAGCGGCCACCGAGGGCGGCGGCAGTTGTGGTGCCGGCGCCGTCGCCGCCGCTGCCGCGGATGAGCAGAAGACTCAGCCGGCGGTTGCCCGGATGATCAGGATCGTGGGGCTTCAGGGGCTCGGTCGCCGCCATACCGACGACGCGCGCGATGCGCTGTTCGCCGACACCAAACTGCCCCAGCATCCGCCGCGCGGCGTTCGCCCGGTCGCTCGACAACTCCCAGTTGGTGTAGGTGCTGTCGGCGGCGTAGCGGGTTCCGTCCGTGTGACCGGAGATGGCGATATCCTGCGGCATCGAACGAATGACCCGCGCCACCTGTTCGAGCAGCCGGCGGGTGTGGGCGTACATTTCCGGACTGCCGCGCGGGAACATCGGCAGGCCCGCCTGATCAAGAATCTGGAATCGCAGCCCCTCGGGCGTGTTGTCGATCAGCAGGCTGTTGGTCAGCGGGCGCAGATCCATGTCGGCGGCGATCGCCTTGCGCAGCGCTGCCTCCGCCTCCTTGAACTGGCGGTCTTCCTCTTCCTTCAGCAGCTCTTTCAGGGATTCATCCGCCGGCGATTCCTCGGTCAGCTGGCCGTCGCCGTTGATCGCCGCAACGTCGGAATTGCCGGCATCGACGGTGGCGTTCTGGTCGAGAAGGCCGGCGCGCCGTTCCTGGGAGTTGTAGACGCCCTTGGCATCGACGGTCTGCCCCTGCAGCATGCCCTGGCCGCCGCTGGTCGACTTGGCGGTGGTGATCGGCGCGAAATAATCGGAAATGCCTTCCAGTTGCTCCTGCGATACGGCGTTGAGCAGCCACAGCAAAAGGAAGAAGGCCATCATCGCCGTCACGAAGTCGGCGTAGGCGACTTTCCACGCGCCGCCATGGTGGCCGGCATGGCTCTTTTTGATCCGCTTGATGACGATCGTGCCGCCCTTCGCCATGGCCCTGCCTCAGATGGTGACGTTCTGCAGCATTTCGTCGACCTCGGCAAAGCTCGGGCGGACAAACGAATTCAGGTTCTTGCGAGCGAACTCCACCGACACCTGCGGCGCATAGCCCTGCATGTGGGCGAGAAGTCCCGCCTTCAGGCACTCGATGTAATGGGTCTCGGCGACGAAGGAGGATTCCATGGAGCGGGCAACCGGCGCGATGATCCCGTAGGAGACGAGAACGCCGCTGAAGGTGCCGACCAGCGCGGCACCGATGAGGTGACCGAGGACTTCCGGCGGCTCGCTGATCGAACCCATGGTGTGAATGACGCCGAGCACGGCGGCGACGATGCCCAGCGCCGGCATCGCATCGGAAACGGTGGTCCAGGCGCCGACGACGACATGGTGTTCCTGGCGGTGCACCTCGAGTTCCGCATCCATCAGGGATTCGAGCTCATGCGGATTGCTGGTGCCCAATGTCAGCAGTCGCAGATAATCGCACAGAAACTCAAGGGCGTGATGATCGCCGAATAGCTTTGGATACTTTTGAAAGAGCGAGCTTTCTTGGGGCCGGTCGAGATGCGGCTCGAGGGCGAGATCGCCCTTGGTTTTGGCGAACTTGAAAATGGCGTACATCGCGCCGAGCAGTTCGAGGTAAGCCGTCTTGTCCTGCTTCGGCCCCTTGAGCACCCGGCCGAAGGCCTTGACGGCGACCATCAGCACCTTGCCGGGGTTGCCGATGATGAACAAGCCGGCGGCGGCGCCAAAAATGATAATGTACTCGAACGGTTGCCAAAGCACATGGAGGTGGCCGCCGGCGGCGAGGAAACCGCCGATGACGCTGCCGAGAACCACCACGATGCCGACGATGAAAAACATTCGATCGCTGTCTCGTCCCTTGACGGCCGGAGAGCCCGCCGCCTAGCTACTCGCTCAGTGCGCAGGGTTCTGCTGGCGATGACGCTATCAGCCTACGGGTTAAAGCAAGCTTTCCGGGTATGGGATCTTACGAATGGCGGTTGACAGCCGGGCCTTTCGCGACACGCTCAGTCGGTTCGCATCGGGAGTCAGCGTCGTCGCGGCACCGTCGCCGCAGGGCGGAGCCGTCGGCGTGACGATTACCTCGTTCGCGTCGCTGTCGCTCGACCCGCCACTCGTTCTGTTCTGCATCGACCGGGGCAGCGCGAATTTTGCCGTCCTCGTTGGCGCGCCTGCGTTCAGCGTCAATGTCCTCGCCGCCGATCAGGAGGCGTTGTCGACGCGGTTCGCCAGCCAATGCGAGAACAAGTTCGCCGGGCTGGCGGTGACGGCGGGACTGGCGGGGGTGCCGCTGATCGCCGGATGCATCGCCAATCTGGAATGCAGCCGGATCGCTGCCTACCCCGGTGGCGATCACGAGATCGTCGTTGGCCGGGTCGACGGGGTGCGGCGCGGCGACGGCGAACCGCTGCTGCGCTACTGCGGCAGCTATCGCCGCATCGCGGCGATCGCACCGCCGCCGCTGGCGACGGTTGCCGAGACCGGCGTGAAATGACCGGCGCCTCCGGCGCCGAGGCGGCCTCGTTGCTCGTCGACCAGCCGGACGGCGACTGGACAGTGCGCACGCCCATTGACGGGAGCGCCATCGGCCGCGTCCGCCTCAGCGGCGCCGTCGAGGCCGAGCACGCGCTGGCGACGGCGGCGGCGGTGTTCCGCGACTGGCGGCTGACGCCAGCGCCGCGCCGCGGCGAACTGATCCGCCTGTTCGGCGACGAACTGCGGCGGCACAAGGCGGAACTGGCCGCCCTCGTCACCCTGGAAAGCGGCAAGATCCGCGCCGAAGCGGCGGGCGAGGTCCAGGAGATGATCGACATGTGCGACTTCGCCGTCGGCCTGTCCCGGCAGTTGCACGGCCTGACGATCCCGTCGGAACGGCCCCGCCACCGGCTGCTCGAAGTCTGGCATCCGCTCGGTCCGGTCGGCGTCATCACCGCCTTCAACTTTCCCGTTGCCGTCTGGGCATGGAATTTCACGCTGGCCCTCGTCTGCGGCAATCCGGTCGTTTGGAAACCGTCGGAAAAGACGCCGATGACGGCGCTGGCCTGCCGCACCCTGTTCGAACGGGCGGCGCGCCGCTTTGGCAACCGCATCGCCGATCGCCTTCTGCTCGTCGTTGTCGGGGGTCGCGACTTTGGCCTGTGGCTCGCCAGGGACGCTCGCCTGGCGCTGATCAGCGCAACCGGAAGCTGTCGGATGGGGCGGAGTCTCGCGCCCGTCGTCGCCAGCCGCTTCGGACGCGTTCTCCTCGAACTCGGTGGCAACAACGGGGCGATCGTCATGCCGTCGGCCAATCTCGATCTGGCCGTCCGTGCCATCCTGTTCGCCGCCGTCGGCACCGCCGGCCAGCGCTGCACGAGCTTGCGCCGGCTGTTCGTCCACCGCGATCTCGCCGAGGGCCTGATGGATCGGCTGCGGCACGCCTACGCCAGCGCGACGGTCGGTGATCCGCGCCGACCGGAAACCCTCGTTGGCCCGCTGATCGACGGACGGGCGCTGACCCGCATGCACGATGCCCTGGCCGCCGCCGCGGCGCAGGGCGGCCGCATCTTCGGCGGCGATCGCCTGTTTGCCGACCGCTGGCCCGCCGCCGCCTATGCGAAACCGGCCTTGGTGGAGATGCCCGAACAAACGCCCGTCGTCTGCGAGGAAACCTTCGCCCCGATCCTCTACGTCATGCGTGTTGACGACCTCGAAAGCGCGCTTGCCCTCAACGCCGCCGTCCCGCAAGGTCTGGCATCGGCGATCTTCACCCGCCATCTCGGCGATGCGGAACGCTTCCTCGCCGCCGATGGCAGCGATTGCGGCATCGCCAACGTCAACACCGGACCGTCCGGCGCCGAGATCGGCGGTGCGTTCGGCGGCGAGAAGGCGACCGGCGGCGGTCGCGAGGCCGGCTCGGATGCCTGGAAGCAGTACATGCGCCGGATGACGGCGACGATCAATGGATCGGACGAACTGCCGCTGGCGCAGGGGATCAACTTCGATGAACGGCTGGAGACCTGGGCGAGCGCTGCGACGGAAGGTGAGAAATGCTAACCATCCCTCTGGAAAAAGTGTGTTTCTTGGTGATCAAGGCACGGGAATTCGATGCCAAGATGGATCCGGAAGTCAGTGATCCCGGCGACAACCCGATCGATGACGAGGACCGGGAGATCCTGTTTGATTACCCCGACGATCCGACCGTCGAGGAGATCCGCGGCTTTCTTGAGTCCCTGAACGAGGACGAGGCTGTGGATATCCTCGCCCTCGTCTGGATCGGCAGCGGCGATTACGATGCCGAGGACTGGGAGGAGGCGGTGGCGGCGGCGCGCGATGCACCGGAGGAGCGCCGGGTCGACGCGCTGCTGGCGATCCCCTTGCTCGGCGACTACCTGGAATGTGGCCTCGACGAATTGGGCTTTTCCTGTCTGGATTTCGAAATCAACAGGTTATAGCCGGTAGCGCGACCCCGGTTCGCGCCGGCAGGGCGCTTGCCGCTGGCGGTGATGCTGCCTATGGTGGCGCTTGCCGACCATGCCAACTTCTGATCGCGAGTCCATCTGCCGATGATCGAAAGCATTCGACGCTACGTTTCGTCCTGGGTGGTCAAGGGGCTGTTCCTCGTCCTCGTTCTCAGCTTCGTGCTGTGGGGGGTCGCGGACGTCTTTCGCCCGGGGGCGCGGCAGGAGTGGGCGGCGAAGGTCGATGGCACGGAAATTCCAGCCGAGGCGTTCGCGCGGGAATATCAGATGCAAGCCCGCCGTCTGCGCAGTGAAGCCGGGACGCCGATCGCGGCCGACGACCTTCGTCGCAGCGGCCTGCCGCAGATGGTCATCGACCGCATGATCTATACCCGGCTGCTGGATACCGCTGCCGATCGCCTCAAGCTGATGGTTGCGCCGGATGCGGTTACGCAAGCGATCGCCGGCGACCGCCGCTTTCAGAACGCCGCCGGCCAGTTCGACCCGCAGATCTTTGCCCTGATCCTGCGCGATGCCGGTTTGAACGAAAGCCAGTACCTCGCTCTGCAACAGGGCGATGTCCGCCGCGGCCAGATCCTTGCCAGCATCGGCGAGGCGGTCACGGCACCGAACGCCGTACGCGATACGCTTGCCCGCCATTTCCGCGAGCAGCGAACGGCTCAGTACGCACGATTGCCGCTGCCGTCGGCGGCCGATGTCGGCAGCCCCGATATGACGCAACTGCGCGCCTTCTTTGACGACAATCCGGGGTTGTTCACGGCGCCGGAATACCGTTCGGTGACGGCGATCGTCCTCGACGCGGCGGCCTTGGGCAAGACGATTGCCGTCTCGCAGCAGGACCTGGAAGCCGCGTTCGCGGCCCGCGCCAGCGAGTTCAACGAGCCGGAACGGCGAAGCTTTCAGCAGTTGATCTTCGCCGATGCCGCCTCGGCCCGCGACGCCCACAGCCGGCTCATCGGCGGTGCCGATTTCGCCAAGGTCGGTCTCGACATGCTCAGCCAGGACCCGGCCAATCTGACCCTTTCCGATATCACCCGCGACGCCTTGCCGGCTGCCCTCGGCGCGGCGGTGTTCAGCCAGCCCGCGGGTGTCGCCAGCGCACCGGTGGAAACCCCGCTCGGCTGGCACATCGTCAAGGTGACGGCCATCAAACCGGGAACGCAGCGAACGCTCGACGCCGTACGCGATCGGCTCACCGCCACGTTGCGCACGGAACGGGCAACCGAAGCGCTGGTCGATATCGGCAATGAACTGGACGATGCCCTCGGCCGCGGGCTGCGCCTCGAAGACGCGGCGCGCGAACTGAACCTCGAGGTGCGGACCTTCCCCGCCGTTGATCCCGATGGCCGCGACCGGGGCGGCCAGCCCATCGCCGGGTTGCCACCGCGTTTCGTGGCGACGGCATTCTCGACCGAGCGTGGCAGCGAAAGCGTGCTCACCGAGGGCGATGCCAGCACGCTGTTCGTGCTCCGCGTCGATGACGTGGCACCGGCGGCGATCAAGCCCTTTGACAGTGTTCAGGCCGAGGTGACCCGGGCCTGGCAGGCGAACCGGCGGATCGAGCTGGCTCGCCAGCGAGCCGAGGGCCTTGCCGCGCGCGTGCGCAGCGACAGCGACCTCGCCAGCGCCGCCGCCGCTGAACACCTGACCCTGCTGACCACCCCGGCCCTGTCCCGGGCGACGCTGAACACCCATCCCGAAGTGCCGCGTCCCGTTGCCGAGGCGATTTTCGCCGCCGGACCGGAGCGGACCTTCGTCGCCCGCGACGCCGACGCGTTTTACGTGGGGCGCCTCGTTGCGGTGAGCGAGCCAACGGCAGCGGCGCTCGAAGCCGACAGCCGGGCGCTGAAGGAGCAGCTGGCGCAGACCCTGGCCGCCGATGTCGTGGGACAGTTCCTGTCCGCCTTGCGCCGGGAGCACGACGTGCGCATCGACGCCGCCGCCCTCGATCGATCGCTGTGACGCGATCGGGCGCCCCATGCGCATAGAACCCGATTTCCCGGCGTTCCGTGACGGTTACGATCGCGGTCAGCCACAGGTGTTGTGGACGACGCTGATCGCCGACGTCGAGACGCCGGTGTCGGCGATGCTCAAGCTCGGCGACGGCCGTTGCAACGCGTTCCTCTTCGAATCGGTGGAGAAGGGGGTGCGCGGCCGCTATTCGGTGATCGGCATGAAGCCCGATCTGATCTGGCGCTGCCACGGGCGGCGCAGCGAGATCAATCGCCGTGCCCGCTTCGACCCGACGGAATTCAGCGCCTGCGCGGTCGGCGCCGCCGCCGGGCCGCTGGCCTCCCTGCGCGCAGTGGTCGCGGAAAGCCGCATCGCGCTGCCGGCCTCGCTGCCGCCGATAGCCGCCGGCCTGTTCGGTTACCTTGGCTATGACGTGGTGCGGCTGATGGAACATCTCCCCGACGCCCGCCACCCCGGCATCGGCGTCGCCGATGGCATTCTCATCCGCCCCAGCATCGTCGCCGTCTTCGACAACGTCGAAGATACCATCCGCCTGTGCACGCCGGTGTGGCCGGAGGCGGGTCTGTCGGCGCGCCGCGCCTATGACGATGGCGCCATTCGCATCGCCGATACCGTCGGCGACCTGGAACGGACAATCCCTTACCGGCGCGTCGTCAGCAGCGTGCAGCGGCCGGCGGCGGCGCCGGCGTCCAATATGACACGCGCCGACTACGATGCGATGATCGCCCGGGCGAAGGCCTACATCGCCGCCGGCGACATCTTCCAGGTGGTTCCATCGCAGCGCTTCAGCGTGCCGTTCAGCCTGCCGCCGTTTGCTCTTTATCGTTCATTAAGAAGACTCAATCCATCGCCATTCATGTTTTACCTGAGCTTTGATGGGTTCGCCGTGGTCGGCTCCAGCCCGGAAATCATGGTCCGTGTGCGCGGCGACACCGTCACCATCCGGCCGATCGCCGGCACCCGCCCGCGCGGGGCGACGGCGGCGGCGGATCGCGCCTTCGGCGAAGAGTTGCTGGCTGATGCGAAGGAGCGCGCCGAGCACCTGATGCTGCTGGACCTTGGCCGCAACGATGTCGGACGCGTTGCCGACGTCGGCAGCGTCACCGTGACCGAACGCTTCGCCGTCGAGCGGTATTCGCACGTCATGCACATCGTTTCCAACGTCGATGGCCGGCTGTCGGCGGGCCGCGACTGCGTTGACGCCCTGATCGCCGGCTTTCCGGCCGGCACCGTGTCGGGCGCGCCGAAGGTGCGGGCGATGGAGATCATCGAAGAGTTGGAGCCGACCCGGCGCGGCATCTATGCCGGCTGCATCGGCTATTTCAGTGCCGGCGGCGATATGGACACCTGCATTGCGCTGCGCACCGGGGTCGTCAAGGACGGCACCCTGTACGTCCAGGCGGGCGGCGGCATCGTTGCCGACTCCGATGCCGACGCGGAGTTCGCCGAAACCTGCAACAAGGCGCGCGCGGTGCTGCGGGCCGCCGAGGAAGCCGCTCGCTACGCTGCCGGAGAGAGCTGATCCGTCGCCGGCCCGCGCCTCAGCCCTCGATCAGCGACCGGATATCCGCGAAGACGGCGCGAAACATCTCCGCTGACAGGCGGCCCGTATTGGTGTTCAAACGAGAACAGTGATAGCTGTCGACGAGGAAGCGGGCGCCGCCGTCAAGGCGGGCGGGGAGGGCGTGGCGGGTGCCGTGAACGAAGGGGGCTGCCGCCGCTTTCAGGCCGCAAGCGGTGAGGACGGCGCGGTGGGCGACGGTGCCCAGCGCCAGGACGACGCGCAGTTGTGGCAGCGCCGCCAATTCCGCGACGAGGAAGCGGTTGCAGGTGTGGATTTCTTCGGGTGTCGGCCGGTTTGCTGGCGGCACGCAGCGAACGGCGTTGCTGATGCGGCAGTCGCGGAGAGTCAGCCGGTCGTGGGCGCGGCGTTCATAGCTGCCGCTGGCAAAGCCGGCGGCGATCAGTGTCGGAAACAACAACTCGCCAGCGCCGTCGCCGGTAAAGGGCCGCCCCGTCCGGTTGGCGCCGCGCAGCCCCGGCGCGAGGCCGACGATCAGCAGCCGGGCATCGCCGCCGCCGAACGAAGGAACCGGCGCGTTATGCCAGCGGGGCTCCGCCGACCGCCAATGCTGGCGAAAGGAGCGCAAACGAGCGCACAGGCCGCAGTCGGCCGGGGGTCCCCCGCTGTCACCCGTTATGTCGCCCGTTGTCATCCTCGCCGTCATCGCCGCCCGGCGCGGGCCGCGCTCAGGCGTCCTGCAGGGCGCCCGCCGGGGTCTGCAGCGCTGCGTGATTGGCGGCCTCGATGCCCCGGTCCTCCCGACTGGGTAGCGCGCGGGTGATGCTGGGCTGGAGATCCATCAGTTCGATGAAGTTGTCCGCCTGCCGCCGCAACTCGTCGGCGACCATGGGCGGCTGCGAGCGGATGGTGCTGACGACGGTGACGCGGACGCCCTTGCGCTGCACCGCTTCGACCAGCCGCCGGAAATCACCATCGCCGGAAAACAGCACGATGTGATCGAGGTGCTCGGCCATTTCCATGACATCGATCGCCAGTTCGATATCCATGTTGCCTTTGATCTTGCGGCGACCGGACGCGTCAGTAAATTCCTTGGTGGGCTTGGTGACCATCGTGTATCCGTTGTAGTCTAGCCAGTCAATCAGTGGCCGGATTGGCGAGTATTCCTGATCGTCGATCAGCGCCGTGTAGTAGAATGCGCGGATCAAGTGGCCCTTCGCCGCAAAGACATTGAGGAGACGTTTGTAATCGATATCGAAACTGAGTGCCCGGGCCGATGCATACAAGTTAGAGCCATCAATAAACAAGGCGATACGTTCCTGAGGGTAAAAAACCATTGATATTGTCCCGTTTCCTCGAAATCGGGTGAGAGTACCCGTCGGCGGTAAGATCTGGCGAGTTGTTTCAACGGAAATGCAGATTACGGTCGCCAACCCCTTCAGACATAAAGCTGTAACGAAGTGATCGCAAGGGTATGAGGGGTATGCAGAAAGGGGTTTTTGTCGGCCTGGGCGGCAACCTGGCGAGCGCGCCCTGGGGCTCGCCGCGCGCGGTCCTCGAAGCCGCCGTCGCGACCCTTGCGGGTCAGCAGGACATCCGGCTCCTGCGTCGATCCCGCTGGTACCGGTCGCCGCCGCAACCGCCCTCGGCACAGCCGTGGTTCATCAATGGCGTGCTGGAGGTCGCAACGCACCTGCCGCCGGGTGCGCTGTTGGCACGGCTGCACGCCATCGAGGCGGGGTTTGGCCGGGTCCGGCGCGTCCGTAACGAGGCGCGCATTCTCGACCTCGACCTCCTCGCCTACGGATCGCTGGTCAGCGCCGCCGCCGATTCCGTGCAGGTGCCCCATCCGCGGCTGCATGAACGGGCCTTCGTGCTGGCGCCCCTCTGCGAACTGGCGCCGGCCTGGCAGCATCCGCGGCTGGGTCGTTCCGCGGAACAGCTGCTCATCGCCCTGCCCGGTGAGCGCGTGGCGACACCCCTCGATGCCGGCGAAGCGGGAGGCTGACCCGCACTTGCTTGTCGCGAGCCGCTTCGCTTATCTGCTATGGTAGTCATTCTTGAGTGGCAAACGAGGGTTTTATGGCGCGCGTAACGGTGGAGGACTGCGTCCTCAGGATTCCCAACAGGTTTGAGCTGGTCATGCTCGCCGCGCAGCGCGGGCGCAATCTGGGCGCGGGCGCAACGCTGACGGTCGACCGGGATAACGACAAGAACCCGGTGGTGGCCTTGCGGGAAATCGCCGAAGGGACCGTCGACCTGAAGGAACTCGAACTGAACCTGGTGCGCGGCCTGCAAAAGGTGGTCGAAAGCGACGAGCCGGAAGCGGACGAGCTCGATCTCCTGGCCATCTCGCGCGCCATCGACGTCGGGCAGGACGATGCCCGGGACGACGAAGAAATCATCGAGGACGACCTTCAACTCGAAGGCGACGAGACGGAGGAGGACGACCCCCGGCGCGGTGATCCCGACGCTCCCGGGGACGGCGGCTTCGACGACGAACTCGGCTGAACCACGCTGGCAGCGCCGGTCTGCCCCCGAGGAGCAGGTGACGGGATGACAAGGCCCGCATGATCAGACAGTTCGAACTCGTTGAGCGGGTCAAGGCCTACGACCCCAGCGCTGACGAACATGTCCTCAACCGCGGCTATGTCTTTGCCATGCGCGCGCACGGCACGCAAAAGCGCGCCAACGGCGATCCCTATTTTTCCCATCCCCTCGAAGTCGCCGGCATCCTGACCGGCTATCGCCTGGATACCGCCTCGATCGTCACCGCCCTGCTGCATGACACCATCGAAGATACCGGCATCACCCTTGATGACATCGAACTGTTCTTCGGCGAGGAGATTGCCCGCCTCGTCGACGGGGTGACCAAGCTCAACCGCATCGAGCTGCAGTCCGAACGGGCGAAGCAGGCGGAAAACTTCCGCAAGCTGGTGCTGGCGATGTCACAGGACATCCGTGTCCTGCTGGTCAAGCTTGCCGACCGGCTGCACAACATGCGCACGCTGTGCTTCATCGACAACCCGGAAAAGCGCCAGCGCATCGCCAAGGAGACGATGGAGATTTACGCTCCGCTGGCCGAGCGCATCGGCATGCAGGAGATGAAAGGCGAACTCGAAGATCTTGCCTTTGCCGAGCTGAACGAGCACGGTCGCGATTCGATCGTGGCCCGGCTGAAATTCCTGCGGGATAAGGGTGAAGAAATCATCCCCCGCATCATCAGCCAGCTGCGCGATACGTTGAGCAATAACGGGCTGAACGCGGAGGTCTATGGCCGCGAGAAATCCCCGTATTCGATCTGGCGGAAGATGCAGCACAACAATCTCAATTTTGAGCAGTTGTGCGATATCATGGCGTTCCGGGTCATCGTTGACACGGTCGAGGATTGCTATCGTGCCCTCGGCATCGTCCACGGCAGCTACCCGGTCATTCCCGGCCGCTTCAAGGACTACATCTCGGTGCCAAAGCCGAACGGCTACCGGTCGTTGCACACCGGCGTGTTCGGCCCGGAACGGCAGCGCATCGAGATCCAGATCCGCACCCGCGACATGCATGAGGTCGCCGAGTTCGGCGTTGCCGCGCATTGGCACTACAAGCAGGGCGGCTCGCTCACCGATGGTCGGCAATACCAGTGGATCCGCCACCTTCTTGATATTCTGGATCAAGCCGGCAGCGCTGGTGACTTCCTCGACAACGCCAAGCTGCAAATGTTCGCCGATGAGGTGTTCTGCTTCACGCCCAAGGGCGATCTGATCACCCTTCCGGCGGGAGCGACGACCATCGACTTTGCCTATGCCGTCCACTCGGAAATCGGCGATCACTGTGTCGGCGCCAAAATCAACGGCAAAATGATGCCGTTACGGACCGTCCTTGCCAACGGAGATCAGGTCGAGGTGCTCACCTCGCCGGCGCAGACGCCGTCGCCGACGTGGGAGCGCTTCGTCATCACCGGCAAGGCGCGGGCCCGCATTCGGCGGTTCGTGCGCACCCGCGAGCGCGAGCAGTATGCCCAGCTCGGCCGCTCGATCCTCGAAAAGACGTTCAGGGAGCACGCGCTGCAATTCAGCGAAAAGGCGGGCGAGGAAGCGATCAAGGCGTTCAAGCAGGCGAGCGTCGAGGACTTGTGCGCGCAAGTGGGCGCTGGCCACCTGACCGCGCGCACGGTGCTGGAGAGCGTCTACCCGTCGACGAAAAAGCGGCCGAGCCTCTATGAGCGGATGATGCCGCGGGCGCGCGCCAAGCGCGCCAGCAAGGCGGACGAGGGCGGCGTCCCGATCAACGGCTTGATCCCCGGCATGGCGATCCATTACGCCGGCTGCTGCCATCCGCTCCCCGGCGATCGCATCGTCGGTGTCGTCACCACCGGCAAGGGCGTGACCATTCACACCATCGACTGCGACAGCCTGGACGTCTACAGCGACAGCCCGGAGCGCTGGATCGACGTGTCGTGGAAGGTCGATGCGGAAAGCCCGTCGACGTACACCGGTCGCATCGACGTGACCGTGCTCAACGAACCTGGCAGCCTTGGCAACCTGACCACCGTCATCGCCCGCGGCGAGGGCAACATCACCAACCTGAAAATCGTCAATCGGACGGCGCAATTCTTCGATATTCTGGTCGATGTGGAAGTGCGCGACGTCAAGCATCTCAACGAGATCCTGGCGGCGCTGCGGGCGACGCCGTCGGTGACGGCGGTCGAGCGGGCCCGCGGCTAGCCCGCCGATCGGACATGCCCTGACATGATCAAGCCCATTCGACTCGGTGTGAACATCGATCACGTCGCCACCATCCGCAACGCCCGCGGCGGCCATCACCCCGATCCGGTGCGGGCGGCGCGAATAGCCATCGCCGCGGGAGCCGATGGGATCACCGCGCACCTGCGTGAAGATCGCCGGCATATTTCCGATGACGACATCGCCGCGCTGGTCGCCACCTGCACGGTGCCGCTGAACCTGGAGATGGCGGCAACGGCGGAAATGCTGCAAATCGCCTTGCGCTTTAAGCCCCATGCCGTGTGCCTGGTTCCCGAGCGGCGTGAGGAGCGCACGACGGAGGGCGGCCTCGATGCCGCGGGCGGAGCTTCGCATCTGCGCCCGTTCGTTGACGAGCTGACGGGGCAGGGGATCGCCGTGACCCTGTTCATCGAGCCGGCGCCATCGCAGGTGGAGGCAGCGGCGGCGCTGGCCGCGCACGCCGTGGAGTTCCACACCGGCCGCTACTGCCACGCGGCCGCCGGCGAGGCGCGCGCGGCGGAACTGGCGCGGATCACCGCCGCTGCGCAGCAGGGGCGCCGCCTTGGCCTCGAGTGTCATGCCGGCCATGGCCTGACCTACGAGAGCGTCGCGCCGATCGCCCGCATCGCCGAGATCGTCGAGTTGAACATCGGTCATTTTCTCATTGGCGAAGCGGTGTTCGATGGCTTGGCGGCGACGGTCGCCTGCATGCGGGCGCTGATGAGCGAGGCGCGGGCCAGCGCGGACCCGGCACCGTGATCCTCGGTGTCGGCATCGATCTCGTTGATATCCGGCGGCTTGAAAAAACCCTGGACCGCTTCGGCGACCGCTTTCTCGACCGTGTGTTCACACCGAGGGAACGGCAGCGGTGTGATCGGCGGCGGCGGCGCGTCGACGCCTACGCCCAGCGGTTCGCGGCGAAGGAGGCCTGCGCCAAGGCTCTCGGCACCGGCTTTCGTCAGGGCGTCAGTTGGCAGTCCATCGAGATCGGCAACCTGCCGTCGGGACAGCCGGTGCTGACGCTGACCGAGGGTGCGGCGCTCCGTCTCGCAGCGTTGACGCCACCCTGCATGTGCGCCCACCTGCACGTGTCGATGAGCGACGAATACCCCTACGCCCAGGCCTTCGTGGTGATTTCCGCTGCTGCCTTGCCGCCGCGTGACGGCCAGCGGGCGGCTTCGGCTTGACAGCGCGCCGTCGAGGGTGGCTTGATCCCGGAGCGGGCGTGCGCTGTCGGGGGGGCCGCGCCGCGGCCGCGCGCCTGTCCAGCCGAGCACGACAAACATCACCACAAATCATTCCCGGATCATGAAATCAGATACAAAAGCTTCGAGCTTCTGGGAACTTGTTCGCACGATCATCTACGCGACTCTGATTGCACTCGTCGTCAGGACATTTTTTTTCGAGCCATTTAACATTCCGTCGGGGTCGATGATTCCGACATTGCTGATCGGTGATTATCTGTTCATTTCGAAGTACTCCTACGGCTATAGCCGCTTTTCCCTGCCATTCGGCCCGCCACTGTTTCAGGGCCGTGTGTGGCCAACCGAGCCGGAGCAGGGGGATGTGGTCGTTTTCAAACTGCCGGCCGACCAGAAGACCGACTACGTCAAGCGCATCGTCGGCATGCCGGGGGACCGCGTGCAGCTGGTCAGCGGCGTCCTGCACATCAACGGCGAGCCGGTGAAGCGGCAGCCGGCGGGCGAATTCCTGGTGACGAACGGCTTTGGCGCCGAGCAGAAGGTCCAGCGCTATATCGAAACCCTGCCGAACGGCCGCAGCCATGCCATCATCGAGATCAGCGACCGGGAGATGCTGGACAACACGCCGCTGTATACGGTGCCGGCCGGCCATTATTTCGTGATGGGCGATAACCGCGACAGTTCCAGCGATAGCCGGGTGCTATCGCGGGTCGGCTATATCCCGTTCGTCAACATCCTGGGACGGGCTGAGTTCATTTTCTTCTCCATCGACGGCAGCATCCTGCGGGTGTGGGCGTGGCCGCAATCGATCCGGTTCTCGCGCATCTTCACCGCCATCCATTGACCGCGGCGGCTCCCGCATGAGCCGGTCACCGACCGCACTCGCCGAGCTGGAGACGGTGCTGGGGCACAGCTTCGCTGATCTGAGCCTGCTCCGCCTCGCGTTGCGCCACGCCAGCGCCGGTCTGGCCGCCGGCGGCCATGGCACCTCCAACGAGCGACTGGAGTTTCTCGGCGACCGCGTCCTCGGCCTGTGTGTTTCCGAGTTGCTGTGCGAGACGTTCCCCAACGACAGCGTCGGCGAACTGGCACGCCGCCACGCGCAGTTGGTGAGCGGGGATGCGCTGGAGCGGGTGGCGCGGGCGATTGGACTGCCGCCGTTCATCCGTGTCGGCCGGGGTGGTGGCCACGAGGCCAACTCCGCTCCCAACCCCAACATCATTGCCGACGCCTGCGAAGCGGTGATCGCCGCGCTCTATCTCGATGGCGGGCTGGCCGCCGCAGCGGCGTTTGTCCGCCAGGCGTGGGCGCCACTGCTGGCGGAGGCGCAGGTGGCGCCGAAGGACCCGAAGACGGCGCTGCAGGAATGGGCACAGGGGCAGGGGTTGAGCCTGCCTGTCTATGAGGAGGTCAGCCGGGAAGGACCCGATCATCAGCCAGTGTTCGTGATCCGCGTCCGCCTCGGCGATGGCCGGCAGGCCAGCGCCGCCGGACCGTCGAAGCGGCTCGCCGAGGCGCAAGCGGCAAAGGCGCTGCTCGCCGTCTGCGCACCGACAGCAGCCGATGGCGGCGAGCCGGGGCGGCGGCACCGCTGATGGCGACAGCGCCAAGCGGAGCGGGGGCGGGCGGTGCCGAGACGGCGTGCGGCTTCGTCGCCATCGTCGGTGCCCCCAATGTCGGCAAATCGACGCTGGTCAACGCCCTCGTCGGCCGCAAGGTCTCGATCGTCTCGCCGCGGGCACAGACGACGCGAACGCGGGTCCGCGGCATCTTCGCGGTGGGGGCGGCGCAGGTGGTGCTGGTGGACACGCCGGGGGTGATGACACCCAAGCGGATGCTCGACCGCGCCATGCTGGCGGCAGCCTGGGGCAGCCTCGATGACGCCGACCGGGTCCTCGTTGTCATTGACGCGGCGAAGGGGCGCGACGGGCCCGCTGAGCGGCTGATCAGCCGGGTGATGGCGCGTCGGCAGCCGGCGTGCCTCGCCGTCAACAAGGTGGATATCGTCGACAAACGCCGGCTGCTGCCGCTGATCGCGCAAGTGACGGCGCGCGGCCCGGCAGTCTTCGAGCGGGTCTTCCTGGTCTCGGCGCGGACGGGCGACGGCATCGAGGATCTGCGCCAGTATCTTGCCACGGGCATGCCGGCGGGGCCGTGGCTGTTCCCCGAGGATATGTCCACCGATACGCCGGAGGCCCTGCGGGCGGCGGAGGTTACCCGCGAACAGGTGTTCCTGCAATTGCGCGACGAGGTGCCGCGGTCGACGGCGGTGGTGCCGGTGGCGTGGCAGCGGCAGGCGGACGGCGCCTTGCGCATCGAACAGACGGTCTACGTCGAGCGCATGAGCCAGCGGCCGATCGTCATCGGCGAGGACGGCCAGCGCCTGCGCCAGATCGGTGAGCGGGCGCGCGGCGAACTGGAACGGCTGTTCGGCTGCCGCGTTCATCTGTTCCTCACCGTTGCCGTGCGCCGGCAGTGGCCGGACGGCCGCGAGGCCTACACCTGGCATCATCTCGACAAACCGTAGGACCGGCGGCGCGGCGCGGCACCCCCTCTCATCGCCCATGGCGATTGGTCGTATAAGGTATATTATGAAAAATAAGTCGTCGCGCATCATGTCAGCGAGTGAGCGAAAGTCAGTGAGTTGGCGAAAGCCGCCCGCTGGCGTCGGCTGGAGCGGAACCGCTAAGATGCCGCGGGCGTTCTGCGTCGGGTTCTGATCGTTCACGGTGTTTCGGGTCTACGGGAAGGACATGGCCAAGGGCTGGCAGGCGTTCTGGGAACGGCCCAATCGGATCTACGCCGGCGAGGCGCACCTGCGCGCCCATTACAAACGGATTTTCAGGGACCTATCGCCGCATCTGCCCGCAGACCCGGCGGCCGTTGTCCTCGATTACGGCTGCGGCGATGCACTCGCGGCGGAAGCCCTGGCCGGGCGTGCGGGCCGCCTGTGGCTGTACGACGCCTCACCGCGGGTGCGCGACGGGCTCCAGGCCCGGCTCGCCGGCCATCCGAGGATCCGCATCTGTGATGACCCGCACCTGACCGGCCTCGCCGCCGCATCGGTCGATCTGGCGCTGCTCATTTCGGTTGTTCAGTACGTCGATGTCGGCACCCTCCGCGCCATGCTCGCCACGATCCGCCGGGTGCTGAAGACGGACGGCCGTCTGATCGTTGCCGATGTCATCGCACCCGGCACGCCCCTCGTCCGCGACGTTGCCAGCCGGTTGAAGTTCGCCGCCGCTAACGGCTTTCTGCTGGCCGATCTTGCCGCGCTCGTGCGCCTGCAGCTGTCGGATTACCGGCATCTGCGGGGCACCATCGGGCTGACGACCTACGACGAAGCGTCTTTCCTGGCCGTGCTCCGTGACAGCGGCTTTGCGTCGGAACGTCTCGACCACAACGTCGGGCCCAGCAGTCATCGTCTCGCCTTCGTCGGTCGTCCGCTCTAGCAACACGCTTAAAGCGTAATCTGATTTGCGATGCAATTTCAGATTGACGATCGGTAAAAATTTCCCTATTCTACTACCATTACGTGCATGAGCGCACTTTGCAATCGTTAGCCTTGCCGTCGGCGGCGGCAGGGACCCGGATTGGGCATGGAGGTCTTAAGATGCAGTTCAAGAGTGTGGCGCTGTTGGCTGGCGCGGCGGTCGCGGGTCTCCTTGCGGCGCAGCCGGCGATGGCGGCCGTTTGCACCAGCGATGCCGACATTACGGTGTGCAAGACGGTGAACGGCGCCGGTCCGGCCTTCACCAACCTGGACGCCGGTCCCTACGATTTGGCCGACGGGCTCTACTCGGTCCAGGAGTTCGTGTTGAACGGCTCCAACGTCGCCTGGACCGACTATCACATCATCCTGCAATCGTTCAATCAGACCACGGGGCTGTGGGAAGATTCCGACGACTTCGACGGCATCGACTTTTCCGGAACGACCCTCGCGGTCGGCATCAACGACGTCAACCAGGCCGCGGGTTGGAACGGCACCGTCAATTTCTCACCCATCGACAGCATCGACTTCCTGTTCACCGGCTTCACCGTGTTGCCGGGGCAGACGCTGTCGCTGATGTTCACGGTTGCTGATTTCACCGAGCGCGAGTGGCGGCTGGCCCAGTATGCAACGACGGCGCCGGTACCGGTTCCCGGCGCGGCGCTGCTGTTCGGCTCGGCCCTCGCCGGTCTGGCCGCGGTTCGCCGCCGCCGCTAGTGCACAGACCCATTCGGATGAGTCAGTCGAATGGGTGAGATGTGCACTAAAAACAATGGGTTGCGTGCAGCGACCGTGCATTCTTTGAATGGGCCGCTGCACTAGGGCTTGTGACGGCGAATTTTCAGGGCGCATCAACGCGGGAGAGGGGCCCCCTCCTCTCCCGCGCCACCCCCGTAGGCCGCATTCATCACAGCAGCACCACCAGTCCGTCGTAGGCCGGTTCCACGCGATCGGGCAAGCGCGCCGCCAACTCGTCATAGTCCAGCATGCCGCCGAGGTGGGTCAGCACCGCTCGCCGTGGCCGTGCCCGGCGGATCCAGGCCAGCGCCTTGTCCACATCGCAATGGGTCGGATGCGGACGATCGACGAAGGCGCCGATGATCCACAGATCGAGGTCGTGGACGATCGCCCAGGCGTGGTCTGGCAGTTCAACGAGGTCGGTGGAATAGGCGCAGCTCCGCCCGCCGGCGTCGAAGCGAAAGCCGAGGGTGCGGCTGAAGCCGTGGTCCTGATCGAAGGCACGGACACTGATCGCGTCGATCGTCGTCTGTTCGCCGTCCTCGATGGGTCGCGGGATCAGCGTCGGCTTGTAGTAGTTGGTGGTTTCCGCCGGCTGGTCGGTGAACGCATAGGCGAAGCGGGAGCGGATTTTGGCCAGCGTGTCCGGGCTGCCATAGGCGGGCAGCGCCGCACCGATCACCCGGTTGACCGCCCGCAGGTCATCGAGACCGTGCACATGGTCGGCGTGGGCGTGCGTGTACAGGACTGCCGCCAGCCGCGAGACGCCGGCATCCAGCAGGTGCTGGCGCAGTTCCGGCGCCGTATCGATCAGCAGGCGGGTCTCGCCGGATTCGATGAGGATCGACGGACGGGTGCGACGGTTGCGCGGATTGTCCGGGTTGCACCGTTGCCAGCCCCAGTCGATCGCTGGCGTACCGCTCGATCCGCCGCAGCCGAGAATGGTCACGCGCACGGCGGTGCCTTGGCGAACAGGCGGAAAAAGTTTTCGGTGGTGGCGGCGGCGAGCGCCGCCAGCTCCTCGCCGCGTGCCGCCGCGAGCACGCGCGCCGTTTCCGTCACATACGCCGGCTCATTGCGCCTGCCGCGGTGCGGCACCGGCGCAAGGTAAGGGGCGTCGGTCTCGATGAGGATGCGATCCCGAGGCAGCGCGGCGGCGATGCGGCGCAGCGCATCGGCCTTCTTGAAGGTGATGATGCCGGAAAACGAGATGTAAAAGCCGAGATCGATGGCGGTGCGGGCCAGCGCCTCGCCGGAACTGAAACAGTGCAGCACGCCGCTGAGCGGGCCCTCGGCCGCCGCCTCCCGCAGGATCGCGGCGGTATCTTCGTCCGCATCGCGGGTGTGGACAACGACCGGCAGTCCGGCCCGCCGCGCCGCCTGCAGGTGGATGCGGAAGCTGGCCTGCTGCGCGGCGCGCGGGCTGTGCTCGTAATAGTAATCGAGGCCCGTCTCGCCGAAGCCGACAACCTTCGGATGGCCTGACAGGTCGACCAGCCGGTCGACGGTGACCCCCTCCTCCCGCGCCGCTTCGTGCGGGTGAACGCCAACGGTACAGACCACCGCCGGCAGCGCTTCGGCGACGGCGAGCACCCTCGAAAAGCGCGACACGTGCGTCGAGATGGTCAGCATGCTCGTCACCCCGGCCGCCGCCGCCCGCGCCATAACCGCGTCGAGATCGTCCTGATAATCGGGAAAATCGAGGTGGCAATGACTGTCAACGAATCGCATCACCCTCGCCCCTTGCCGGCCTTCTCCGTTCCCGCCGCGCCGTCCTCGACGAAGCGCGGGAAGACGCCGCTGGGCTTGGGCAGGACGGCGCCGCTGGCGATGCGGTGGCCGGGGGCGAGGGCCGCGAAGCCGCGCTCCGCCGCCGGCACCGCCAGCTGGTCGAGCAGCCGTGATGCCGCGTCCGGGATGAACGGCTGCAACAGCAACGCGATGCGGCGGATCGTTTCGGCGAGTACGGACAACACCGTCTGCATGCGGGGCGGATCGCTCTTGCGCAACGCCCATGGCCCTTGCCGATCGACGTAGACGTTGGCGCTGGCGACGGTTTCCCAGATCGCCGTGAGTGCGAGATGAAACATCTGCCGTTCGAGGTGGCCGCGTACCCGATCGGTCAGCCGGCCGGCCGCCTCCAGCAGGACCCGGTCATCGTCGGTGAGCGGTCCCGGATCCGGCAACACGCCGCCGCAGTACTGCTGGATCATCGACAGCGAGCGTTGTGCCAGGTTGCCGAGGTCGTTGGCCAGATCGCCATTGATGCGGCCGACGATCGCCCGGTGCGAAAAATCGCCATCGGCGCCGAACGGCACCTCCCGCAGCATGAAATAACGGACGGCATCGAGACCGTAGCGGGCGACGATTTCGTTCGGGTCGATCACGTTGCCAAGGGATTTCGAGATCTTCTGTCCCTCGTTGGTCCACCAGCCGTGGGCAAACACCCGCCGTGGCGGCGCGAGGTCCGCGGCCATTAGGAACGCCGGCCAGTAGACGGCGTGAAAGCGCAGGATGTCCTTGCCCACCATGTGCAGATCGGCCGGCCAGAAGGTTCGGTAATCGGCGCACTCAACATCCGGGAAACCGACGGCGGTGATGTAGTTGGTCAGCGCGTCGAGCCAGACGTACATGACGTGGCGGTCATCCCCCGGCACCGGGATCCCCCAGTCGAAGGTGGTGCGGGAGACCGACAGATCCTGAAGGCCGCCGGCGACGAAGCTGATGACCTCGTTGCGCCGGCTGTCCGGCGCGATGAAATCAGGGTTCTCGGCGTAAAAGCGCAGCAGCGGCGCCTGCCACGCCGACAACCGGAAGAAGTAGCTGGGCTCTTCCACCCACTCCACCGGCGCGCCGGTTGGCGCCAGCTTTTCGCCCCCGGGGCCGGCGATCAGCTCCCCCTCGCCGTAGAACGCCTCGTCACGGACGGCATACCAGCCGGCATAGGAGCCAAGGTAGATGTGTCCGCGTTCGATCAACCGCTGCCACAGCGCCTGGCAGGAGCGTCGATGGCGCGCTTCCGTGGTCCGGATGAAGTCATCGTTGGTGAAGTGCATGTGCGCGGCGAGATCGCGGAAGTTTCCGGAAACGCGGTCGGTGAAGTCCAGCGGCGTCAAGCCGGCGGCGATCGCCGCCTTCTGCACCTTCTGGCCGTGCTCGTCGGTACCGGTGAGAAAGCGGACGCGGTAGCCATCAAGGCGCTTGAAGCGCGCCAGGACATCGCAGGCCAGCGTCGTATACATGTGCCCGATGTGGGGGGCATCATTCACATAATAGATCGGCGTGGTGATGTAGTAGGTTGGTTCAGGTGCCATCTTGGCCTCGTTATCGCGCCGGTTCGGTCGCCGCCGGGCTATCCGCCGAGGACTTCGCGTACGCCGAACACGCTCGCCAGCAGGACCTGGCGGCGATCGAGATTGGCGTGATCGGCCTGGGACAGCAGTCGCGCCGTGTTGTCCCACACCTCAAGCCAGCGATCAAGCGAGGCCCGGGCGGCGATCGCCGTCAGGGCCTGGCGATCCGGCGCATCGCTGCCGCTGTACCCTTTCGCCGGGGCGCCGGCGGCGGTCCGGATGACGGCTTCGAGCCACTCGAGAAGGCTCTCCGCCGATAGCTTGAAGGCGACGTCATCTTCGGCAGCGGCCACCCGGTCGGCCAACTTGAGCAACCCGGCGACATCGAGAGCCGGCAAGGTTGCCAGCAGCCGCCTCGCCTCTGCCTTGATGGCCAGGCCGCCAGCATCCGCCAGCAGCAAGGCCGCACCGATGCTCCCGCCGGCGTCGCGGGCCAGGCCATCGATCTCCGCCGCTGGCAGGGCCGGCCGGTAGCGGCCAAGCAGTTCGGCAACCACCGCCGGCGACAGCGGCGACAGCGAGACGCGCCGGCAGCGCGAGCGCAGCGTCGGCAGCAGGCGTGCCGGGCGGGCGCAGGTGAGGATCAGCACGGAGCGGTCCGGCGGTTCCTCCAGGACTTTCAGCAGGGCGTTGGCGGCGCTGGTCGTCATCGCATCGGCGCCATCGACAACGACGACCCGCCAGCCGCCTTCGGCCGGTGTCGATGCGAGGAAGGGACCGACGCCGCGGACGTCGTCAACGACGATGTCGCTGCGCAGCCGCTGCCGGCGATCGTCCAGCTTGCGCTCGACGGTCAGCAGGTCGGCATGGCCGCCGCTGGCAATGCGGCGAAACACCGGGTGGGCCGCGTCGACGGCGAGGCCTGCCGGAACACCGCCCGCCGCGCCGCCACCACTGCCCTCTACTAGTAGATAACGTGCGAAACGAAACGCCAACGTTGCCTTGCCGATACCGGAGGGCCCGGTGAGCAGCCAGGCATGCGCCAGCCGGCCGGCGGCCAGCGCCGTCGCCATCTCCCGCTCGGCGTCGTCATGGCCGAACAGCAGCGGATTGGCCCGTGGCGCCAGCGTCGGCGGCGCGCTTCGCTCGGTCTCGATCATCGCAACCGCAACCGCGCCGGCAGGTCGTCGGCGAAGCGATCGATGATCACCGCGCGAACGCGGGCCGCCACCTGATCCTCGTCACCGCTGGCATCGATGATGACGCAACGAGCGGGCTCGGCGCGGGCGATGGACAGAAATCCCTCGCGCACCCGCCGATGGAAATCGATCGCCAGACCCTGATAGCGGTCGGCAAGGGGGTTGCGCCGCGCGGCCCTCGCCAGCCCCTCCTCCACTGGCAGATCGAGCAGCATCGTGAGGTCCGCGTCCAGCTCGCCAATGGCAAGGCGGCGCAGCGTCGCCAGCACATCGAGATCGACCCCCATGCCGTAGCCCTGATAGGCGAGCGTGGAATCGGCGAAGCGATCACAGATGACCCACCGCCCCGCGACGAGCGCCGGCGAGATTGCCCCGGCGACATGCTCATGGCGCGCCGCCCAGTGCAGCATCGCCTCGGTCAGCGGCAGGAACGGCGGTTCGCCGTTGCCCAGCAACAGCGAACGGATGCGCTCACCGCTGGCGACGCCGCCCGGTTCACGGGTGGCCAGCGCCTCGATCCCCGCCGACCGCAACAGCAGCGTCAGCCGGCGCGTCTGCGTCGATTTCCCGGAGCCCTCGCCGCCCTCGAAAGTAATCAGCCGGCCGCGCCGCTGGGCCAACGGCCGGCCGTCCGGCTCAGCCGAAGATACCACGAACGACGTGGCCGAGTGCCGCCATCAGCCGGCCGAACAGCCCCAGCCTGTCGACGGACGCATCCGCCACAAGCGGAAACTCGATCGGCTCCGTACCCGGCGCGGTCACTTGCAGCGTTCCCACCGTTTGCCCCTTGGCGATCGGCGCCTCGATCGGCCCATCATAGGCGACGGTGACCTTCATGTTGGGACGGGCTTTTCGCGCCAGCGTCGCGACGGCGCCGCCAGCGACGACCAGCGGTACCGTCGCTTCCTCGCCCAGCCAGACCTCGGCGTTTGCCACCGGTTCGCCCGGCTTGAACAGCACGTAATTGTCGAACTCGCGAAACCCATAGTCAAGCAGGCGCTCGGTCTCGTCGGCGCGCGCCTTCATGCTGGGCAAGCCGTTGACGACGAGAATCAGACGCCGGTCTCCCTGCACCGCCGACGCCGTCAGGCCGTAGCCGGCGGCCTGCGTGTGCCCGGTCTTCAGCCCGTCGGCGCCGATGCCCTTGTACAGCAGCGGATTGCGGTTGCCCTGCTTGATGCCGTTGAAAACAAAATGCTTTTCCGAGAACATCGGATAATATTCGGGGAAGTCCTCGATGATCCGCTGCGATAATGTGGCCAGATCGCGCGCCGTCATGTACTCATCGGGGTCGGGCAGGCCGGTGGAATTGCGAAACACCGAGTTGGTCAACCCGATCTGCTTGCCGACCCTGGTCATTTCCTCGGCGAACGCGATCTCGCTGCCGGCGAGACCCTCGGCGATGACGATGCAGGCGTCGTTTCCAGACTGAATGATGATTCCCTTGAGCAGGTCGGAGACCTTCACCCGGTCTCCCAGCTTCAGGAACATCGTCGAACCGCCCGAGGCGGCGCCACCGACGCGCCAAGCATATTCGCTGACCGGCAACTCATCGTCCAGTTTCAGCGTACCGTCCCGCAGGCGCTTGAAGACGAGATACGTGGTCATGATTTTGCTCATCGACGCCGGCGGCATCGCTTCATCGCCGGCTTTGTTGAACAAGACCACGTCGGTTGTCGCATCGACGAGGAAGGCATGTTTCGCCGCGGTTTCGATCGCCGAGGCCGGCGCCGCCGCAAGGATGGACACGCCGGCGATGACGCCGGCGGCAATGATGCGGCGGACCACCGCCGGCAGGAACGCTCCCGTCATCGTGTCAAAACCTCCGTCAGCCGATTGGCGATACCAGGTAATCGCTATTCCAGGACGACGCGCGAGCCGACAAAACCGGCGCGCACCGCCGCCAGCAGCACCTTCTGCGCTTCGGCCTCGGAGTCGAGCGGACCGACCCGTACGCGCATCAACGGCCGCCCGTCCACCGATAGCGGCTTGACTTCCACGGGACCCAGCGGGTCCAGCTTGGCGCGCGCCTTGGCGATGTTCGCCGGATCAGCGAAGGCGCCGGCCTGCACGAAATGCAGGGGCGAGGCCGCGGCCGTCCGCGGCGCCGGCGTGCTGCCGCGCACGGCGGCGGGAAGCGCTGCCGGCGGCAATGGCTCCGCCAGGACCTCGTCAACCGGCTGCGCCGCCGCCGCCAGCCGGGGATCGGGCGGCAGGTCGTCGTTGGCACCGCTGCCGGACATAACCGGCGGCGGCTCGGCCCAGCCCATCTGCGGCGACGGATCCACCGGCGGCAGCACCGCGGCGGCCACAACCGGCGTCGGTTCTGCGGCAGGCGCGGCGGGAGGCGCGTAAACGGTCGACGGCATCGCCGCGGCACCGATGCTGGCAACCGGCACCCCGGTCAACGCTGCCGCCAGCTCCTGGCTTTCCTCAGCCTCGATCTGCACGCGAACACGCGCCGTGCCGGCACCGTAAAAGCCCAGCAGCTGCGCGCCTCGCCGCGAAACGTCGATGATGCGCTCGCCGACGAAGGGGCCACGATCGTTGATCCGCAGCTTGATGGTGCGGCCGTTTTCGAGGTTGGTCACCCGGACGATGCTCGGCATCGGCAGCGTCTTGTGTGCCGCCGTCATGTCGTTCATGTCGTAGACTTCGCCATTGGCGGTCTGTTCGCCGTGAAAGCCCGGCCCGTACCAGGACGCGATGCCGACTTCATCGTAGCCGTAATCGACGCGAGGATAATACCATATCCCTTTGATCTGATATGGTTTGCCAACCTTGTATCGGCCGCTGACGGCGCCGCCGCCGGCGGTTGGCGCGCTCGCCGCCGCCGTTGCTTCCGAACCACTGGAACCGGCACAGGCGGCAAGCGAGGCAATCGCCGCCAATGCGGCGAGAGCCGTCAACGCGCGGCCGGCGGCACCGATCACGGTGTCGCCACCAGGCGCAGCCGCTCGATCACGCCGAGCGTCGGATAGCCGTCGGCGGGCAGATCGTGCGTGCGCTGAAACGATTGCAGCGCGATGCGGGTCTTGGCGCCGAGAACGCCATCGGGCTGGCCAGCATCGAAGCCCAGCCGCGCCAGCAGAATTTGCACCTCCTGCAGGTCGGCGCGGGACAGGGTATCCTCGTAGAGCGGGCGGTTGGCGCGGAACGGTGGCTCACCCGCCAACCGATCGGCGAGATGGCCCACCGCGATGGCATAAAGAAGGGAGCGGTTCCAGGTCATGATAACGGAGAAATTGTCGTAGACGAGCAGCGCCGGGCCGCCGTCGACGCCCGCCGGCAGCAGCAGGGACGCGGAGAGGTCCGCCGTCGGCAAGTCGCTGCCATCGGCGCGGCGCACCCCCAGCGCCTGCCATTCGGCAAGCGGGCGGCGAAGGTCAGGCCCGCTCAGCGCGAGGTCGAAGCCGGGCGGCAGCGCAACCTCCCGGCCCCAGGTTTCATCGACACGCCAACCGGAGCGGGCCAGGTAGTTGGCAGCCGACGCCATCACGTCCGGCAAACTGCGCCACAGATCGCGCCGGCCATCGCCGTCGCCGTCGACTGCGGCATCGCGGTAGGTCATCGGCATGAACTGCATCTGGCCCATCGCCCCGGCCCACGATCCGCGCGCTCCGATGGCGACGTCGCCGGCATCCATGATCGTCAGCAAGGCCAGCAACTGTTCGGTAAAAAACGCGCCGCGGCGGGGATCGTAGGCGAGCGTCGCCAGCGCTTGCGCGAGATCGTGCTCGCCGGTCTCGCCGCCGAAGTCGGTTTCCAAGCCCCACAACGCCACCAGGAAACGGGGCGGCACGCCGTAGCGCCGATGGATTTCGGCGAGGAGGGCATCGTGCCGTTCCAACATCTGGCGCCCACGCGCGACGCGCGCCGGGGTCACCCGCGCATCCAGGTATTGCCAGAAGGATTGCAGGAGTTCCGGCTGGCGGCGATCGAGGGCGATCACGCGCGGCGACGGCGTCACAGGACCCAGAACCGCCTCGATGGTCCGCTCACTGACGCCAGCGGCGCGGGCCTCCTGCCGGATGCCGTTCAGCCATGTCTGGAACCCTGTCGTGTCGGACATCGCCGGCACTGGCGCGGCCGCGGCGACGGCCGCCAGGCCGAGGATGATCGAAAGTCCACCACGCCGCATCCGACCCCACTTCGCGCCCGTTGTCCTCAAGGATGACCGAACTTTGGCGAAGGCCGCGCTCGCTTGCAAGTCACTCCGGTCAACGTTGAGGAAGCATAGCAAAAGACGGCTTTCAATCAATGCTGGCGCCCACGGGCGGGTATCTGGGACACCGCCACAGGCAGTTCATCAGCAATGGCCATAGTAACCACCGCTGGCGGTTCACGGCAAAGCCGAAACAGGACGGCAGGCGATGGCTGCAACCAAGTCGAGCCATGATCCTTTCGCCGCCGTCCCATCAACGGTGCCGCATAAGGACTTTCCGCGGGAATTCCGCCTGCCGCCACCGCCGGCTCAGCTATCGCGAATCATCGCCGTGTAAACGGCTTCCGCGACGAGGGTGTCCTTGACCATGGCACGGCCCTTGAATTTCCAGACATTGCCGCGATGCCGCTCCTTGGCGACATGAACGTTCAGCGTATCACCCGGCACCACCGGCTTGCGGAAGCGCGCCTGCTCGACGGACATGAAGTAGACGAGGCTGCCTTCCCGCCCCTCCCCCAGCGTCGCCACCACCAGCACGGCCGCCGTCTGCGCCATCGCCTCGATCAGCAGCACGCCCGGCATCACCGGGTCGGAGGGAAAATGGCCGACGAAATGCGGTTCGTTGATGGTCACGTTCTTGATGCCCGTCGCCCGGACGTTGGGAACAACGTCGACAACGCGGTCGATCATGAGAAATGGGTAGCGGTGCGGAATCATCCGCTGGATGCGAAGGATATCGATTTCGTAGCCGGCGGCGGAGGCTTCCGTATCCATGGCCGTCCCATCCAACAATCGAGTTCACGCAGAGCGCCCGGCATCCGCCCATGGCCTGACAACCGCCCTCACCGGTACGCTGGGCTCTAACGCCTGTTTTCCAGAGGTTTGTGTGGATTGGCAAGACATACTTCGGATCGCCGCAGCGGGCGGCCGGGATGCGGACGGGACGTGCCCTAGCCGCCGGGCAGCGGCAGTTCGACCACCGGCAGCTCGCGATCGAGTCGCACCAGCACTTCGCCGGTGATGTCGAAGCTGTGGCCGACGAAAACCGTCTGATCCCGCCGGATGACCACGTCGAGCTGACGTTCCTGCGCCAGATCCTTGATGATGCGGTCGACCCGCTGGTTGACCTGCTGCCAGGCGTCGGCGCGCGCCTTCTCCAGTTCCTGCCGGCGCCTCAGGAAACGGCGCTGCGCCTCGGAAACATCGTTCTCCCATTGCCTTAACTCGACAGCGAAGGCGTCGGCGGCGAGCAACCCGCGCTTGCGATCGATCTCCTGCTGCGCCAGCTTGAGGGCTTCCTCCTCCTTTTCGATGGCGCTTTGGTAGGCGGCAACCTGGGTTTCCAGCTGGTCGTTGATGGAGCGCACCGCCGCCGCCTGCCGGCGGATCGCGCCAAAATCGACGACGGCGAGGCGCAAGGCATTCGCATCCGGCTCGGCGGCGCTCGCCGGCGGCGCCGGGCTGGCGGCCACCGCCAGCGCCGAGGCGAACGCCAGCGCGATGAGCAAGGGCCACCGCGATCGCCGCCCCTTAGAACTGGGTGCCAAAGTTGACACGGAACAGTTCCGTCTGATCGAAGTCTTCCTTGATCAAGGCGTAACCAATATCGACGCCCAGCGGTCCGAACGGGGAAAGCCAAGTCAGACCGGTTCCCACCGACAGGCGGGGGTTCGAGGAGTCATCGACCAAGCCCCGCTGATTGGCCATTTTCCACGAACTGCCGACATCCGTAAACACCCGGCCGCTGATCTGGAACTCCTCCGGCAGACCGAGGGGAAACTTCAGCTGGGCGCTCGTCGCATAGAAAATCTCGCCGCCCAGCGCGTCGTTGGTGTCCTTATCGCGAGGACCGACGCCGTCGGTCTTGAAGCCGCGGATCTCGGCGCCGCCGATGTAAAACCGGTCGAGCAGCTTGACATCCTCGCCCAGACCGAAAATGCGGCCCACCTCGCCGGTCAGCGAGGCCACCCAGTTGTCGGCGATCGGGTAATAATAGCCACTGCTGACGCGCGGCCGCGCGTAGGCGACAGTGCCGCCAAGACCCGCAATATCCGTGGTCAGACGGGCGAAATATCCCTTGGTCGGATTGATCCGGCTGTCGCGCCGATCGTAGGTGAGGGTCTGACCGATCTCCGAGACCGTCTCCAGCCCCGTTGCCTCTTGCACGAAAATCGACGCGTCGTTGGGAACGTTGTAGATTTCCTGCTGCTTGATCGTATAGCTCCAGCTCTGACTTAAGGTTTCGGAAAACGGATAGCCGGCGTTGAGCTGCAAGCCGTACGCCCGGCTGTCGAAGGAGCTCTCGCTCTGCCGGTCGGTCTGTACGTAGAAGAGGTTGAAGCCGGCGCTGACCTCGCGATCCATGAAATAGGGCTCGGTGAACACCAGGTTCGCCTGCTGCTGGCGCTGCCCCAACAGCAGCGCGACCCGCAGGTCCTGACCGCGGCCAAGCAGATTGCGCTCACGAATGCTGAAATCGCCGAGGAAGCCGGCGCCGGTGGAGAAGCCGGCACCGATCGATAGCGATCCGGTCGACTTTTCCGCAACCTGCACCTTGACCACGGTGCGGTCCGGCGTGCTTCCGGCGGTTTCTTCGACGGTGACCTTCTCGAAAAAGTCGAGGTCCTGGATGCGCTGGCGCGACCGCCGCAGCTTCGCGGCGTTGAACGCGTCCCCCTCGGCGAGACGCATCTCGCGGCGGATGACGCGGTCGATGGTGCGCACGTTGCCGCTGATGTCGATGCGCTCGACGAACACTCGCGGCCCCTCGCTGACCACAAACACGATGTCGATGGCCCGTTGCTCGCGATTGCGCTCCAGCTTCGGGCGCACGTCGATGAAGGCAAAGCCCCGCTCGGCGACGGCGTCGGTCAGCGCATTGATCGACTTTTCGATCTGGTCGGCGCTGTACCAGTCGCCCGTCGAAAAGGTGAGCTCGTCATAGAGCGGCGCCGGCTCGAGCCCCCGCAGCGTGCTTTCGATGCTGATGGTTCCGACCTTGTAGCGCTCGCCTTCATTGACGACGAAGGTGACGATGAAGTTTTCACGATCGGGGGTCAGCTCGGCGACCGCCGACTCCACGCGAAAATCGGCGAATCCCGCGTTCAGATACAGCCGGCGCAGCAGCTCGCGGTCGAGCGCCAGCCGATCGGGGTCATAGGTATCCTCGGTGGCGAGAAATGCCCACCAGCGGGTCTCGCGCGTGCGGACCTCTTCGCGCAGCCGCGAGTCGCTGAAGTGACGGTTGCCGACGAATTGAATGCGCTCGACGCCGGTAACCGGTCCCTCGTTGATCTCGAAGACGACGTCAACGCGGTTCTGCGGCAGCTCGATGATCTTTGGCTCCACCGCCGCGGCGAAACGGCCGCTGCGCCGGTACAGCTCCAGGATCCGGCGAACATCGCTCTGCACCGTCGCCCGGGTATAGATGCCGAGCGGCTTTAGGGTCACCTCGCTGGTCAACGCCTCGTCATCGATCTTGCTGTTGCCCTCAAAGGCGACGCGATTGATCGTCGGGTTCTCGACAACGGTGACGATGAGCGCGTTGCCCTCGCGGCGGATGGTGACGTTGGCGAAGCGGCCGGTGGCGAACAGGCTTTTCAGCGAGCGGTCGATCCGGCCCGGATCGAACGGGTCGCCCTCCTGGATCAGCAGATAGGCGCGAACGCTTTCCGGCGAACTGCGCTGCAGGCCTTCGATGACGATCGACTGAACCACATCGCCCGCCGCCGCTTCCTGCGCCAAAGCCGGTCGCCACGCCACCGCGGCCACCAACAGGACCACGGCCAGCATGAGCGCGCGTGACACCAGGAAACCGCGGACCATTCGACGCACGTCAATCCCCTTCAGCCGCCGTCAGCTGATCAGGGTTTTGACGAAATCGAACACCTTCAGGCTCATCAAGTCGTTCCACGTTGCAAGGATGATCAGCAGGAGCACAAAGACCAGTCCGAAACGGAACCCGTATTCCTGCAGCCGCCGATCGAGCGGCCGCCCGCGCACCGCTTCGGCAGCGTAGAACGCAAGATGTCCGCCATCAAGCATGGGGATCGGCAAAAGGTTGATCAGGCCGAGATTGATCGACAGTGCGGCCATGAAGACAACAAGGCTGATGATGCCGTCCTGTGCCATCTCTCCGGAGAGCTGGGCGATGCGCAGCGGCCCCCCGAGTTCCGATGCGGTGCGGCTGCCGGAGACGATCTCCCAAAGCGCGATGCCGATCTGCGCGGTGATCGAAATCACGCGTTCGCCCGCCATCGCGGTGGCGGTCAGCGGCCCCACCCGCTCGTAGCCCACCTGCGCGCCGTCGGGGCGGATGCCGAGCATCCCCACCGGCCGCGCCGCGCCGTCGGCACCAGCGGTCGCCTGCGGGGTGGCGGTCAGCTCGATAGTCTCCTCGCCGCGCCGCACCGCGAAGCGGGTCGGCTGATCGGCGCGCTCACTGACGATTCGCCGCAGGTCCTCGAACCACCTCACCGGCTCGCCGTCGATCGCCACCACCCGATCGCCGGGCGCAAAGCCGGCCCGCGCCGCGGCGCTGTCCGGCTGCACATAGCCGACGCCGGCAAGCGGGGCGGGTACGCCGGCGGTGGCGAACAGGGCGGCGAACAGGACGACCGCAAACAGGAAATTGGCGAGGGGGCCAGCGGCGACGATCGCCGTCCGCTGGCGCAGTGACTTGTGATGGAACGAGACGGCGCGGTCCGCCTCGCTCATCTCCTCGCGGTCGGCTGCATCGCCAGCCTTGTCATCGAAGTCATGCTCGCCGAACATCTTCACATAGCCGCCCAGCGGCACCGCGCTTACCTTCCAGCGGGTGCCGTGCTGGTCGTTCCAGCCGAACACCTCCGGCCCGAAACCGATGGAAAAGGTTTCGATGCGCACCCGGCACAGCCGGGCAACCAGATAGTGGCCGAGTTCGTGCACAAACACGAGGACAGACAGAACGATGAGAAAGGGGATCACCCAATCCCAGATATACTCAAGAATACTCACCATGTTTGCTTGACAGTCACCCGAAAGCGAGGGAAGCCCGGCGCACCCGGGCGGTTTCGACAATCATGCCGGCGCAGCGCCGCGCCTCGCCGTCGATCGCCAGGATCTCGTCGAGGGTGGTTGCCGCGCCGCGCTCGCAGATCGCCAGGGTCTCCTCGACCACCGCCGGGATCTCGAGAAAACCGATCGCACCCGCCAGAAAATGGTGGACGGCAACCTCGTTCGCCGCGTTCAGGACGGCGGTGGCCGCCCCTCCCGCCTGCAACGCCTCGCGGGCCAGCCGCAGCGCCGGAAACTTGATTTCGTCCGGTTCCTCGAAGGTCAGTTGACCGATGTCGGCGAGGCGCAGGCGCGCGGCGGGTGTCACCATGCGGTGCGGCCAGGCGAGGGCGACGGCGATCGGCGTGCGCATGTCCGGGCAACCGAGCTGCGCCAGCACCGAGCCGTCGATATAGGTGACGAGGCTGTGGATCACCGACTGCGGATGGACGACGATCTCGATCTGCTCGCCACGGACCGGAAACAGATGAAAAGCCTCGATCAGTTCGAGGCCCTTGTTCATCATCGTCGCCGAATCCACCGAGATCTTCGCCCCCATGTCCCAATTGGGATGGGCCACCGCTTCCGCCGGGGTGACGCTGGCCATCTGGGCCAGATCGCGGCTGCGGAACGGCCCGCCGGAGGCGGTCAGGGTGATGCGTTCCACCGTGTTCGCGTTCGCGAAGTCGAACACCTGAAAAATCGCGCTGTGCTCCGAATCGACGGGGATCAGCGTCGCCCCGCAGCGTGTGATTTCCGCCATCATCAGGCTGCCGGCGGAGACCAGGCATTCCTTGTTGGCGAGACCGATGATGGCGCCGCGTCGCGCCGCCGCCAGCGTCGGCTTCAGGCCGGCCGCGCCGACGATGGCCGCCATCACCCAGTCCGTGGGCCGTTCGGCAGCGGCGATGACGGCATCGGCGCCGGCGGCGACCTCGACGCCACTGCCGGACAGCGCGGCTTTCAGCGCCCCGTACTGGCTTTCGTCGGCGGTCACCGCGAGCTTTGCGCCGACGGCGCGCGCCTGCGCCGCCAGCCGTTCGACATTGCGATTGCCGGTCAGCGCTTCCACCGCAAACCGCTCGCGATGGCGGGCGACAAGGTCGAGGGTATTGCAGCCGATCGATCCGGTGGCGCCCAGAACGGTGATCGACCGCCTCGCTGCCTGCGGTTCTCGGGGACTGTCCAGGCGCTCCAACGGCGTATGTCCTACATCCATGTGACTATACTGCCCTCCCGCACCGCCGTGAGCAATCCCATCGCCAGCGTCGCCAGCAACAGGGCGTCGACCCGGTCGAGCAGCCCACCGTGGCCGGGGATCAGGCTGCCCGAGTCCTTGACG
>JALOTH010000012.1 GCA_025458035.1 Rhodospirillales bacterium
ACTCAGCCGCTTCAGGATGTCGTCAAGCTGTTCGAGCGAACGATAGTGAAGGACGACACTGCCAGCGCCGGCACGATGACGGATTTCGACGGTTAACCCGAGGCGACCGCTCAAGTCCCGTTCCAGCGCGGCGATATCGGCGGTCTTCGCGGCGAGGGCGCCGGGAGCGGACCGGCGCCGCTGCGAACGGGCGGCGGGACCATCGCCACGGGACTGAGCGACAAGCCGTTCCGTCTGCCGGACATTGAGGGCACGCCGGGCGACGGTGCGGGCGAGGACTTCCGGATCCGCCGCGGCAAGCAGCGCGCGGGCATGCCCCGCCGTCAGCAGGTTGGCGTCGAGCATCGCCTTGACGCCGTCCGGCAGCGCCAGCAGGCGCAGGGTGTTGGCAACGTGGCTGCGGCTCTTGCCGATGCTCTCCGCCAGCGCCTCCTGGGTATGGCCGAATTCGTTGATCAGGCGGCGATAGCCCTCCGCTTCGTCGAGCGGTGACAGATCCTCGCGCTGCAGGTTCTCGATCAGCGCGATTTCCATGGCCTCGCGATCGGACAAGGCCTTGACCACCACCGGCACTTCGTGCAGCTGCGCCAACTGTGCGGCGCGCCAGCGGCGCTCGCCGGCGATGATTTCGAAACGCCCCGCCTCATCGGCCGCGGCACGCACAAGGATCGGCTGCAGGACCCCTTTCGCGGCGATCGACTGGGCAAGGTCGCGCAGGTCATTTTCGGTCATCCGGCGCCGCGGCTGGAAGCGGCCGGGCCGGAGACTTTCGATTGGCAGCGACCGGGCGCCGGGGGCCGCTGCGCCGGCGTCGGCATCCTCGCCGAGCAGTGCCGAGAGGCCGCGGCCGAGGCTCCGGCTGCGCTTGGTCTCGCCGCTCACGGCTGCACCGCAATGCCGTCGCGGCGCAGGACCTCGCCGGCAAGGTGAATGTAGGCCTGCGAGCCCGCACAGTGCGTGTCGTAGACGAGCACCGGCCGGCCGTGCGAGGGGGCTTCGGAAACGCGCACGTTGCGCGGGATGACGGTGCGGAAGACGCGCTCACCGAAGTGGGCGCGCACATCATTGGCAACCAGCTCGGACAGCTTGTTGCGTTTATCGAACATCGTTAACACAATACCTTGTATCTGAAGCCGGGAATTGAAGCTGCGGCGGACACGCTCAATGGTCTTCACGAGGTGGCTGACGCCTTCGAGCGCGAAGAACTCGCACTGCAGCGGCACGAGGACGGCGTCGGCGGCGGCGAGGGCGTTGACGGTGAGCAGCCCCAGCGCCGGCGGACAGTCGATGAAAACGTAATCCCAGGCGCCGGCGGCGCCGGCGAGTGCCGCCGTCAGGAACGTTTCCCGTTCCGGCATCGCCACCAGCTCCACCTCGGCTCCCGACAGCTCGACGCCGGACGGCACGACCTCAAGGCGGGGAACCAGCGTCGGTCTCGCCGCCGCACGGACCGCCACCTCGCCGATGAGCACCTCATAGCTGCCGGGACGGCGCTGGCCGTGGGCGACGCCAAGGCCGGTTGAGGCATTGCCCTGCGGGTCGAGATCGAAGACGACGACGCGGCAGCCGGCAGCGGCGAGGGCGGTGCCGAGGTTGATCGCCGTTGTCGTCTTGCCGACGCCGCCTTTCTGATTGGCGATGGCAATGATTCGCGGGCCAGTACGGGACGGCGCCGGATCTGTCATCGCCGCAGCGGTCAACATCGCGGTTCAATATCCGTCAGTTGCAGGATGACACCGGCCGCATCGCTGCGGCTGGGATGCATCGTCAGTCGCATTGTCCATGCTACGCCGGCAGCCGTCAATTCGGCGGTGGCGCCGGCGCCCTTGAGCAGCAGACACTGGCCGGCGGCTCGCAGGATGGGCGCCGCCAATGGCAGGAATTGCGGCAGCGGCTTCAACGCGCGTGCCGTGATGACGTCGGCGCTGCGCGGCGCAAGGCTTTCGATGCGAGCGGGCCGAATGCTCACCGCGGTCCCGGTGATGCGCGCCGCCTCGCGGAGAAAGGCGCACTTGCGCTGATCGCTGTCGACGAGGGTCACCCGGCCGGCGCCAACAATCGCCAGGACGAGGCCAGGAAAGCCGGCACCGCTGCCGAGGTCGACGATTTCCGGTGCACCGGCCGGAATGAGCGGGCGCAGTTGCGCCGAATCGAGAATATGCCGGCGCCAGGGATCGTCGAGGGTGGAGCGGCCGACGAGGTTGATCTGGTTCTGCCAGCGGCCGAGAAGTGCCAGGTAGCGGGCGAGCCGGTCCATGACATCGTCGTCGAGGCCGAGGATCGCCTGCACGCCAGCGGCATCGAGGGGAGGCTGTTTCACGTGAAACGGCGGGCTCGCTCAGCTCGCCGCTGCCTGCTTGCGCACATGGCCCAACACGGCGGCGAGGGCTGCCGGCGTCATCCCCGGGATGCGGCTGGCGGCAGCGAGGTCGGCGGGACGGCTGCGTTCCAGCTTTTGCCGCAGTTCCGTCGATAAGCCGGCGATTTCCGTGTAGTCGAGCGCCTCGGGCAGCCGCGCCGCCGCCTCGCGGCGGAGCGTCCGGATATCCGCTTCCTGCCGCTCCACATAGCCCCGGTAGCGGACATCGGCCTCCAGTTGCGCGGCGATGGCGGCCGGCACCGCCGCCAGTTCCGGCCAAATCGCGGCGAGCCGGTCAACCGAACATCCGGCGATCGCCAGCAGGTCGAGGGCCGAGCGCCACTGGCCGTCGTCATTGACGGTCAACCCGTGCTGCCGCAACGCCGCCGGCGTCAGCCGGCACGCGGCGAGGCGCTGACGCGCCGCCGCCAGCGCCGCGCTCTTTGCCGCGAACGCCCCGGCCCGCCGGGATCCCACCAGCCCGATGGCCTCGCCCCTCGGCGTCAGCCGCTGATCGGCATTATCGGCACGCAGGCGCAACCGGTATTCCGCACGGGAGGTGAACATGCGATAGGGCTCATCGGCGCCGAGCGTGACCAGATCATCGATCATGACGCCGATGTAACTCTCGGCGCGATCCATGATGAAGGCACCGCCACCGCCCGCGGTCAGCGCCGCGTTCGCCCCCGCCACCAGCCCCTGGCCAGCGGCTTCCTCGTAACCGGTGGTGCCGTTGATCTGCCCGGCCAGGAACAGCCGCGGCACCCGCCGGGTTTCCAGCGTCGGCCGCAATTCGCGCGGATCGATGCCGTCATACTCGATGGCGTAGCCGGGCCGCAGCATTGTGACCTGCTCCAGTCCCGGGATCGTCCTCAGCAACTCCCGCTGCACATCCGCCGGCAGCGACGTGGAGATGCCGTTGGGGTAGACGGTGTCGTCGTCCAGCCCCTCCGGCTCCAGGAAGATCTGGTGGCGCTCGCGGTCGGCAAAGCGCATCACCTTGTCCTCGATGGACGGGCAGTAGCGTGGGCCCAGTGAGCGGATCTGCCCCGTATACAGCGGCGCGCGATGGATGTTGTCCCGGATCAGCGCGTGCGAGCGCGCCGTCGTGCCCGTCAGGTGGCAGACGATCTGCGGCGTCGTGATCCGCTCGTTCAGAAAGGAGAACGGCGTCGGCGGGTCATCCCCCGGCTGCGTCTCCAGCTCGGCCCAGCGGATGGTGCGGCCATCGAGCCGCGGCGGCGTCCCGGTCTTCCAGCGGCCGAGACGGAACCCCAGCCGGCGTAGCGCGTAGCTGAGGCCGACGGCTCGCCGGTCTCCCAGCCGCCCCGCCGGCAGCCGCTGCTCACCGACGTGAATGACCCCGCGCAGGAACGTCCCCGTCGTCACCACCACGGCACCGGCGGCCCACGCCCTGCCGTCATCGGCGATCACACCGGCGACATGGCCGGCGCCATCGAGGATCAGGTCCTCGACTGTCATCGCGACGAGGGTCAGGTTGGGCTGCTTCAGCAAGCGCGCCCGCATCGCTCGGCGATAGCGTTGACGGTCAGCCTGCGCCCGCGGCCCCTGTACCGCCGGCCCGCGCGAGCGGTTGAGCACCCGGAACTGGATCCCGGCGTCGTCGATCACCCGCCCCATCAGCCCGTCGAGGGCATCGATCTCGCGCACAAGCTGCCCCTTGGCAAGGCCGCCGATGGCCGGATTGCACGACATCTCACCGATCGTATCGAGACGCTGTGTCGCCAGCAGCGTCCGCGCACCGAGGCGCGCTGCCGCCGCCGCCGCTTCGCAGCCGGCATGGCCACCGCCAACGACGATGACGTCGTATCGCTCCATCTCGCCCCGCTTAGTGTTTCCCGTGAAACATCGCTACTTGCCGATACAAAAGTCCCGGAACACCACGTCCAGAAGCTCGTCGATGTCGATACGCCCGGTGATCCGGCCGAGGGCAACCGCCGCCGCCCGCAATTCTTCCGCCCGCTCCTCGACCGCGCTCACGGTCAGCGCCCGCCGTAGCGCCTGCTGGCATTGCTCCAGCCCATGGCGATGGCGCTCGCGCGTCAACGCGGGCGCCTCGCCAACACCAAAGCGCTGGGCCAGGCGTTCCGTCATCACCGCCACCAGCCGATCCAGTCCAGCGCCGGTGACCGCCGAGACCGCGAGCGCCGGCCGGCCGCTCACCTGCGGTGCCGGCGGCAGCGCATGACAGTCCGACTTGCTGATGACGACGATCGCCTCGCTCCCCGCAAGTTCGGCGACCTCGTCCTCGACATGCGGGAATCGCGCGCCGTCGATCACCACCAGCCTCAGCTCCGCCGCCGCCGCCCGCCGCCGCGCCCGGCGCACGCCCTCCTCCTCCACCGGGTCGCCGCCCGCCCGCAGCCCGGCGGTATCCGCCAAGATCACCGGGTAGCCGCCGATGTCGAGAGCCACCTCGACGACATCGCGGGTCGTGCCGGGATGGGCCGAGACGATCGCCGCCTCACGGCCGGCCAGGGCGTTCAGAAGACTTGATTTGCCGGCATTGGGAGCGCCGACGATGGCCACATCGACGCCGTCGCGCAGCCGTTGGCCGCGTCGCCCGTCCTTGAGATGGCGTTCGATCTCCGCCGCCAGCGCCGTCACTCCAGCGACCACCCCGCGATCCACTCCCTCCGGCAGCTCCTCGTCCGCAAAGTCGATAACCGCTTCAAGGTGAGCGGACAAGGCGATCAGCCGCGCCCGCCACGTCTCGTAGCGGGCGCCGAGTGCCCCCTGCATCTGCATCAGCGCCTGCCGCCGTTGCGCCGCCGTCTCCGCCGCCACCAGATCGCCGACGGCTTCCGCCTGCGTCAAATCCAGCCGGCCGTTGACGAAGGCGCGGCGGGTGAACTCGCCGGCGGCGGCGGGGCGCAAGCCCGGGACCGCCGCCAACGCCGCCAGCACCGCCTCCGTGCACGCACGCCCCCCGTGAACGTGGAACTCCGCCACGTCTTCCCCGGTTGCCGATGCCGGCGACGCAAACCAGAGGACCAGGCCGCGATCCAGAACCTCGCCGTCGGCGCTGCGCAACGTGCGCAACCCCGCGCGGCGCGGCGCGTCCGGCGGCGCACCGGTCAGGCCGCGGATCGCCGCCGCCGCCGCCGGCCCGCTGACGCGAATGACCGCGACGGCACCGCGAGCCCGCCCCGAACTCAGCGCGAAGATCGTCTCATCGGTCATCGGCCGCCGCGGCCGCGGTCGATGCCGGCTGCCGCGCGGCGATGTCATCCGCCGTCTGATCCTGCGGCATCATCATCAGCCGTTCGATCCGCTCGCCACGGCACAGATGGCGCAGCAGAATCTCATCGACGTCGTCCCGGGTGCGGCACTGATACCAGATGCCTTCCGGATAGATGACCACCGACGGCCCAAGTTCACAGCGATCAAGACACCCCGCGGCGTTGATCCGGACGTCGCTGAGACCGAGTTCCTTGGCGCGGGCCTTCATGTAATCGCGAAGCTTCACCGAACCCCGCCGCGCGCACGACCCGCGCCCGTGGCCGGCCGGCCGTTCGTTGGTGCAACAGAAAACGTGGCAGCGATAAAACGGTCTGGGATCGCCCGGCAGCGCGCTCACGTGCCCTTGGTCCCGCCGTCCACGGTCTTGCCGGCGGCGCCCGCCGCGCTGGACAGCTTCGACCACAGGAACTTCTGCCATTGCTCGAGGCCCTGGATGCCCGCCGGCAGCCACATGCTGAACAGCGCCTCCGGTTCCATGGCGGCAAGCGTCTTTTTCATCCGCGCCTCGATCTGCGCCATCAGCGCTTCCTGCATCGGTTTGACGTCCGGCAGACCGAACAGCGTCCGAGCCTCTTCGGGCGTGCAGTCGATGTCGATATGGATCTTCATGTGTTGCCACTCCAGGACTGGGTGCCGGCCGGCCGCAGCCTTGCCGCCCCTCGCACCATGCCCAAGTTATGCAATAGGACTTGCGCGCGCAACGGTGTGACCGGGTCGCGTTCACCATCATCGGGGATCTTCGTCATGACCGGCTCATCAACCACCCTCGCGCCCGCTTCCGGCAATCGCCTTGCCGCGGAAACCAGCCCCTACCTCCGTCAGCACGCCAACAATCCCGTTCATTGGCGGGCTTGGGACGCGGAAGCCCTGGCCGAAGCGAAGCGGCTGGACCGGCCGATCCTGTTGTCGATCGGCTATGCCGCCTGCCACTGGTGCCATGTCATGGCCCATGAAAGCTTCGAGGATGACGCCATCGCCGAGTTGATGAATGGCCTGTTCATCAACATCAAGGTGGACCGGGAGGAGCGTCCCGACCTCGACGCCCTATACCAGTCGGCGCTGGCGATGATGGGTGAACACGGTGGCTGGCCATTGACGATGTTTCTGACCCCCGATGGCGAACCGTTCTGGGGCGGCACCTACTTTCCCCCGGAGCCGCGCTACGGCCGTCCCGGCTTCGGTCAGGTTCTGCGCCACGTTGCCACCCTTTACCGCAACGATGCCGCCGCCATCGCCAAGAACGTCGCCGCACTGCGCGAGGGGTTCGTGAAGCTGGCAACCCCCAATGCGGGCTCCGGCCTGTCCGTCGCCCTGCTCGACGAGGCGGCGAGTTCCGCCTTCCGCCTCATTGATCCGATCCGGGGTGGCACCGCCGGCGCGCCGAAGTTCCCGCAGCCGATCCTGCTGCGGCTGCTATGGCGAGCGTACCTTCGGACCCGACGCAATCTGTTTTCCGACGCCGTGACGCTGACCCTCGACGCCCTCTGCCAGGGCGGCATCTATGACCACCTGGGCGGCGGCTTTGCCCGCTACTCCACCGACGTCGACTGGCTTGTGCCGCATTTCGAGAAGATGCTGTACGACAACGCGCTGCTGGTCTCGCTGCTGACGGAAGTGTGGCAGGAGACCGCCCGCCCGCTCTACGCCGTGCGCATCGCCGAAACGGTGCAATGGGTGCTGACCGAGATGGCGGTCACCGCTGACGACGGCGCGACGGCTTTCGCCTCCGCCCTCGATGCGGACTCCGAAGGCGAGGAGGGCCGTTACTACGTTTGGGATGCCGCCGAGATCGAGGCGATCCTGGGCGCCGACGCCCCCCTGTTCGCCCGCACCTACCACGTGACGCCGGCGGGCAACTGGGAAGGCCGAACGATTCTGCATCGCGATCGGTCCGCGGGCCTGTTGTCAGAGGCCGAGGAACGGCGGCTCGCCGATGCGCGCACGCGCCTGCTCGCCGCCCGCTGGCAACGGGTGCCGCCGGCCCGCGACCACAAGGTGCTCGCCGACTGGAACGGCATGATGATCCGCGCTCTTGCGGACGCCGCGCCCGTGTTCGACCGCGCCGATTGGCTGGCCGCCGCCCGCTCGGCCTTTGCGTTCATCTGTCGCCACCTCACCGCCGCCGATGGCCGCTTGTTGCACACATGGTGCGACGGTAAGGCCCGCCACCCGGCGACGATCGAAGACTACGCGCAGATGGCGGCGGCGGCGCTGGCGCTTCATCAGACGACGGCGGAACCGGTCTTCCTCGACCGCGCCGTCGCGTGGGTCGATATCGCCGACCGCCACTATTGGGATCACGTCCTCGGCGGCTATTTCCTGTCCGCCGACGACACGACGGACATCATCAGCCGCTCCAAGCCGATCGCCGATAATGCGACGCCATCGGGCAACGGTGCGATGCTGGAAGTGCTCGCGCGGCTGTTCCTTCTCACCGGCGAGGACCGCTATGGCGAACGGGCCGAGGATCTCGCCCGGCTGTTTTCGGGCGATCATCTGCAATATCTGCTTGGCATCCCTGGCCTGCTGACCCACTACGAGCTGCTGGCCAGCTCGCTGCAGGTGGTGATCATCGGCACGGCGGACGATCCGGCAACGGCAGCATTGCATCGCACCGCCGTCACCGCCGCCGTCCCCAACCGCGTCGTCAGCGTCGTTGCCCCCGGCACGGCGCTCCCCGCCGGCCATCCGGCGGCCGGCCGTGACGCCATCCAAGGCCGGCCCACCGCCTACGTCTGCCGGGCGATGGTCTGCGGCCTGCCCATCACCTCGACAGAGGCGTTGCGCGCGGCCCTGCTGGCGACTTAGCCTTGCCGACCATGGCTCACGTTTCGCTGCACAGCCCGTTCGGCTCACTCACCGTGTTCGAGGAAGACGGCGTCCTGGTCGCCCTGGAATGGGGCTGGTCGCCGGCCGCCGGCGTGTCGTCCGTTCTCGATCGGGCCATCCGGCAACTGGAAGCCTACTTCGACGGAGCCCTGACCGGCTTCGAGCTGCCGCTCGCCGCGGCGGCAACGCCGTTTCAGGCCCGCATGCGCGCCGCCATGGTTGCGATTCCCTATGGCGAGACCGTCAGCTATGGCGACCTCGCCCGCTGGCTCGGCAGTGCACCCCGGGCCGTCGGCCGGGCCTGCGCCCGCAATCCGCTTCCGGTGATCGTCCCCTGTCACCGGGTGCTTGCCGGCGGTGGCCGGATCGGCGGCTATTCCGGCGGCGTGGGCATCGAGACCAAGCGCGCGTTGCTGCGCCTCGAGGGCTGTCGCGGTGACCGCGAGATCGTTGCATCCTGACGGCTGTCACCGCAAACTCGGCGTCGCCGCGCCCGCCATTCGCTGTTGAAGGAGCCGCCGATGCCGCACGCCATCCGCATTCACGCCTACGGCGGCCCCGAACAGTTGCGCTGGGAAGAGATCGAGGTCGGCGAGCCGGGACCGGGGCAGGTGCGGCTGAAGCAGACCGCCGTCGGCCTCAATTACATCGATACCTATCACCGCACCGGGCTTTATCCGCTGCCGGCGCTGCCCGGCGTCCTTGGCATGGAGGCGGCCGGTATCGTCGACGCAGTGGGACCGGGGGTGACGGAATTCGTGCCCGGCAGCCGCGCCGCCTATGCCTCGCCGCCGCCGGGAGCCTACGCTGAAGTCCGGCTGGTGGCCGCTGACCGGCTGGTGCCGGTCCCCGATGACGTCAGCGACGAGCAGGCGGCCGCCGTCCTGTTGCAGGGAATGACCGCGTGGTACCTGCTGCGCCGCACGTATCCGGTGAAAGCCGGCGATACGATCCTGATCCATGCGGCCGCGGGCGGCGTCGGCCTCATGGTGTGCCAGTGGGCGAAGGCCCTCGGCGCGACCGTGATCGGCACCGTCAGTTCGGACGACAAGGCGGCGCTCGCCCATGCCAACGGCTGCGATCATCCGATTGTCTACACCCGGGAAGACGTCGTTGCGCGGGTGCGGGCGCTGACGCACGGCGAGGGTGTGCCCGTCGTCTACGACAGCGTCGGCAAGGACACCTTCACCGCATCGCTGGACTGCCTGCGCCCGTTGGGGCTGATGGTCAGTTTTGGCAACGCATCGGGGGCGGTGCCGCCATTCGAGCCAGCGATCCTGGCACAGAAAGGCTCGCTGTTCCTGACGCGCCCGACCCTTTTCCACTACACGTCGAATCGGCGAGAGCTTCTCGCCGCTGCCAGCGAACTGTTTGCGGTTCTGCGCTCTGGCGCGGTGCGCATTCACCTCAACCAGCGCTACCCCTTGAAGGATGCCGCGGTGGCGCATCGCGACATTGAGGCCCGCCGCACCACCGGCTCCACCGTGCTGATCCCGTAAGGACCAACATCAACGGCGGTCAGCTGTTCATTGCCTCGAAGAAGCCCTCGTTGGTTTTCGACGACTTCAGCTTGTCGATCAGGAACTCCATGGCGTCGGTGACACCCATCGGCATCAGCACGCGGCGGAGCACCCACATCTTCGACAGCGTGCCCTTGTCGACGAGCAATTCCTCCTTGCGGGTGCCGGACTTGGTGATGTCGATGGACGGCCAGGTGCGCTTGTCGGCAAGCTTGCGGTCGAGGATGATCTCGGAATTGCCGGTGCCCTTGAACTCCTCGAAGATGACCTCGTCCATGCGCGAGCCGGTATCGATGAGCGCCGTCGAGATGATGGTCAGCGACCCACCCTCTTCGATGTTGCGCGCAGCGCCGAAGAAGCGCTTTGGCCGCTGCAGCGCGTTGGCATCCACACCACCGGTCAGCACCTTGCCCGACGACGGCACCACCGTGTTGTAGGCGCGGGCGAGCCGCGTAATAGAATCCAGCAGGATGACGACATCGCGCTTGTGCTCGACGAGGCGCTTGGCCTTTTCGATGACCATCTCGGCCACCTGCACATGGCGGGCCGCTGGCTCGTCGAAAGTGGAACTCACCACCTCGCCCTTCACCGAACGCGCCATGTCGGTCACTTCTTCGGGGCGTTCGTCGATGAGCAGAACGATCAGATAGCATTCCGGGTGGTTGTGGGCGATGGCATGCGCGATGTTCTGCAGCATGACGGTTTTGCCGGTACGGGGCGGCGCCACGATCAACGCCCGCTGTCCTTTGCCGATCGGCGTGATCAGATCGATGACGCGGCAGGTCAAGTCCTTCCAGGTCGGATCGCCGATTTCCATGGCCAGCCGGCGCTGTGGATAGAGTGGCGTCAAGTTGTCGAAATTGATGCGGTGGCGCACTTCGATCGGGTCCGCGAAGTTGATCGACGTCACCCGCAGCAGGGCGAAGTAGCGCTCCCCATCCTTTGGCGCGCGGATTTCGCCCTCGACCGTATCCCCCGTGCGAAGGCCGAAGCGGCGGACCTGACTGGGACTGACGTAGATGTCGTCAGGACCAGCGAGATAGTTGGCCTCGGGAGACCGCAGGAAGCCAAAGCCATCCTGAAGAACTTCCAGCACCCCGTCGCCGAAGATCGGCACGTCGTTATCGGCCAGTTGCTTCAAGATGGCAAACATCATTTCCTGCTTGCGCAGGGAACTGGCATTTTCAATTTTCAAGTCTTCTGCGTAGCTCAGCAACTCGGCTGGCGGCTTCGACTTCAACTCCTTGAGATTCATTGTCTATCAGTCGCCTTTGATAAGAGCGCGGCGGTGGCGTCGGTTACTGGGGAAGGGATGTCTGGCTCAGCTCGCGCACCTTGGCGCGCTAGATGGCGCCGTTGCAACGGCCGTCTGAGATGTGATGTCAGCGATCGAGAAGACAAGCAGGAGATGGCTGGCACAACGCTCTGCCAGCAAGACTATCGCTCAATTCAGCGGTCCATGTCAAACAACAAGTGGTCGCCGTAGTTGCCCACGGCTAAAACGGCTTGACGGTGACGAGAATGACGATGCCGATCATCAGCAGCGTTGGCCCCTCGTTCATCCAGCGGTAGAATCGCGACGACCGCCTGTTGCGGTCCTCAGCGAACTCCCGCCGCCACCTGGCCATCAGTCCGTGCATGGCGGCCATTGCCACCACCAGGGTCAGCTTGCCGTGCAGCCAACCCTCGCTGAAGACGCCGGAGCCGAGCAACCAGATCAGCCAGATGCCGGTGATGAAGGAGGCGATCATCGCCGGGTTCATGATGTATCGAAGAAGCTTCAGCTCCATGACCTTGAATGTTTCCGACGCCTCCGACCGCATAGGCACCGTCGTATGATAAACAAATAACCGCGGCAGGTATAAAAGCCCCGCCATCCAGGCAATGATACTGATGATATGAACGGCTTTCAGCCAAAGATAGAAATCCGCCATTAGCTTACTCCTTTATCTTCGGCCGGGCATGTCTCTTCAATAACGGCGCAGGGACACAGCCGAAGGTTCCGCCCGCACAACCGCCGTCCGCTATCGGGAGCGGTGCTGCCGTCCCGCGTCAGAGCTGCCGTCACCATCGTCGCCAAACCATCAATGAACTCGGGAGCCGTGCCGACCGCCGCAACCCGTATGTAGGTGCGAATACCGAGGGCCATCGCCCGTTCGCGGTATTCCACATCAAGCTCAACCAACGTTTCCGAGTGCTCGGAGACGAACGCGATCGGCACCAGCACCGGAACAACGCCATCCGCCGCCGCCCGCTCGATTTCCGCTTCGGTGGACGGTCCAATCCATTCGAGCGGTCCGACGCGACTCTGATAGCAGACGCTGTGGTCAATGGGTGATCCCGGCTCCCCACCTGCCGCGAGTGCGTCGAGCACCGCCGCCGCTGTCCGCTCCACCTGCCACTGATAGGGATCGCCGCCGGCGATGATGCGTTTCGGCAATCCATGTGCCGAGAACAGCACGCGCGGTCGTTCACCCTTGGGAACCGAGCGTAACGCCGCAGCGATCAGCGTGGCCTGTGCCGTGATCCAGCCGCGCGCCAGCGGATAGCAGCAGATGACCTGTGTCGGCACGTTCATTCGCGCCACACTGGCGGCCCGATGCCAGGCCGCGATCGAGGAGCCGCTGGTGGTTACCGAGAACTGCGGATAAAGCGGCAGCAGAACGATGTGATCGGGGCCAAAGCGGCGCACCTCATTTGCCGTCTCGTCACTCATCGGATGCCAGTAGCGCATGGCGATGAAGACCCGTGCTTCTGGCCAGATCGCCCGTAACCGGAGTTCGAGCGCCTGCGCTTGTTGCTGCGTCAGCGGCAGCAACGGCGAGGCGCCGCCCATCCGCGCATAGATTTCGCTGGCGATCGGCGCCCGCCGTCGCGCGATCATCCACGCCAACGGCCGGCGCAGCAGGGCCGGTACCGACAAGATCGCCGGGTCCGAAAACAGGTTCTGCAAGAACGGGCGGACGGCGCCCGGATGGTCAGGGCCGCCGAGGTTGAACAGGACGATGGCGGGGCGGCGCACGGCCGTCATCGTCGAGTCCACGCTCGGACCTGATCTGCGACCTGTGCGACGTGGTCTGGCGGCGTATGCGGCAAGATTCCATGACCCAGATTGAATACGAAACCGCCGCCCGAGAGGCTGGCCAGAATGCGCTGAACCTCTTCGTCGAGCGCCTGACCACCGTACATCAGCAAGAGATTATCGAGATTTCCTTGCACCGTTCCCCCGGTTTGCAGGGTCGTGACGGCCCAACTCAATGGCACCGTTGAATCAAGGCTGACGGCATCAACGCCCGTAATCGCGAGATAGGTGCCGTACATGGCGCCCGCTCCTCGCGGAAAGCCGATAATCGGCACCTGTGGATGGTCCCGCCGCAAAGCAGCAACGATTTGCTTCGTCGGTTGGATCACCCAAAGGTGAAATTCCGCCTCGGTCAGTTGACCCGCCCAACTGTCAAACAGCTGAACGGCGTCGGCGCCGTGACGGATCTGCTGTTCCAGGTGTTCGATGACGGCCTCGGTCAGGCGGTCGATGAGGCGGCCGAAACCTTTTCCATCCCGCCATCCCCAATGGCGGACCTGCTCACATGCCGTGCCGCCCCGTCCCTCGACCATGTAAACGGCAAGCGTCCACGGCGCGCCGGAAAACCCGATCAGCTCGGTGCCTGCCGGCAGTTTCGCCTTGAGACCCGACACCGATGCGTACACCGGCGCCAGTTGCGCGACAAAGCGGTCCGCGTCCCACGCCGGCACCGCTTCCGGCGTGCGGATCGGAGCCAGCATCGGTCCCACGCCTTCGACGAAGCGGACATCGCTGCCGAGCGCATGCGGGACGACCAGGATGTCACTGAACACGATCGCCGCATCCATGGCGTAGCGGCGCAGCGGCTGCAAGGCTGCCTCGATGGTAAGGTCGGGCCGATAGCAGAACCGCAGGAAGTCCGGTTCCTCGGCGCGCAGCTTCTGATACTCGGGCAGATATCGCCCCGCTTGACGCATGAACCAAAACGGTGGCCGAACCTGCCGCTCCCCGCGCAGCTCGGCGATGAGCGATGGCTGCTCCTGGGCTGGGCGGGTCACGACGGACGGCTTTCGAGCCGGAGTTCGAGCGTTCCCTTCACCTTTCTCTTCCTTTAGAAACGAGTCTGGATGATGTAGTGGTCAAGCCAATAGCATGCATTACTCCTTTTCCACAGCCTATGCACCGGTTCCGCCGACCGCCATGCGCCGCCCCCGAGGGGGCCGGTGCCAACGCCTGTTTCGCTGCTTAGGCCGTTGGTTTTGCACACATCCAATTGTGAAGGCGGGGGTTGGGCAACAGGGATCGGCGGGTGCTCTTGGCGATCCGCCGATCACAGCTGTGGATGGTGAGCGGCGGCTGACTGGGTGCTGTGGACAAGCACCGCCTCCATCCTCTGACCCCAAGCATCTGGTTTCGTCCGATCGGGTTGCCGGTCACTTATCCACAGGAAAGCGTGTCAAAGCAGCCCCCATTCGCCGTCTGTAAAGGTCCTTCCGATGCGTCGACAGTTGAGTGTCTCCGTCTTCTCCGGCGTGGATCGCGCCCGCCGCCGGCAACAAAGTGAACCCGGTCCGGTTCCCGCGTCTGAGCCGTTCCGTGCGGCGGCTCCATGGTCGATGCCGATGCGGTCGTCGCTGGCTTCCGAACCGGGCGGGCCAGCACAGGCATCGCCACTGGAAGTGCTGGCGCGAGCGGAAGTCATCGTTGTCGGCGTCCCCGGCATTGGCAAGACGGCGATCTGCGAGTTTCTCAGCCGGCATGGGCTGCGTGCCGTTCCGGTGGAGCTGGAACGGGGGCGGGCCCTGCCGGAAGCCGTCATCAGGGCCCGTGGCCTGGTGATCGGGGTGATGATGCGGCCGGACCGGCTGATTGCGGAACGGCGCATGCGGACCGCGGCACAGCCGGACCGCTCGGCCGACATCGATCCGCAATCCGTCCGTGACGAATTGATCGCTGCCCGTCGGCTGTTTACCGCTGCCAAGTGGCATATCATCGATATCAGTCACCAGTCTTCGTCAGCGGTGGCGGCGCGGATGATTGCGCTGTGGCAGCGTCGACAAGCGGAAAGGCGTGTCGGAAACGAGACCGATCCCGCGGAATGAACCCAGCGCCGTCGTTGATTTTGGCATCGGCGAGCACGGTACGCGCCCGCATTCTCACCGCCGCCGGCATCAGCGTGAGCATCGAGCCCGCGCATCTCGACGAGGATGCCATCAAAGAGGAAGCCAAGGCGGCGAAGCTCAGCGCCGCCGATGGCGCGTTGCGTCTGGCCACGGCGAAGGCGATGACGATCAGCGGCCGGCGGCCGCGTGCCCTGATTATTGGCGCCGATCAGATGCTGGAATGCGCCGGTCGCTGGTTCGACAAACCGCGCGACCGTGCCGATGCACGGGAGAACCTGTTGTTTCTGCGCAGCCGCGAGCAGCATCTCGTGTCTGCCGTCGCTGCCGTCCGGGATGGTGTCGCGATCTGGCAAACGATTGACATCGCCCGCCTGTGGATGCGGCCGTTCAGTGAGTCGTTCCTGGATCGCTATCTGGAAATCGCTGGTGACGAAGTTTGTCAATCGGTGGGAGGCTGTAAGCTCGAAGGCCTTGGTATTCAGTTCTTCGAGCGCATCGAAGGCGATTTTTTCACCATTCTTGGCCTGCCGATTTTGCCGTTACTGGCGTTCCTGCGCGACTACGGCGCACTCGGCGAATGAACCCCGCCTCGTCGCACCCGATCACCACAGCTGGCGCGGCTGTTGCGATAACCGGGCGCGCCCGCATCGCCGGCGTGATCGGCTGGCCGGTCGACCATTCCCTGTCACCGGTGCTCCACGGCTGGTGGCTGCATCACTACGGGATCGATGGGGCGTATGTCCCACTCGCCGTCCGTCCACCCGATTTGTCCGCTGCCCTTGCCGCCTTGCCGAAATTGGGCTTTGCCGGAGCGAACGTTACCGTCCCGCACAAGCAAGCGGCCGCGGCCTGCGTCGACGCCTTGACCCCGACGGCACAGCGCCTTGGCGCCATCAACACCATCATCATCGATGCGCACGGACGCCGGCTCGGCGACAGCACCGATGGTTTCGGATTTCTCGAAAACCTGCGCGAAGGCGCCGGCCACTGGCGGGCGGATCGTGGACCGGTGGTCGTTATCGGCGCCGGCGGCGCCGCGCGGGCGATTGTCGCCGCCCTTGCCGATGCCGGGGTCCCCGAAATCCGGCTGTTCAACCGGACACGGGAACGCGCCGATCGCCTGGCGGCGGATCTGGGCGGACCGATCATCTGTCGGCGGTGGGAGGAGCGGCACGCGGCGCTGGCGACGGCTAGCCTGCTGATCAACACGACGACGCAAGGCATGACGGGCCAGCCGCCGCTGGACCTTGATCTTGAAACCCTGCCCACCGAAGCCGTGGTCAGCGATCTCGTTTATGTCCCGCTGTTAACCCCTCTGTTGGCAACGGCGCAGCGCCGGGGCAACGCCATCGTCGATGGGCTCGGCATGCTCCTGCACCAAGCACGGGCCGGCTTTCGCGCCTGGTTCGGCATCGAACCGCAGGTCACCGCGGCACAACGGGCCTTCCTGCTTGCGGCTCTCAGCCAACACCAGCGTTAGAGGAATTTGACCAGGCTGAGCTGGCGCACCAGCGAAATCGCCTTGTACGCGGCCTCCAGCGCCGCGTTTGCGGACAGCAGCCGCGCCGATGCCTCGTTCGGATCGGCGTTTTCCGTTTCGGCAATCTTGATCTCCAGCGTTGCGACAAATTCGTCCTGTCGCGATCGCGTCTCGTGCAGGAGCGATTGCTGAAACCCGAGTTCGCGGCGAACGTCGTCAAGGTTGCCGAGCCGCTCGCTGCCGAAGGGCGCCGGAAGGCTGGGCGCACGCTCCAAAGCCTGGTTGATCAAATCGATCGCCCAGCCGATGCGCTCCGGATGATGAGCGAGATCGCCTTGGCTTCCCGGCACACCCTGGGCGATCAATCCGAAAGCCCGCAGCGCCTTTTCAAATGCCGGATCGACGGCATTGAGATCGAAGGTCTCCAACCGCTGGTCGTCAACACGATGCTGGTGCGCCTGTTCGTCGCCCTTGTACCAACGGCTCATGGACAGTGTTGCGGCTGCCGATTCGGGGCCGTCGGCGAGGGTGGCTTGTACGTCCAGCGAGACCTCGGCACTGAACGACAGCGTGCCACTGACAACCAGTTCATGGGGGCTTGGCTTGGCGACGACGGTATAGGACCCGCTATTGCCGAGGCTGCTGCCGGCAAGGGTGATGGTTGCGCCGACGGCGATCTGAGCGAATGGGGACGGCACCGCCGCGGTGTTCGCCGCGGCGATGGTGTTGCCGCCGGAGATGATCAGGCCCCCCGTGTCCGCCGATGTGAGTGTCAAATCTGCGCCGAGGTGGCTGTCGCGGGTCGGCGGGTAAAGCGTTTGTATGCCATCGTAGCGGTTTTGAAAGGCCGCCAGGTCCGAGAGGCCCAGGTCAACGGGGCGGGTTGCGGCGCGGGAACCCGAGAACAGGAAGCGGCCATCCGCCTGCGTGTTGAGAAAGGCTTGCACGTCGGTCATGGCCCGGAACGCGGCCAATTGGATTTCCTGCGCCTGTTCAGCCTTCAGCGGACTGCTGCCGCCCACCGTCATCAGCACCTCGCGAAATCCGCGCATCGAACCGTCGATGGCGGTCAGTGCCTTCTCGCCGATATCGAGCCGGCGCAGGTTCGCTTCGTTGCTGCGGGCCAGGCGGTCAAACGTAATCCGGCTCGTTTCCAAACGGAGCAAACGGCCGCTATCGGCAGCGAGGCCCTGATAGGTTGGCGCGCGCTTGCCACTGGCCACCTGCCAGTTGGCTTCATCGAGTTTTGCCTGCTGCGCGAATACGGCGCTCAGCATCCTGCTGTGAGATGCGTAGGTTGAGATGCGGTCCATCGGCTAGGATCTCCTCAAGCGACTGCCCGCTCCAGAGCGTCGAACATCGCCTGGATGGTGCTCATGATACGGGCGGCGGCGCCGTAAGCCTCCTCATAGACGATCAGGTTCGCCATCTCCTCGTCCAGGTTGACGCCGCTGAACGACTGGCTCTGGGCGGTCAGGCTGTCCACCAGCGCCGTCTCGAATTCCGCCTCCTCGCTCTTGCTCGCAGCGTCGCGGGAGTGACCGGATACGATCGCCGTCGCATAGTCGGCCAAGCTCACCGAAAGTGATGCGATGGTGCCGGAACTCGGCAGCGCCATCGGCATCGACAAACCGTCGGCGAGCTGCCGCGCGATGGCGCCATTGCCCGCACTGATGCCGTAGCGGCCGCCGAGACCTTCGCTGGGCTGCCAGGCCGGCTGAGCGCTTGCCAACAGCGAGGGAGCGCGCGAAAGGTCGCCGCGCACACCGATCTGGCCGCCGTAACCGATGTTCGACGGCGCCAGGGAGAGGTCGGCGAGAAGCCGGTTGCCGGCATTGCTGTCGTCGGCGAGCAGAAAGGTTCGGCCGTCCTGGCTGGTTACGACCAGCCGCTGGCCGCCGCCTTCACGGATGACATTGGCCTGAATGCCTGGCACCGTTGCCAACAGGCCGGCGATGTCGTCCAAGCTGGCTCCCGCCGGTACGGTGATACCGTCGACGCCGCCGGCGCCATCCGGCATGACGCCGCCGCTGTCGACCAGCTTCACGCTCGCTGGGGTCGCGGTCGTAAATCCGTTGACGAACAGTTGCGATGCATAGGCGACAGGACCGTTACCGCCGACGAAAACATCATTCAGGCCAAAGAATGCGGAAAACCCGCTGGTGCTGCCGATGGTGCGCGGCTGACCGCTGAGATCGCCTGTGTCGACGGCATGGGTCAGTGCCGCCGGCTGTGCGGGCGCGCCAGTGCTGCCGTTGGCGATATCGAGAAGGCCAAATCCCAACCCCGGGTTGACAACGCTGATGGTCAGCCGGCCGCCTGCATCAAACTGCACCGCCCCATCCGGCTGCAGCCATCCATCCATCGCCTGTTGGATGTCTGCGATGGATCCACCGGTGCCGCCGCCCAGCAATGTGCGCACCGTCGTCCGCCGCACCTCGTTGCCCTTGTCATCGAACAGGATCAGCGCGGTGTCCGCATCGCCGGCCCAGCTCAAAGTCTCGGCGGCCGCATTGACGACGGGCCGCGTGCCTTGCAGGCTGCTGGCACCGGGCCACGCCGTACCTTGGTTGTGGGCGGCATTGATCTGGTTGCGGAGCCCGGCAGCCAGCGTATCGATGGACGCCTGCAGATCGGCGAGCCGGCGGTCGCGCAGGTCGATGAGACCGGCCATGCCGCCGCCGCGAACCTCGGCGGTGATGTCGACGGTTGATCCGCCGATCGACAGCATGATGCCATCGAAGCCGCCGCCGCCCACGGTGACGCCGGCGGCGACGCTCGACGCCGGCCGGTGCGTCAGTTGCGCCGGCTGATCATCGACAAGGGTCCGCCCCGAGCCGGTAAAGACGACGACATCGCCTCGTGGCCGCGGATAGGTGCGAACGTCCATCAACTCCGACAAACGATTGAGCGCGAGATCGCGCGCATCCTCGGCATCGGCCGCGCTCTGGTTCATCTCGTTCGCGCGCACGATCTTGTCATTGAAGTCGGCGATGCGACGCAGAAGGGTGGAGACTTCATCGGCGTTCGCCGCGATCTCGCGATCGGCCTCGGCGCGCAGATCCTGGACGGTTGCGCTCATCTGACGCAATGAGGCGCTTGTCGTCTCGGCCTGGCGAATGACCTCGCGCTGATTGAGAGAGCTTTCCGGCGTCGTTGCCAGAGACTCGAACGCGGCCTGCAACTGGGCAACGGCGTGCGGCAGCGCGGCATCGGCATCGACGCCGCCAAATTGATCCTGGACGCGCGCATCGTAGCGGAGATGGACGCGCGCCGCCTGCATCGTCGACAACTCGACCCGCAGATTGCGCAGCAGCCCCTCCTCAACAGAACGCTGAATGCCGGCCAGTTGCACGCCGCGCCCGCCGCCGGCGATCGTATTGGTCTGAAAGCTGACGGTACGCCGGGCGTAGCCGGCGTTGTTGGCATTGGCGATGTTCTGCGCGGCGACATCCAGCGCCTGCTGTTGAGCCAGCAAACCGGAATTCGCCGTTCGTAATGCGGTAAACAGGTCGCCGACGATCATCGCCGTTGCGCTTTCGTCCAGGTTTGGGTCAAAGGGACCGGCATAGCGCCACCGGCGCCGCCGAGGATCGCCGGCCGGCCGCTGTTCCGGCAGCACCATCCCGCCCATAGGGCGCGGCACTGGCGGCTGCCTCGCGCGCCGCCTCCGCGACGCAGGCGATCAGCCGGCGTTCGGCTTGCACAGCGGCGGCCAGCCGCCGTTCATGGGGTGCCAGCGCGGCACGCAGTGCGCTCGCCGACGCGGCGAGTTTGGCGCGGTCGGCCTCGGGCAAAGGACCCGCCGCCGCCAGCGCTCGCACGTTTGCCTCATAGCTCTTCGCCAGCGCCGTCGCCTCCTGCGCGGCTGCCGCCAGCGCACTGCGGTCGCGATCGCGCAGGGCGGCGATGCTGTGCTCGGCGCTCGCCGTGAGTTGTGCCGAGAGACGGACGAGGTTGGCGATGGCGTCCTCGATCGCCGCCGGCGCGATCGTTGCGGCCGCCGCGCTCATCGACCCGCACCTTCCTGCAGGGCGAGCATCTCGCGATACACATGATCGGCCAGTCCGATGCCGCCGGCGCGGGCAATCGCCTTGCCGAATTCTTCGATTTGCAGCGACCGCCACGTTTCCTCCGCATGGCCGCCGCCAAACGGCGCCTCCGCCGCAATGGCCGTGAACATGGGAGCCAGCATCTGCGCCAGAAACACGCCTTCGAATTCCTCGGCGGCGGCGCGCAGCGCCGCGGGATTGCCAGTCTTCGGGATTGCCGGCATGGCCATGGGCAACGTCACATCGTCGATCATCACATCACCTCGATGTCCGCTTGCAGGGCGCCGGCCGCCTTGATGGCCTGCAAGATCGCGATCAGATCGCGGGGGCCGATTCCCAGCGCGTTGAGGCCGTTGACCAGTTCCTGCAGGGTGACGCCGCTTTTGACCACCGCCAGCCGGCGCTGCTGGTCTTCGTCGACACTGACATCGGTGCGCGGCACGACGACGGTCTGGCCGCGCTCGCTGAAGGCATTGGGCTGAGAGACCTGCGGCGTCTCGGTGATTGTGATCGTCAGATTGCCCTGGGCGATGGCGACCGTGCTCACCCGCACGTTTTCGCCCATGACGATGATGCCGGACGTCTCGTCAATCAGCACGCGGGCGGGCTGGTCAGCTTCCACGAGCAGCTGTTCGACGTCGGTGATCAGGTTGACAACGTTACCGTCGTAGCGGCTCGGCACGTTCAGGTGGACAGTCGTCGGATCGCTGGGCATGGCCACGCCATCGTCCAGAAAGGCGTTGATTGCCTGGGCAATGCGCCGTGCCGTGGTGAAATCGGGATTGCGCAGGTTGAGCTTCACCGTGTCGCGGTTGGCCATCTCGTACCCGACCTCCCGCTCGATGATCGCCCCGTTCGCGATCTTGCCGGTGGTCGGCACGCCCTTGACGACGCTTTCGGCGGTGCCCTTGGCGGAGAAGCCGGCCACCGTCACCTGGCCCTGTGCAACGGCGTAGACCTCGCCGTCGGCGCCGAGCAGCGGCGTCACCAGCAGGGTGCCGCCGAGCAGGCTGGTGGCATCGCCGAGGGACGATACGGAGATATCGAGCGGCGTTCCCTGGCGAGAGAACGCCGGCAGCGACGCCGTCACCATCACGGCGGCGACGTTCTTGGAATCGATGCCCTTTTCCGTCGGCTTGACGCCGAGGCGATTGAGCATGGACTGCAAGCTCTGCGAGGTGAAGCCGCCCCGCTTCAGCTTGTCGCCGGTGCCATTGAGGCCGACGACGAGGCCATAGCCGACAAGCTGGTTATCGCGAACCCCCTCGACGGTCACCATGTCCTTGATTCGTGACGGGACCGCTGCCGCCATTGGCACGAACGAGGTGATCGCGGCGATCGCGGCGCCCGCGAACACGGCCGCCCTCGCCATCATCCAGCCTGACTTCTTCGCGCTGAGCATGGTTGCCTCGTAACCCCAACACCGATTGCCGCATCTTTGCTTGCGAGCCCCGTGCCAGTCGTCTAACAGTGTGAGATTATTGGCGAAGACGGCAAATTACCGATGTCTGGCGAGGCCCGCTGCGGCAGCTTTTCCCCAGGTGATCGGCAAAAGCTGCCGGTCTCGCGCCATCTTGCTCGCAGAAAATTCCCTACGCTCCGCCGCGCGGCCAGCGTATAAACGCGTTTATCCTCAAGCCGTTGGCCTCGCCCCGAACCGATGCCGTCAAGCCCGTCAACGCCACTCCCGCTGATCGCCTGTTTTCACTGCGATCTGTTGCAGTCGATGCCGGCGTTGGCAGAAAACACGCGGGCGGTCTGTCCCCGCTGTGGCTCGGTGCTCTACGCAGACAAGGGGGCGACGATCCAGCGGACACTGGCGCTTTACATCGCATCACTGGCGTTGTTTATTCTCGCGAACGCTTTTCCTTTCCTGACTCTGTCGATGCAGGGGCTATCACAGTCCGGGCACTTGATCTCCAGCCCCATCGCCTTGTGGCAGCGGGGGATGCCGGAGGTGGCGGCGGTGGTGGCATTCTTCGTCATTATCGCGCCGGCGGTGCGCATCCTCTCCGCGCTGTCGGTTCTGGCGCCGCTCGCCGTCGGGGTGCGTCCGCCGTGGCTGGCTCCGGCCATGCATCTGATGCATGCGATGAAGGAATGGGCGATGCCCGAGGTGTTCGTGCTGGGTGTGCTCGTTTCCTATGTGAAGCTCGCCGGCCTCGCGACCGCCCACTTTGACGTCTCGTTCTACGCATTCGTCGCGATGACGGTGACGCTGACCTGGGCGCAGGCCGCCTTCGAACCGCACGTCGTCTGGGACCGGTTGATGCCGATGCCGCCGCGGCCGGCACCCGGTCCCGGCCAGCGCGGCCGCCTCATCAGTTGCCATGCCTGCGGTCTCGTCGGCGAAGCCGACGCCGGTCACGGCCGGTGTCGGCGCTGCGGTGCCGCCCTGCACCGGCGCAAACCCGACAGCCTCAATCGTGCGGCAGCGCTGGTCGCCGCGGCGGCCGTGTTCTACATCCCGGCGAATGCGCTGCCGGTGATGAACATCGTCTTTCTCGGCTCCGGCGAGGCCGACACCATTCTCAGCGGCGTCATCACCCTGATCGAGTACGGAGACTGGCCGTTGGCGCTGTTGATCTTCTTCGCGTCGGTCACCGTGCCGCTGGCCAAACTCGTCTGCCTCGTGTTCCTGATCATCAGCGTCAAGCGCCACTCACGCTACCGGCCACGTCAGCGCACACAACTGTTCCGCTTTGTCGAGGGTGTCGGCCGCTGGTCGATGATCGACGTGTTCGTCGTCGGCCTGCTGGTATCGCTCGTCCAGTTCGGCACCCTGTCAACCATCGAGCCGAAGGGCGGCGCGATCTTTTTCTGCGCGGTCGTTGTCGTGACGATTTTCGCAGCGATGGCGTTCGATCCGCGGTTGATCTGGGACGCCGCAGGAGAAAACCATGACTGAACCGACTGACGTGGCGGTGGGCGCCGTGCCATCGCCCGAGACCAAACCGCGCCCGCGCCTTTCCCTTGTCTGGATCATCCCGATCGTGGCCCTGCTGATCGGTGGCTGGCTGGTGTGGAAGACGCTGTCGGAAAAGGGTCCGACCATCACCATTACCTTCACCTCGGCGTCCGGCCTCGAGCCCGGTAAGACCCGGGTCAAGTATCTTGACGTCGATGTCGGCTCGGTGCGGGCGGTGCGTTTGAGCGATGACCTGGGACAGGTGATCGCGACCGTCGAGATGTCGAAGGACATGGAGCATCACCTGAACGAGGCGACGCAATTCTGGGTCGTACAGCCGCGCTTGAGCGCAGGCGGCGTCAGCGGCCTCGGCACGCTGCTATCCGGCTCATACATCGGCATGCTTCCCGGTGCGCCGGGAGGCGCCGGCAAGCGCGCGTTCTCGGCGCTGGTCGAACCGCCGGTTCTGGATTTCGACGCTCCCGGCCGGCGGTTTACCTTGAAGGCGGACCGGCTTGGTTCGATCGGGGCCGGGTCGGCGATTTATTTTCGCGGCGTCGATGTCGGCACGGTGCTGGGTTCTGAACTCGACCGCGATCGCCAAGGCATCGAGTTTCTGATCTTCATCAAGCAGGAGTTCCAGGATCTGGTGCGCCCGCGCACGCGGTTCTGGAATGCCAGCGGCGTCCGTGTCGAGTTGGCGGCCGGCGGTGTCACCGTTCAAACGGAGTCGCTGCAGTCGATCCTGACCGGCGGTATCGCCTTCGACACGCCGCTGGAGGCGTCAAACGATCCGCCGAGCGCCGAAGGCAGCGTCTTTACGCTGTTCCCCGACTATGATGCGGTGAAACGGGCCGGAATCACGACGCGCATTCCGTTTCTCGTCGAGTTCGACGGTTCGGTGCGCGGTCTGAAAGTCGGCGCGCCCGTGGATTTCCGCGGCATTCAAATCGGCGTCGTCACCGACATCCGGCTCCTGCTCAATCCTCGCGCCAACATCTTCAAGATACCGGTTGTCATCGAACTGGAGCCCGAACGCGCTCAAGTTGTCGCTGACACGACCGGCACCAAGCCCTACGAGTATATTGACATGCTGGTTAAACAGGGTTTGCGAGCGCAGCTGGCGTCGGGAAGCCTGATTACCGGAGAATTGCTCGTTGCCCTCGATTTCTTTCCCGACGCCAAGCCCGCCGAAGTCATCATGAGTGGCGAATATCCGCAGATTCCGACGATTCCCTCTGACCTTGAGTTACTTTCCGGTAAAGCGCAGAAATTCCTCGATAACCTGGCGACACTACCCTTGCCACAACTGGTCGACGAGTTGCGCCAGACCGTGCGCAGCGCCGACCAGCTGCTGTCGGTGCAAGGCAAGAAATCCCTGGAACGGCTCGACCCACTGCTGCTCAGCCTGACCAACACCTCGAACGAGGCGCGTAGCGCCCTCGCACAAATGGATGCCACGCTGAAATCGGTGAATGGCATGGTTGCCGACGATTCGCGGCTGCGCTACGACCTGTTGCGGATGATCGAGGAGTTGACGAAGACCGCCCGCACCCTGCGTGCGCTCGGCGGGACCATCGAGCGGCAGCCCGAGTCGGTGATTTTCGGCAAGGAAGGAAAATCCGCACCATGATCCCGCCCGCCTTCGCCCGCTGTCTGATCGTGCTTCTCGCCATCGGCATCGCCGGCTGTTCAACTCAGGAGACGCGCCACTACACCCTGGCGCCGGTCGGCCTGCCGGCGAAGATCGGCATTACCGGCGGGCCGGCGATCACCGTCGGCGTCGGTCCGGTGAGATTGCCCGACTACCTCGACCGGCCGGAAATCGCCATCCGCCTCAGCGATTACACGGTCGACCTGCTGACCTTTGAACACTGGGCGGCACCGTTGGACCAACAGTTTCCGCGGGTGCTGATCACCAACATGCAGGCGGAGATGCCGTTCGCCCGTGTCATCGGCTTTCCTCCCGTTCAACCGACGCCGGTGGACGTGCAGGTGGAGGTCGATGTCCAGCAGTTTGATGTCGATGTCGCGGGCACCGCGGTGCTGATCGCCAATTGGCAACTGCGCGGTCCCGGCGGGCAATCCATTCTCTCGTCGGCGCAGGCCCAGGTGATGGCCAATGCCAAGGAAAATACCATGCCGGGACGGGTTGGCGCGCTCAGCGAGGCTGTGGCCAAACTTGCCCGGGCGCTGAGTGACGCGGTGGTGGCGCTGCCGCCCAAGGGGGCGCCGCCCGCGTTCGGCCAGCGTCCGAACACCCCGTGAGCACGCCAACCCAAGAAGCGCCAAGCGTGGCGGTGCCTGCCTCGCCACGCGGGGATCAGATCGCGCTGATTGCCGGTGTCGTCATCCTCGTTCTGCTGCTGATCGCGGGATTTCTCATCGTCCGACCGTTCCTGTCCTCCCTGTTGTGGGGGGTCATCCTGGCCATCGGCACGTGGCCGCTGTTCGTGCGGGTCCGCCATCTCACCGGCGGCCGTGCGCTGCTTGCCTCCACCCTGCTCGTCATCGTCTACATGGCGGTGCTCGTCGTGCCGCTGGTGATGGTCGGTGACGGTCTGATCGATCATGTTTCCAGCCTTTCCAGCCATGTGTCGGGAATGCTGGAAAAGGGTCCGCCGCCGCCGCCGGTCTGGCTCGGCGACCTGCCGCTGATCGGCAAAAAGGCGGTCGCGTTCTACAAGGAGATCGCGACCGGCGGGGCCAAGGCGGCGCAACTGGCGCGTAGCGCCATTGGACCCGTCACCTCGTGGCTGCTCAATTTCGCCAGCAGCATCGGTTTCGCGCTCGCCGAACTCGTGCTCGCGCTTGTCTGCACTGGCATCTTTTACGCCAACGGCGAGGCCGCCACCTGCAGCTTGCGCGGCGTGGTGACGCGGATCGGCGGCGAGCGGGCGCAGCGGCTGATCACCATAGCCCACGGCACCATCCAGTCGGTGGTCTATGGCATCGTCGGCTCGGCGCTGGCGCAGGCTATCCTCGCCGGCATCGGCTTTGCCATCGCCGGTATCGGCAGCGCCTTTCCGCTGGCGGTGGCAACGTTTTTCGTTGCCCTGCTGCCGACCGGCGCGCTGCCGGTGTGGTTGCCGGTGACCATCTGGGTGTTCGTGCAGGGCGATACCGAGTGGGGCATTTTTCTCCTGCTGTGGAGCATGCTGCTGACCGGCCAGGTCGATAACTTCATCAAGCCATATTTTATCGCCCGAGGCAGCCCGCTGCCGCTCCTGCTCGTCTTCCTCGGCGTCCTGGGCGGCGCCGTCGCGTTCGGCTTTCTCGGGCTTTTTCTCGGGCCGACGATCCTCTCCATCCTCTACGTGCTGATCCGCGAGTGGAGCCCCCCCGTCGCTGCCGCCACCGTTCCGGCGCCGCCATCGCCGCAGGCCGCCTCCGCGACGGCACCGTGACCGTCATCCGCCAAGGTCAACCTGCCCGGCGGACGGGAGCAGTCATCGCCGCCTTCGCCATCGCGGCGCTCCTCGCGCTCGGCCTCTGGTGGGTGCTGTCGCGCCCCGTGACTGTCGTCGAAGCGCCGTCAGCGCGGCTGCCTTGCCTGTCCTATGCGCCCTACCGCGACGGGCAGACGCCGTTCGACGGGAACCTCGTCGTGCCGAGGGCGCAGATTGAGGAGGATCTCCGCATCCTCGCCGCCCACACCTCGTGCGTTCGCACCTATTCCGTCGATCAAGGTCTCGATGTTGTTCCCGAGATTGCCGAGACGCTCGGACTGAAGGTCCTGCTCGGCGCGTGGGTCGGGCGGGAGACGGCAAAGAACGAGGTGGAACTGGCGCGCGCCATCACCCTCGCCAATCGCCACCCGGAGACCATTCGCGCAGTGATCGTCGGCAATGAGGTCCTGCTGCGCCGCGAGCAGCCGCCCGATCGCCTCGCCGCGCTGATCGCCGATGTCAGGGCGAGGGTGCCGGTGCCGGTCACCTATGCCGACGTCTGGGAGTTCTGGCTCAAGCATCCCGAGATTGCCGCCACCGTCGATTTCATCACCGTGCACATGCTGCCCTACTGGGAGGACGAGCCGATCGCCGTCGATCGCGCCATCGTCCACGTGCTGGCGATTTGGGACGAGGTGGCGCGCGCCTTTCCCGGCCGGACGATCTTCATCGGCGAGGCAGGCTGGCCCAGCGCCGGGCGGATGCGCGAGGGCGCACGTCCCGGCATCGTCGAGCAGGCCACCTTCGTCCGCGGCCTGCTCGCGGCGGCGGCGGAGCGGGGTATCGACCTCAACCTGATCGAAGCCTTTGACCAGCCATGGAAGCGGAAAATGGAGGGCACGGTCGGCGGCCACTGGGGCCTGTTCGATGCCGCTCGGCTAACAAAATTCGCGATGACCGGTCCCGTTGACGGCAATCCCCGTTGGCGGTTGCAAGCCGCAGCGGCGGTGACACTGGCACTGATCCCCATGGTGTTCCTCATCAGATGCTGCCCGCCAATGGCTTTCATCGCCGCACTCGCCGTCGCCGCGGCCGCGCAATTGGCATCTGCCGCAATCGTCGTCGCGATGGTGGAAAGCTTCGACGCCAGTTTAACCCTCGTGGACTGGCTGGTGGCGAAGATCCGCGTCGTCGTCAGCCTGGCCGCGTTCGCACTGGTCGCCTATGCCGTGCTCTCGCCGTCAAGACCGGCGGCGGTGCCAAGCGCGGTATTGCTGGCGGCGATGGCGGGGCGCCAGTTGCCGCAGGTGTCGTCCGTTGCCGCGTTCGCCCTCGGCGCGGTGCGGCTGATCACCCTCATCGCCGTGGCGGCGACGACGCTGGCGCTGCTGTTCGATCCGCGCTACCGGGATTTCCCGGTCGCGGCCTTCCTCGTCCCGGCGCTGGCTTTCCTGCTTCTCGCGGTGCTGCGGCCCGCACCAGCCGGTGACGATGCCCGCGAGGATGTGCTGCTGGCCGGGGTGCTGGCCATCGGCGGCATCGCCCTCATCGTCCGCGAGGGCATTGATAACATCCAGGCTGTCGCATTCAGCGGCATCGCCGTGGCGCTGGCGATCGCCGTCGGACTGGATCAGCGCGCCCGCTGGTCAGCCGGGGGTGCCGATGATGGTAAAGGCAGGGCGGCGGCGGGGAGTCTGAGCGCCCGCAGCAGCGACAGCAGCACCGCTACCGACCCCGCTCCCGCGCCATAAAGGAACAAGGCAGCAGCGCCGAGCCCGGCGGCGATGAGCGCCGTTCTTCGCCCGGCGCCGAGGAGCGCCAGCAACGCCACCGCCAGCGCTACCCCGCCAAGGGCACCCCACTGCAGGGCCATGATCAGGATCCGGCGTGGCGGGCACCAGAACGGCGGATCGGCGACCTGACACGCCCAGCCCAGCGAAGCGGGCTCGATCAGGCCATAACGCACGGCGGCGCCGGCGGCAAGGCCGGCCATCGCCGCGATGATGGCTCGGGTCAGGAGGCTCGCCGACGAGGTGGGCGCGGCCGTCGCCATCACACCCGCTTCAGATCGCGCGCGACCTGGGACATTTCGTCGACGGTGCGGAACGCCTGCGCCGCCGAGTTGTAGGCGTGCTGAACGAGAATCATGCGGCTGAACTCTTCGGCCAGATCGACATTCGATTGCTCGATGGCGCCACCGACGACCGATCCGCGGGCGCCATCGCCGGCAGCACCAAGCGCCGGAGACCCCGACAGCTCGGTTGCCGCATACACCGTGCCGGACAGCGGAGCAAGCCCGTCCGGGTTGATGAAATCGGCGATCGCCAGCTGGAACAACGGCGAAGCGCGTCCGTTGTCGAAAGTGCCGACGACGCGGCCCAGACGGTCGAAGGCGATGGACTGCAAGGCGCCGGGTCCGTATCCGTCTTGCGCGAATGAGAGGCTGCTGCCGTTGCCGGACTGACGGACACCGGCCAAGTCGACCTGGAACGTGCTCGCTGGCCCGCTCGGCGGCGTCAGCGTTACTGTCAGCACGGCGGGGGGAAGCGGTTGCCCCAGCCCGTCAAACGCCAGCACCGGCGGCTGGCCGGGCGCGGCCGTGGGCGTGAGCGATACGGTTGCACCGGCGCCGGCGTCGATCGCCACCGACCATTCAGTCGCCGTCTGACGGGACAAAGTCAGCGACAACGGCTGTGTCCGGCTCGACCCGTCGTACACCTGCAGACCGAGGGCAACCTCGCTGCCGATGGCAGCGGTCGCCGGCACGTCACCGCTAACCCGCACCGTGGTCGTCGTTCGGCCCGGATCGGCGAGGCTGCCAAAGTCGACGGTGATCGGCGCCGGTGCCGCGGTGGTCGCTGCTGTTCCCGTTGCGTCGACCGGCCAGCCGAGTACGGCATAGCCATTTTGATCAACGAGCGTGCCGCCACTCTGACCCGGCGCTGCCGGCAGCAGTCCAAAGTGACCGGCGCGCCCGTAAACCAAATCCGTTGGCTTCGCCGGGTCGGCTGCGAGGACGAAGAAGCCCTTGCCGGCGATCGCGGCGTCGAGGGCGTTACCGGTGGGGATGATGCTGCCCGCCTCAGCAATGCGATGGCGTTCGATGGCGACAACGCCGCCGAGATCGGATTGCGCGTTGCGCGGCGCCGCTTCGCCGGCGGCGCCGGGAGCGCTCGCCACGGTTCGGCTCATCAGCGTCGCGAATGAGACTTCGGCCCGCTTGTAGCCATCGGTGGTGGCATTGGCGATATTGGCGCTGATCGCGGCGAGCGCCGCCCCCTGCCCATAGAGGCCGCTGGCACTGGGCTGAAACCAGGGTGATCCGACCATGCTTCGCTCCATCGCGAGCTGTGACGGCGACAATCCGCCGCGTTGCCAGCCGTTGTGAGCAAGATCCGGGCCTGCCGCGGAAAAAGCCATAAGCTCCAGTGATTTGAAGAAACTGGCGCGAGCCAAGCGGGTTTCATCGACGCCAGCGGCACAGTAGCGAGCGGTGCGTCGGCAAAAGATGCCGGGTAGAGACTGCCGCTTGGGGACGGGCCTTAACGGCGGCTTTACCACCGCCCGCGCAGCATGGTGGCGATCCTTAGTGACCGCGTGGACAAGGCTGCCCGCCATGATCAGCACCGCCGGAATTGACGGCAACAGATCCCTCGACCGCTCGCGCCGCACCAAGGAGCGGGCAGGGGCGGGCGCGGACTTCGCCCAGCTTCTTGGTGGCGAGGGCGAGAGCATGGTTGCTGCCGCCGGTGCCAGTACCGTTGCCGGCCTCGCCGGCCTCGATGCCCTGCTCGGTCTTCAGGAGGTCACCGGCGACGATGGCGAGCCGCGGCGGGCGGCCTGCCGCTACGGCACCGAACTTCTGGACGGGCTGGAGGGGCTACGCCGTCAGGTCTTGGGCGGCGCCGTAGCGGTGGACGACCTTACCGCGCTCGCTCAAACCCTTCGCGCGCGTCATCGGCGGAGTGGTGACGATGCGCTAGAGGCGGTCATCGCCGATATCGAGCTGCGCGTCGAGGTCGAAATCGCCAAACTTCACGCGGGGCGCTGAACGCCCAAGCCGGACCTTCGGCGGACAGGATTTACCAACAGTATCAGCCCTTTGCCGTTTACCGCTGAAGCGCTTTCCGCTTGCGATGACAAGATCGCGCCCATATAGTGCGCGCCAATAATGGGGATGCCATCACGTCAAACGGATGACCATGCAGGTGAGGATTCCACCCGGATACTGCCCGTCCGAGGACGAGCCGTTCATGAATCCGGTGATGCGCGAGTACTTCCGCCGCAAGCTGCTGGCATGGCGGGAGGAGTTGCAGTCGGAAGCGGCAGAAACCCTGTCCTCGTTGCAGGAGACCGGTGTCGCCGAGCCTGACATCGCGGACCGGGCAACGGCCGAAGCCAATCGGGCGCTCGAGCTTCGCACTCGCGATCGGGCGCGGAAACTGATTGGCAAGATCGACGAGGCATTACAGCGGATCGAGGACGGCACCTATGGCCTGTGCGAGGAAACGCATGAGCCGATCGCCATCTCCCGGCTGGAGGCGCGCCCCATCGCTACCCTCAGCGTCGAGGCACAGGAGCGTCACGAGCGGATGGAAAAGACCCACCGCGAAATGTGAATCGCTCGCGGCTGGGCCGGCGGCGTCCGATGGATGCCGGGTTGTGTCTGCTCAAGCCGCAGCTTGTCGCGTCCGCAGGATCACGTTCGCATGACCAAGGCGCGAAATGCCGAAGGCCGGCCGCCGGCGCATCCGAAGGCATCGCCCGCCGCCGCCGCGGCAATGTTGCAGGCCGCGGTCACCCGCCATCGCGCCGGCGCCCTGGATGAAGCGGCCGCCCTGTACGCCCGCCTGCTTGCCGTCAATCCCAATGACGCCAACGCTCTCCACCTTTCCGGCGTCGTCGCCCATCAGCGCGGCGATCATATGGCGGCGCTGCCGCCGATCCGCCGGGCGATCGCGCTCGACCCGCGCCAGCACGCCTTCCACAATGCCTTGGGTGTCGTCCTGCTGGCCTTGAAACGCCCGGATGACGCGGCGAAGGCGTTTCAGCGGGCGTTGCAGCTCGCTCCCGATTTCGCCGAAGCCCACAACAATCTCGGCAACGCGCTGCAAGCAAAGGGTCAGCCGGGTGCCGCCTGCGAGGCCTATGACCGCGCCATCGCCATCCGCCCCGCTTACGCGGAGGCCCACTCCAACCGCAGCGTTGCGCTGCGTGCCCTCGGCCGGCTTCGCGAGGCGGAGGAAGCGGCCCGCGCCGCCATTGGTCACAATCCCCGCTATGCCTCCGCCTTCGCCAACCTCGGCCTGATTCTGCAGGACCAGGCGCGATACGAGGAGGCGCTGGCCTGCACCGAGGCGGCACTCGCCATGGCGCCGGATCATGCCGAAGCACACTGCAACCGGGCCGTTCAGCTGTTGCAGCTGGGGCGGTTCAGCGAGGGCTGGTCCGAATACGAGTGGCGGTGGCAGACCGGCGGCTTTACCACGCCGAACCGCGACTTTGCCGAGCCGTCATGGAACGGCGCGCCGCTGGGCGGGCAGACGATCCTCCTGCATGCCGAGCAGGGCATGGGGTCGGCCATCCAATTTGTTCGCTACGTGCCGATGGTCACGGCACGTGGCGGCAGGGTCATCCTCGAGTGCCAGCGGCCGCTACACCGCCTGTTTTCCCATGGCCAAGCCTTCTCCGGCAGCGGTGGCGCGGCGGCGGCGGTCATCGCCAAGGGTCACCCCTTGCCCCGCCGCGACGTTCAGCTGCCATTGATGAGCCTGCCCGCCCGTATGGGAACAACCCTGGAGACGATTCCGAGCAAGGTGCCTTACCTATTCGCCGATGAGGACGCGAGCGAGCGCTGGCGACGGCGCTTCGAACACTTGGTACGCCCGCGCGTCGGCCTCGTTTGGGCCGGCAACCCTCATCACAAGAACGATCGCAACCGCTCGCTTCCGGCAACGGCACTGAAACCGCTGGTCGCCGGCGGCCGCGGCAGTTTCATCAGCCTGCAG
>JALOTH010000211.1 GCA_025458035.1 Rhodospirillales bacterium
CTGCTCGAAGCCGGCGCGCTCGGCGCGGCGCAGCAGCTGCTCAGCTCGCCGCGCGCGCAGCGGCTGCTGTCGCCGGACGACACCCTGTCGCTGGTGGACGAGGTTGGCCAGGCGGCCATGGATGGCGTCTGGTGCGCGGGCTGGAGCGAGGATTGCGCCGGCCGCGGCGGCGACACCGATGCCGCCTGGTGGGCGGGGCTTGCCGCCTGGCGTGACGGCAACTACGCGCAGGCAACGCAGCACTTCGAAATGGTCGCCAGCCGATCGGAACGCTCGCCGTGGCTGGCCAGCGCCGGCGCCTTCTGGGCGGCCCGCGGCCATCTCGTCGGCCAGGAACCGCAGGCGGTCACCAAATGGCTGACCGCCGCCGCCGCCTTTCCGCGGACGTTCTACGGGTTGCTGGCGCGGCGCATCATGGGGCTGCCGATGGCCTTCGAGTGGGCGCTGACCGCCCACGATCGCGCTGCCGTCGCGGCGCTGGCCGACAGCGCGGCGGGCCGGCGCGCCCTCGCCCTGGTGCAGACCGGACAGCACGAACGGGCGGCGACGACGCTGCGCGCGCTATCCGCCAGCGCCCCACCTGGCGTTGCAACTCGAACGCCGCCTGTTTCCGCGGGGCGGCTACGACTCCGCCGCCTATCCCATTCCGCACTGGGTGCCCGAGGGCGACTTCATCGCCGACCGCGCGCTGATCTACGCCGTCATCCGCCAGGAATCCCAGTTCAACCCCCGCGCCATCAGCCGCGCCGGCGCGCGCGGCGTCATGCAGCTGATGCCGGGAACGGCGCAACTGGTGGCGCGCCGCCTGGGCAGCGGCGATGCCGGTCGCTGGGCCGATCCCGAGGTCAACATCAAGCTCGGCCAGTCTTACATAGCCATGCTGCTGGGTGACCCGAACGTCGGTGGCGACCTGTTCCGCCTCGCCGCCGCCTGGAACGGCGGGCCCGGCAATCTCGATCGCTGGCAGCGCGGCGTCGCCGCCACCGACGACCCGCTGCTGTTCATCGAATCGATCCCTTACCGGGAGACGCGCGACTTCGTCGAAAAGGTGCTCGCCAACCTCTGGATCTACCGCGACCGTCTGGGACAGGTGGATCCGTCGCTGGACATGCTCGCCGCCGGTGAGTGGCCGACCTACATCGCGCTGGATCGCAGTACCATCGAACTGGCGCACTGGCGGCAGGACGACTGATCCGCCGCGATGGCTGGCATCGATCACTCACGGCCCTTTATCCCGTTGCGGATCGCCGTGCTGACGGTCAGCGACACGCGCACGCCGGAGACGGACGCCTCGGGACGCCTCCTCGCCGAGCGCATCGAGGCCGCCGGCCACACCGTCGCCCACCGCGGTATCGTTCCCGACGAGCAGGACGAGATCATCGGCGCGCTGCGGGCGGCCATCGCCGATCCCGCCATCGACGTGGTGATCAGCACCGGCGGCACCGGCGTGACCGGGCGCGACGTCACGCCGGAGGCGGTGCAGGCGGTCATGGACAAGGAAATCCCCGGCTTCGGCGAACTGTTTCGCCAGCTCAGCTTTCCCATGATCGGCACCTCGACGATCCAGTCGCGGGCGCTGGCGGCGGTTGCCGGCGGCACTTACGTCTTCGCCCTGCCCGGCTCTCCCGGCGCCTGCCGCGACGCCTGGGACCTCATCCTGGCGCAGCAGCTGGACTCCCGCTACCGCCCCTGCAACTTTGTTGAACTGATGCCGCGCCTGAAGGAACACTTGCGCTAAGGAGAGGCATTGCCCACCGGTGACGGCTGCGCAAGCCTCTCCACCGGGATGTGGCAGCGGACGTCGTGGCCCGGCGCCGGCGATCGCAGCGGTGGATCGTCCGTTTCGCAAACCGTCCCCAGCCGGCGCCGGCAGCGATCGGCGAACACGCAGCCGGATTGGCGGGGCCGCGCGCTCGGCGGCGGCATCGGCGCGGCGTGAACGGATGCCTCGGCGCCGTCGATCCCGGGCATCGCCGCCAGCAGCCGTTCGGTATAGGGATGGAAAGGTGGCGCCAGCACCGCTTCGGCGGGGCCACTCTCAACGATGACGCCGCCCAGCATGACGACGATGCGATCGGCCAGTCCCCGCAGCACGGCAATATCGTGGGTGATCAGCAGCGTGGTCGTGCCATCATCCCGCAAGCCATGGAAAACGTCGGCGATCGAGGCCGTCGTGACGCCGTCGAGCGCGGAGAACGGCTCATCGGCGAGCAATACACCCGGCCGTCCGGCGAGGGCGCGGGCGATCGCCACACGCTGACACTGTCCGCCGGACAGCTCCGAAGGCCGGCGGCGGGCGAATTCGGGATCAAGGCTGACGCGCGCCAGCAGTTCCGCAACGGCGCGCCGATCGGGCCGTTCCCCTGCCAGCAGGGTGATCGCACGGCGTAGCTGCGCGCCGATGCGCCGGCGCGGGTTGAGCGATTGCGAGGGGCTTTGAAACACCATCTGCGCGAATGCCCGCAGCGATGGCGAACGCTCCCGCACCCCTTTGCGTGCCACCTCCTCGCGCCGCAGCAGCGCCCGCCCGGAGGTCGCCGTTTCCAGACCAATGAGCATCTTCGCCAGGGTCGACTTGCCGCACCCGGACTCGCCGACGATGCCGATGATCGTTCGCGCACCGGCGGCAAAGCTGAGGTCGCGGTTGGCGACGAGATGGCGTCGCGGCGCCATGCCGAGCCAGGAGGCAATGCTGTCGGCCGGCAGCACGTAAACCTTACCGAGCCGATCGACCTCGACGACCGGCGCGGCGGCGGCGGTCCGCGGGGCCGCACGCGGCCGCTGCGCCGCCCGGCCCGGCGTGCGCGCCGCATCCGCCAGCCGCCGGGTGGCCGCGTGCCGCGGCCGGGTGAGCAGCTGTTCGGTCGGTCCCGCCTCGACGACGCGGCCGCCGTCAATCACCAGCACCCGCCGGCAAATCCGGCGCACAAGGCCGAGGCTGTGTGAAATCAGCAGCTGCGCCGGACCGCCCGCCGCCCGCAACTCGCCGAGCAGATCGATGACGGCCGCGGCCACCGTCGCGTCCAGCGATGCGGTCGGCTCGTCCAGCAACAGCACGCGCGGCTGGCCGAGAAGGGCGAGGGCGATGACCACGCGCTGGCGCTGGCCGATCGACAGCTCGTGCGGATAGGCGGTCATCGCGCGACCCGGATCGCCGAAGCGAACCTGTGCCAGGGCCGCCACCGCAGCGTCCCTCGCCTCCCGCCTGCCGGCCGACCGCAGCACCCGCACCACCTCCGCCAGCTGGCTGCCGATGCGCCGGCACGGGTTGAGCGCCGCCGCCGGATCCTGGGGGATCAGGGCGATGCCACGACCGCGCACGGCGGACCAGGCCCGCTCGTCCCTGCCGAGTTCGCGGCCGGCGAAAGCGATGGAGCCGCGCAGTTGCGTTCGCGCATCGAGCCCGCCGATCAGGGCCGCCGCCAAGGTCGACTTGCCGGACCCGGACGCGCCGATGAGGCCAACGATTTCATCGCCGGCGAGATCGAGATCGACGTCGGCAACGGCTTTGACCGGCGCGCCG
>JALOTH010000212.1 GCA_025458035.1 Rhodospirillales bacterium
TCCGAGATAGGCGTGCGTGGGGCGGGCAAAGCAATAGATGCAGCCGTGTTCGCAGCCACGGTAGGGATTGATCGAGCGGTCGAACGGGACGTCCGGCGAGGTGTTGCGGGAAATGATCCGGATCGCCCGTTCGTCCGTTACGGTCGTTGCCGGCGCCGACCCGCTTCCGTCCTGCCACCAGCCGTCATCGACCGGTATCGCTGTTTCCCGGGCAAACCGGCTCGCCGGTTGGCGTAAGGTGCCGCGTCCTTTCTGTGCCGCGGGAGCATGCCGTGACGTTCGCATGATCACGAAAGCTACCCAAGAGGAAAGAACATTTCAAGAATATTAATACCGTAAGGCGACGGCGGCACCGTTCGCTCTGTGATGGCCGTAACTGCCTAATCCACAGGCGCGTGTTATTCGTAGTTTGTTAGTACTTTGTGGATAGCTTGAACGCATACGCACCGCGAAGGTCCGTGGGTGTGTTGCGAGTGAAACACACTGTTGCCTCATCTGACGGCCAGCCGGTTTCGGCGCCCGCCGCGGGGCGATATAAAGGCTGTCACGGGAAATGAGGCGGACTTCGAGATGTTGACGATCATCATCCCGACCTTGAACGCGGCGCACGATCTGGCGCAAACGCTGGCGGTGCTGCGGCGGGAAGCGGAGACACTGCCGTTCGAGGTTATCGTCGCCGACGGCGGTTCGGTCGATGATACCGCACTGGCGGCGGCGTCCGGCGGCGCCATCTTCCTGCCCGTGGCGCGCGGCCGTGGCCGTCAAATGGCGGAGGCGACCAAGGACGCGAGCGGCGATTGGTTCCTGTTTCTCCACGCCGATACGCGGCCGCAAGGCCAATGGGCGCAGGCGGTGCACGAATTCATGACGGACCGCCGGAACGGGCTCCGGGCCGGGTACTTCCGCTTTGCCCTTGATGATGACAGTCGTGCCGCGCGGTTCATGGAGCGCGTCGTCCTTTGGCGATGCCGGCTGTTCGGGCTTCCTTATGGCGATCAGGGGCTGTTGATCAGCAAGTCCTATTATCTCCAGTTGGGGGGGTACAAGTCGATCCCGTTGATGGAAGACGTGCATTTGATGCGGCGCATTGGCCGAGCCCGCTGCCGCATGCTGCCGGCGACGGCGATCACCTCCGCCGCCAAGTATCGGCGCGACGGTTACGTCGTGCGGCCCCTGCGCAATCTGCTCTGTCTCGGCCTGTATGCGGCGGGGGTGCCACCTCGCTACATCACGTCGCTCTACCGCTGAGCCGCCATCGACGGTCAACGCGACGCCAAGCAGTCCCCCGCACCGGTGGAATCGAACCGTGGCCAAACAGGGTCATCTCGTCATTTTCGCCCGCACGCCGCGGCTCGGCCGCGTCAAATCGCGGCTTGCCCGTGACGTCGGTGTCGTCGCCGCCTGGCAGATCTACCGGCAGATTTCGTCGACGGTGCTGCGCCGGCTCGGCCGATCTCACCTCTGGTGGTGTTGGTTGGCCCTCGACAGCCGCCATCCCTGGCGCAGCGGCCGGGTGTGGCCGCACGGCTGGCGGCGCGTGGATCAGGGCAGTGGCGATCTCGGGCAGCGAATGGCCCGCGTTGCCCGCAGATTGCCGCCCGGCCCCGTCGTCATCGCCGGAAGCGATGTGCCGAACATGGGCGCCGACGACGTGCAAAGCGCCTTCCGCGCCCTGCACGATCACGACTTCGTCTTTGGTCCGGCGATGGATGGCGGATACTGGCTGCTGGGCGTCAAGCGGCGGCCGATTCCACACGGACTGTTCGCCGAGGTGCGGTGGTCCAGCCGGAATGTGCTTGCCGATACGCTGGCCAATATCAGCAATCACCCGGTGGCCTTCCTCGACCTCAAGGAAGACATCGACACCGGCGCCGCCTTCAGCCGGTGGCGTGACGGGGCCTCACCATCGCGCGGCGGGGGCGGGCCGTCGTCACGCCGGCGGCGCTGACATCCACTGGCCTCGCCACTACAGCCAGCGCTTGCGGCGTTTATAGGACTTGAGGTTCTTGAAGGATTTCCGCGCCTCGCCGCCGCCGAGATAGAATTCCTTGACGTCTTCGTTGGCGGTCAATTCATCCGCACTGCCATCGAGAACGATCTTGCCGTTCTCCATGATGTAGCCGTAGTCGGCGGCCTTCAGCGCCATGCGGGCATTCTGCTCGACAAGCAGGATGGTGATGCCGAGTTCGCGATTCAGGCGGCGGATGATGCCAAAGACCTCGCCGACCAGCAGCGGCGACAGCCCCATCGACGGCTCGTCCAGCAGCATCATTTTCGGCCGCGCCATCAGCGCTCGGCCAATCGCCAGCATCTGCTGTTCGCCGCCGGACAGGTAGCCGGCAAGGCCGGTGCGTTCTTTCAGCCGCGGGAAATACTCGAACACCCGGTCCATGTCGTTGCGGATTTCCCCGTCGCGGCGCGTGTAGGCGCCGAGGCGCAGGTTTTCCACCGGCGTCATGTCCTCGATGATGCGGCGGCCTTCCATCACCTGGAAGATGCCGCGGCGCACGATCGTTTCCGGCGACAGTCCGTGCACCGGCTCGCCGCCGAAAATGACGTCGCCCCGTGTCACCTCGCCGTTCTCGGTGCGCAGCAGACCGGAAATCGCCTTCAGCGTCGTCGACTTGCCGGCGCCGTTGGCGCCGAGGAGGGCGACGAGGCCACCTTGCGGGACGGTGAGGCTGACGCCCCGCAACACCAGGATCACATCGTCGTAGACCACTTCGATGTTGTTGACCGCCAGCAGCGGCGGTGCTGCCGCCGCCGTCTGCGCAGTTTGCGTCATCGCCGCGTCAGCCATGCGCCAGAGCCTCGCCGTTGCGCCGCCGCTGCCGGGACGGCCGGTGTTCCACCGGCCGTTCCCGCGTTGCCGTTACCAGCCGAGCCACTCCGGCTTGCGCGGAATGCTCGTCTCGTAGACCTTCTTCATGCCGATGGCGCCGTCAGCGATGAGCTGGGAGATGGACGCGTCGGCCGGCGGGTCGGCCTTGATCACCGCCTGGTAGAGCAGCACGTCGGTGAAGCCACGGTGATCGTCCGGCGTCCAGGTTGCTTTCGGGCAGATG
>JALOTH010000098.1 GCA_025458035.1 Rhodospirillales bacterium
GTGCAGAACGAGGCAGAAGTAACCTTGCGCCATGGTCGTTTAGCCCTGTGGCCGGTCGTCATCGGTGCCGGTGAGCAACGCCGTCAGCACCAGCGCACCGTTCGGCAGCGGTCGGGTGATGGAAAAGGTACCATCCGGACGCACCGCCACCCGACGGCCGAACAGCTTCAGCTCGCTGCCAGGTCGTGTTCGACCAAACACCCGCAGTTCGGCATTGACCTCGAGCTGCACGCTTTCTCGTCCCAGCACATAGCTGGACAACGTCAACGCGTTTTCCAGTTCGAGCGGCCGCGCGCTACCGTCTGCCCTCACCCACTCCGATGCGACCGCCGGTTCCTCGTTGCCGGCCGCCGGCTCCGCTGCTGCGCCGCCCGCCACCAGCGCGGTATCGAAAGGACCGCCACCAGTCGGTGGCGAAGCGAATGGCTCGCGCAAGGGTTCCCCCGCTTCATGCCGACCCGCCGCCGATGCGGGTTCGCCCAAGCGGGCCGACGACCCGACGCCAGCGGCCGGCACGCGTTCACCCGCGTGTTGCGTACCGCGCGCTACCGTCCGGCCAAACGCCGGTGGCTCAACAACCCGCGTCGCGGCCATTTGCGGCAGTGGTGCAGTGCGCGGCAGTGTTACCGTCCCACCTTCGATCAGTACGGCTAATGAGCCACTTGCCAGCCTCAGACCGAGCGTCCCGTGATAGCTCCGCTCCTCGTCCCAGATGTCCACGTAGGTTTGGCCTTGCAGCCCCTGCACCTCAACGTCAAAGGGCTCACGGCCATCGGCGTAGCTGATGCGCAGCACCATTGGAGCCGTTGCAGCTTCGTTCGGCGGCAAAGCCTGCTGAACTGCTTCGATGCGCGATAAAGGGAGGTTCCAGAAGGCGTGAAGATGGCGAGGGTCGACGTCGATCAGCACCAGTTCGGCTTCGATCAAGGGCCGCGGAAAGGCCGAGCGCACCTGTTCGGCAATGGCACGGAGTTGTTCTTCGCGGATTGGCTCATCCTCGTTGCCAGCTGGATCATCATACTTCACGCGTTCGCGCGATGAGGTTTCGCCATCGTCCACGTTGGTTGTCCCTTTTTTTGTCGCGGCGCCACGATGGTCGCCCCCGGCAGCGGATTGCAGCCCTATCCCGATGCGAGGATACTGGCAAATCGTGCGTATTGTCACCACCCGGCAGTGACGATATCGCCATTGTGTTCACGCAGAGGTCGCGATCGTGGGGGGCGGTTGCGGGTTGAACCGAGAGAATAGCGAGGGGAGGGGCGTGATGAATTCGGATAGCTTGCTGCCGGCCGGCGTCGAGCCCGGCCTGCGTTTTGCCATCGTTCTCGACGGACGGGGCGGCGGCCACGAACTGGCTGGTTGGGATCAACTCATCCGTTGGCGTCCCGACGACGGCTTCCTCTGGGTCCACCTGGAACAGGATACGCCGGAAGCGAAGGGCTGGCTGCTTGGCGGCAGCGGCCTCGATCCTCTCATCACCGAGGTCTTGCTCGCCGAGGATTCCAGGCCGCGCGTCGAAGACGTCGATGGTGCCTTGCTCGCCGTTCTGCGCGGCGTCAACCTTTGCGAGACGGAGGAGATCGAACTCGAACCGCTGCATCTGTGGCTCGATGCCGGCCGCGCCGTCACGCTGCGCCACCGGTCGCATGCGTTGAGCGCCCTGCGTGACATCCGCATCGACCTGAACAAAGGCCGCGGCGTGCGGACACCGGGCGAGTTGTTCGGCCGCCTCGCCGAGAAACTCATCCGCGATGTCGAGCCGGGACTCGACAAGATGCACGAAACGATCGAACGGCTGGAGGACGACTTGCTGGTCAAGGCATCGCCCGAGCTCCGCCGCACGCTTGCCGACCTGCGCCGCCAAGCGATCCACCTGCGGCGCTACCTTGGCCCGCAGCGCGAGGCGCTGACGGCTCCGGTGCTGCGCGATACGACGCTGCTCGATGAGCGTGACCGGCTCCACCTCGCCGGTGTTGTCGACCGCGTCGCCCGCTGCGTCGAGGACTTGGATGCGTTCCGCGATCGGGCGACGATCCTTTACCAGGACCTCGCGGCGCAGATCCAGGAAGGCATCGGCAAGAGCACATACCGCTTTACCGTCGTTGCCTCGGTGATCCTGCCGCCGTCGTTGATCGCCGGTTTGCTCGGCGTCAACATCGGCGGCATCCCCGGTACCGACGATCCTTACGCCTTTGCCATCCTCGTCGCGCTGATTTTGTTCGTCGTCTTTGCCCAGTGGTGGTTCCTTAAACGCGGCAACTGGGTGTGAACCCAGCCAGTGCAGGGCTGGTAAAGTCGCGAGGGCAGCACCCGAGGCCGCTGATCGTCAACGGCATCCTGTGCCAAGCTCGGTTGTGCTCAATCGTCGGCGGCGACAGCAGTGTTGCCGGCGGCACCCGCGCGCGCTAGCGTTTGTTGCGCATGCGAACGAGGCGGCGGCTGGCCGGGAGGGAGCGATGAAGGAAATCTACCACGCGTTGGTGCTCAACATGCATCAGCCTCCGAGTAATCTCGACGATCTGCTCATCAACAACGCCTGGGAAGCCAAAGAGATTCTTTTCGCTTACGATCGCATGCCGCGGTCGCTCTGGGCTTACGAGGATCTGGCGCGGGTGCATCTCTCGCTGTCCGGAGCTCTTCTCGAAACCTTGTCCAGTCCCGCTTTCCAGCGCCGGGTGTATGGCACGGTGGATTGCGGGACCCTCCTGTGGTTCCTGCAAAACCAGCGCGTTTTCGAGATCCTCGGCACTGGCTATTACCACCCCGTGCTCGCCTTGATCCCCGAGGACGATTGGGACGCGCAGATCGAGCGCTGGCAGGCGATCGGCCGCCATGTCTTTTGGCGGAGCCATTTCCCCGGGTTCTGGCCACCCGAGATGGGCTTCGATGAACGGCTGATCCCGCACTTGAAGAAAGCCGGCTACCGCTATGTGCTCGTCGATTGCGAATACGTCGACCCGGTGGATGACATGACGTGGCAGGAGTTGCGCTACCGTCCCCACGTCTGCGAATACGAGGGCGAGGAAATCGTCGTCGTGGTCCGCGATCGCGATCTGTCGAATGCCCAACTGGCGGGCATGGACTACGGATGGTTCTATCATGAGTTGTGCGAACGGACGAAGTGGTGTGATTTTCCGCCACTGGTGACCACGGCGACCGATGGTGACAACGGCGGTTGGTTCCGCAACGTCAATCCCAAGGCTAATTTCTGGGAATACTTCTACCGAACCGCACTCGATGAGATCCGCGCCGGACACTCGGCGATGCGCCCGATGTTCATCACCGAGTATCTTGATCGATTCGGACCGGCCGGACGGGTGAGAGTTCGCCGCGGCGCCTGGAATACCGACGAGCATCATGGCTGGAACTTCCATCAATGGCAGGGCGGTCAGGCGCAGCGGGATGCGCTCTCGCGCATCGTCAGCGTCAGCGCCGCCTACCATGAGCTTGCCGGCAAGGCCGCGCCGTTCCGGCCGGATGACGCCGAGTTGGATCGGGTGCTCGGCGAAGCCCACTGGCGACTGCTGCGCTCGGAAACGTCGTGCCATCTGTATTGGGGCGATGCCTGGGTTTATCGCACGCACAACGACCTGGACGGCGCTGAATGGCATCTCGGCGAAGCCTCCGCGCTACTGGCGCCAAAGCTGAAGGCAGCCGCGACGGAAGCGGCACGGCTTGCGGCGGAAGCGGCCGAGGCTGAGCGGCTTGCGGCGCTCAAGGCCGCCCGCGAGGCGGATTTGGCGGTGGCAGGTGGAGACGCGCTGGCCTGGGCTCGGTCCGTGTCGGCGAGAGCCACTCCAGCGATCGCGGACGCTGACATCGCGCCCGCCGCCGAAGCCAACGCACCGGCAGCCAAGCCGCCCGCGGGTTGACCCTAAGGCCTCATTCGAAGTACGTGTTGACGCTGAAAGGCGGAGTATGGCCTCCGACGAATGGAGGCAGCGCCTGGAGGCGTCGAAGTGGCCGACAAACGGTTGTTGATCTGCGACGACGAACCCGCCGTCGGGCGTTTGCTCAGGGCAGTCGCAGAACCGCTTGGCTACGATGTGCTGATTACGACCGGCGGCGCAGAGTTGCAGAGCCGCATTGATGGTTTTGCCCCGACGCTGATCATGTTGGACATGGTCATGCCGGACCTCGACGGGAACGAAATCATCGGCTGGCTCGCACGGCGCGGCACGTCTGCCCGCCTCATCGTGATGAGCGGTTATCATACCGATTACGCCGACCACGCTAAGGTCCTTGCCGAATACAAGGGACTTGGCCCTGTCATGACGCTGCAGAAGCCCATCGACATCGCGCTTCTGCGCTCCGTCCTGACACAACCGTGACGGCGCCGCCGGAACCCTTGATCCGCCGCCGACTGTGTTGGCACTGCTAGAAGCGAGGGACGCGATGGGATGACCGATTACCGGCGCGTCTTCCTGTTGATCCTCATCATGGCGGCCGCCGCCCTGATCGTTGGCGGTGGCGCCCTCGCCGTCCTCTACCAAGGCGGCCTCGAACGGGATCGGGTGCGCCTCTTCGACCTTGTCCACAGCAACGCCCGCCTGCTCGAAGCGCTCGCCACATTCGATCAGCGCTATTCATCCTACCCTCAAGGCGCGCAAGCTGGCAGCATCCAGCAGTTCATCAACGCGCATCGAGAGTTCCACCGCCGTGGCTTGGGCGACAGCGGCGAAATCACCATGGCGAGGCGCGACGGCGACGCGATCGTGTTCCTGATGCGCCACCGACATGCGGAAATCGATCTGCGTGAACCCATACCGTGGTCGTCACCCCTCGCTGAACCGATGCGCCGGGCGCTATCCGGTCGATCCGGAACCATGATCGGCATCGACTATGTCGGCGACCGCGTCGTTGCCGCCTACCACTGGGTACCGGTCCTCGGCGTCGGCCTCGTCGCCAAAGTCGACGTGACGGAGATCCGCCGCCGCTTCTTCAACGATGCCCTCACCATCGCCCTGATTGCGTTTGCCACCACGGCTGCGGCCGCCGCGCTGTTCTATCGGGTCAGCGAACCCATTGTCCGCGGTCTGCGCGAGAGCGAGGCGCGTTTTCGTCAACTTTTCGAGAACATGGGGAGCGGCGCCGCCGTATTCGCCGCCGTCGACGGCGGTCGCGACTTCGTATTCCGCGATCTCAACCACAGCGGCGAGGCGATCGCCCGCATTCGCCGTGACGAGGTCATCGGTCAACGGGTCACCACGTTGTTTCCCGGCGTCCGCGAGGTTGGGTTGCTTACCATCATGGAACGGGTGTGGCGCACGGGCACAGCGGAGCGATTGCCGGCGCATTTCTACCAAGACGACCGTGTCGCGGGCTGGCGGGATAATGTCGTCTATCGCCTACCTACGGGCGAAGTGGTGGTGCTGTTCGACGATGTGACAGAACGCAAAGTGGCGGAGGAGGCCCTCGCCGAAAGTGAGAAACGCTTTCGCAGCACCTTTGAGAACGCCGCCGTTGGGATTGCCCATGTGGGCATCGACGGCCGCTGGCTGCGCGTCAATGATCGTTTGTGCGCCATCGTTGGCTACTCGCGCCAGGAACTCCTGACGAGGACCTTCCAGGACATCACCCATCCCGACGATCTCGCTTCCGACCTTGAACGGTTCGCACTGCTGATGGGCGGTGAGATTCGCACCTACGCGATGGACAAGCGTTACTTTCACAAGGACGGCCACATTGTCTGGGTGCAATTGACAACGGCATTGCAGCGCGATGAGCAGGGCCAACCGCTTTACTGTATTTCGATCGTCGAAGATATCGGCCAGCGCAAGCGGGCGGAAACGGAAATGCGCCGTCTGTATCGGGCAATCGAGCAAAGCCCCGCGTCCATCGTCATGACTGACGTTGCTGGCAACATCATTTACGTCAATCCCAGGTTTTGTGAGGTTACAGGTTATGGCCGCGACGAGGCACTCGGTCAAAACCCGCGTATTCTTCAGTCAGGGAACACCGATCGCGCGATCTACGAGCAGTTGTGGGCAACGATTTCGCGCGGCGAGGTATGGAACGGCGAGCTGCTGAACCGCAAAAAGAACGGCGAGCTATACTGGGAGCTGGCATCGATCGCGCCGGTCAAGGACGACGGAAATGGCGTCATCGGCTTTGTCGCTGTCAAGGAGGACATCACTGAGCGCCGCGCTACCGAAGCGCAGTTGCGACAAGCACAGAAGATGCAGGCCATCGGCCAGCTGACCGGTGGCATCGCGCATGATTTCAATAATTTGCTGACTATCATCATCGGCAATCTGCAGCTTCTCGGCGAAGGCATCGGCAATCAGGCGCCGCACGCGGGCCGAATCGCCGATGCCATGTGGGCGGCGCAGCGCGGTGGCGAACTGACGCATCGCCTGCTGGCCTTTGCCCGTCGCCAGCCGCTCAAGCCGACCCGTGCCAGCCTGAACATCGTTGCCCGCGGCCTGACCGACCTGTTGCGGCGCACGCTCGGCGCCGCGATTACCGTCCGCGAAAACCTCGCCGCGGACCTGCCGGAGGTGCTCATCGATACCGGCGAGATGGAGCGCGCCCTCGTCAATCTTGCCATCAATGCTCGCGATGCCATGGGCCAAGGCGGCACGCTGACGCTGGAAACGGACATCGTCGAACTTGACGAGGACTACACGCGGGCCTTTGCCGACGTGGCGCCCGGCCGTTACGCTATGCTGGCGGTCTCCGACACCGGTAGCGGCATGCCGGCGGATATGCTTGCGCACATTTTTGAGCCCTTCTTTACGACAAAGCCGGTCGGCGCCGGCAGCGGCCTTGGTCTCAGCATGGTCTATGGCTTCGTCAAGCAGTCCGGCGGGCATATCAGCGTCTACAGCGAGGTCGGCCGCGGCACGACCTTCAAGCTGTTCTTTCCGGTGGTCGGCGTCGAAGCGTCTGCAACCCCTGCCGAAGCCGAGCCGGCGGGCGCGATATCGCCTTTCCGCGGCGATGGCCTTGTCGCCCTTGTCGTCGAGGACGAGGAAAAGCTGCGAACGATCGCGTCCGGCATCCTCGCCGATCTGGGCTTCCGCGTCCTCGAAGCGGAGAGCGGTGATGAGGCGCTGCGCCACGCGGCGCGCGAGCCTCGCCTTGACCTTCTGTTCACCGACCTCGAGTTGCCGGGCGGCATGCCGGGGAGCGAGGTGGCGGTGGCGATGCGCCGGCGCTTTTCGGAAGTCAAGGTGCTGCGGACGACCGGGTATTCGCCGCGCCAGGCAGCGGCCGGCGACATCCCGCTGCTCGCCAAGCCCTATACGCGCCATGATCTGATCCAGCGGGTAGCGGCGCTGTTCCGCTAACGTGTCCGTCAGAGAGTCGCGAGGGGCGGCCTGTGCCGCCCCCCTGATCTCCTGAACGCGTCGGGTGAGCGGCGCTCAGGTGCCGATGACGCCGCCGTCGTCCTTGGTGATGACGACCACCGCCGAGCGGGGTTTGTAGATGTCCTTGCGGTTCGAACTGGTCGTCGGGCCATTGAGTCCGCTGTCGGGCCACGTCGAGTTCTCGGTGAAATAGGCCTTCCAGTCTTCACCGGGATGCTGGATGCCGACGAACATGGTCTTGCCATCCGGCGTCGTGACCACGCCGGTGACCTCGCAGTTCTTCGGGCTGGTCAGGAAACGCCGGGTCTCGCCGGTCGACGGATCGACGCACATCATCGTATTGCCGCCGATGTTCTTCCAATCGCCGGTGGCATTGCCCACCTGGTCGGTCTGGACCCACAGCCGGCCATCCTTGTCGAACCACAAGCCGTCGGGCGCGCCATAGTCATCGCCGTCGATATTGCCCTGATAGCCGACGCTCTGACCACCGAACTCGCCGGGCGTGTAGGAGGCCGGCAGAGTCTTGCTGGTCGCCTTGTCGCCGCATTGTACAAAGATGTCCCATTCGAATGTGGTTGCGGTGACGAGACCGCCGGTTTCGCGCCAGCGGATAATGTGGCCGTAGTCGTTATCGGGCCGCGGGTTGGATGCGTCCACCGGCGGGTTGGCGTCGGCGGCGTTGGTGGTGCCGTCGGGTTTGTTGGAGGAGACCGGCGTGTTGCCGCGACGGCTGTTGTTGGTGAGCGTCATGTAGACTTCGCCGGTGAGCGGGTGCGCCGCGCCCCACTCCGGGCGATCCATCATCGTCGCGCCGAGTCGGTCGGCGGCTTGGCGGGTCTTGACCAACACCTCGCCCTGGTCGGCGAAGCCATTGGCCGGCGTCAGGCCGTTCTGACCCCAGATCAGCGGCAGCCACTGGCCGGTGCCATCCGCATTGAAGCGCGCCACATAGAGCGTGCCTTGATCGAGCATCGTGCGGTTGGCGGCGCGGTCGGTGGAGGTCAGCTTGCGCAGGCAGACGAACTTGTAGATGTACTCGTTACGCTCGTCATCGCCCATGTAGTAGGCGACCCTCCGGTTGCGATCGATGACCAGTTGCGCACCTTCATGCTTGATCCGGCCCATGGCGGTGCGCTTGATCGGCGCGCTGCGCGGGTTCAAGGGGTCGATTTCCACCACCCAGCCAAAGCGGTTGGGCTCATTGGGGTGGAGGTCGGCGCGGAAGCGCTCGTCCGCCTCATGCCAGCGGTAGCCAAAACCGCCCTTGACGACGCCGTAGCGGGTCTGACCCTTGATGATGATCTGCTTCTGATCGAGGTCTTCGACGCCTTCGACTTCGCCGGTCTCGTTGGAGAAGTAGCCGTTCCAGTTTTCTTCGCAGGTGAGGTACGTCCCCCACGGGGTATAGCCGTGGGCACAGTTGTTGAGGGTGCCGAGGGCCATCGTGCCGGTGGGGTCCGCCTCGGTTTGCAGCAACGGATGTCCGGCCGCCGGGCCGCTGATCAGGCAGGGGGTGTTGCCGGTAATGCGGCGGTTGTAGCCGGAGGCGCGAACGACCCGCCACCGCCCGGTGGGTGTTTTCATGACCTTTTGCACGCTGACGCCATGGGCGGCTTGCTGTGCCCGCACCCTTTCCGGCGTGATGAAATCGCTGCTGTAGGTGGTGGTGTTGTTGACCAGACCGGGGTCGCAATATTCGTGGTTGACCACCAGCAGACCTTCGGTGCTGGAGAGTGTGCCGTTTTCCCCGGGGAACGGAAAGAAGTGCATGCCATCGTTGTGACAGCCGAAACAATGCAGCTGAGTTTCCTCGCTGATCGCCCCAATCGGGTTCCAATGGGGCTGGGTGGTCAGCGAGTCGCCCCAGGCCACCAACACCTTGACGGTGTAGCCCTTTGGCACCGTCACCGCATCATCGTCAAAGGCCTTGAACAGATTGGCCGGCACGGAGGTAAAGCCAATGCCGCCCTCCGGCGGCGGTGCCGCCAGCGCCGGCTGGCTCAGGCCGTCGAGGAAGTTGGTGCCGAGCACCGCCATGGCGGTGACGCCGGCGGTGGTGCCGAGCGTATTGGCCAGGAAGCCGCGGCGGCTGAGTTGCCGTTGCTCGATGACGTCAAGGATCGAGGTGTTGCCGGAGTCGTTGCTGGCCGTCTCACTGGGCTTCAGCTTGCTGTCCGGATGCAGTCTGCTGCTCATCGCTCTCCCTTCCGTGTCCCCATGCGCGCGCGACTTCGCTCTTGCGACGGATTCCGCGGAGGCCGCGCGCTGATTGAGGGCAGAGAGATAGAGGGTGAGCGTGACAGAGGCGCGAAACTGCGATGCATTTTAAATTACAACGCGACTCTCGCGGCGGCGGCCGCAATCCCGCCGCCCCGTCGACCGGCCTCGGATAACCAGCTTTGGATACTCTCCCACGCCCCTGGCATTCCACGTAAAGGAAGAGATTGCATCGGCGCAGGATTGCTTCCGGTGCCTGCGGTCGTCCCTATGATGCCCGCAGGATGACGGTCAGGATCCAATCCATCGCGTCAGGAAGGGAAAAAACTCCAGGATTTGCTGGACGTAATACGCGAACACGCCTTGGCACAGGAGCGCGACAGGCGAACCGAAATGAGAAACTCTGTAAAGAACGAGGATCACGTGAGATGCGGCGACTCCGAAGCCCATGGAGACGACGGCCGCGACTCGCAGCGACCGCGGGGCCATCGCCGCCCATGAGTTTCTGCAAAGCATCATGAAGCCGAGGAACGCGCCGAATTCGATGAGGGGGTAAAAGTCCATGCGGTAGCGGAAGTTCATGCTGAGCGCGCAGAGCATGAGCAGCCACGGCGCGGCAAGGCCACCGGCGATCGCCAAGGCATGAACACGGCGCGTCAAGATACCGCTATGCGGCCGGAGGATGGCCCAGCCCGCATAAAGCATCAGCAACATCAGCAGCGGGTCGGTCAGAAAGAAGCTGCTCGGTGGAAGCTCCATAGAATCAATGAGCCTGACTTGGTGCTCTTCAAACGCCAGCCGTCCGTCACTCCGGCGAAAAACCCAGATCGGAACAAAATAATACATTACACCCAAAGGAATTCTCGAAATATTGAATAATCCGTAAGTTTCCACCCGAAT
>JALOTH010000099.1 GCA_025458035.1 Rhodospirillales bacterium
CGCCCTCAAGAGAGACCTGCACGCCCTGATGACCGACAGCCAGGCGTGGTGGCCGGCGGACTGGGGACATTACGGCGGGCTGATGATCCGCATGGCTTGGCACGCCGCCGGCTCTTATCGCGTCGCCGACGGCCGTGGCGGCGCCGGCACCGGCAATCAGCGCTTTGCGCCGCTGAACTCGTGGCCGGACAACGCCAATCTCGACAAGGCGCGCCGCCTGCTCTGGCCGATCAAGAAAAAGTACGGCAACCGCCTCAGCTGGGCGGATTTGATCATCCTGGCCGGCACCATCGCCTACGAGTCCATGGGCCTCAAAACCTTTGGCTTTGGCTTCGGCCGCGAAGATATCTGGCACCCGGAGAAGGACATTTACTGGGGCTCGGAAAAGGAGTGGCTCGGCCGCGACCGCTACGCGAGCGACGACAACCCACGATCGCTGCAAAATCCGCTGGCCGCCGTGCAGATGGGGCTCATCTACGTCAATCCCGAAGGCGTGAACGGCAATCCGGACCCGCTGAAAACTGCGGCGGAGGTTCGCGAGACCTTTGCCCGCATGGCAATGAACGACGAGGAGACCGTCGCGCTCACCGCCGGCGGCCACACCGTCGGCAAGGCCCACGGCAACGGCGATGCGGCGAGTCTCGGCCCGGCGCCGGAAGGCGCCCCGATCGAGGAGCAAGGCCTCGGCTGGATGAATCATCGGACCCGCGGCATTGGCCGCGACACCGTGACCAGCGGCATCGAAGGCGCATGGACGACCCATCCGACCCGCTGGGATAACGGGTACTTCCATCTCCTCCTCAACTACGACTGGGAGCTGAAGAAAAGCCCGGCCGGCGCTTGGCAATGGGAACCGGTCAACATCAGGGAAGACGACAAGCCGACCGACGTCGAGGACCCCTCGATCCGCTACAACCCGATCATGACCGATGCCGACATGGCGATGAAGATGGACCCCGCCTATCGCCAGATCTCGGAGCGCTTCTACAAGGACCCCGAAGACTTCTCGAAAGTTTTCGCGCGGGCATGGTTCAAACTGACCCACCGCGATATGGGTCCGAAGGCACGCTACATCGGACCTGATGTGCCGAAGGAAGACCTGATCTGGCAGGATCCGGTTCCCGCGGGGCGCACCGACTACGACGTTGCCGCGGTGAAGGCGAAGATCGCCGCCAGCGGTCTGACGGTCGGTGAAATGGTCGCCACCGCCTGGGACAGCGCCCGCACCTTCCGCGGGTCGGACATGCGGGGCGGTGCCAACGGCGCCCGCATCCGTCTCGCCCCGCAGAAGGACTGGCAAGGCAACGAACCGGCGCGTCTCGCCAAGGTGCTGTCGGTTCTCGCACCGATCGCGGCCGAGACCGGCGCGAGCGTCGCCGACGTCATCGTGCTCGCTGGCAACGTCGGCATCGAGCGGGCGGCGAAGGCCGCGGGCTTCGACATTACCGTGCCGTTCGCCCCAGGCCGCGGCGATGCGACGGACGAGATGACCGATGCCCCGTCGTTCGATGTGCTCGAACCCATCCATGACGGCTACCGCAACTGGCTGAAGGCTGACTATGCCGTCAGCGCCGAGGAGTTGTTGCTGGACCGCACGCAGCTGATGGGCCTGACCGCCCCGGAGATGACCGTGCTCGTCGGCGGCATGCGCGTGCTCGGCACCAACCATGGCGGCAGCCGGCACGGTGTGTTCACCGACAGCGAAGGCGCGCTGACCACCGACTTTTTCGTCAACCTCACAGATATGGCCTATGCGTGGAGACCGGCGGGCAAGAACCTTTACGAGATCGTCGACCGCAGGACGGGCACGGTGAAGTGGACGGCGACCCGCGTGGACCTCGTATTCGGCTCCAACGCCATCCTTCGCGCCTACGCCGAAGTCTATGCCCAGGACGACAATACGGAGAAGTTCGTGAAGGACTTTGCCGCCGCATGGACGAAGGTCATGAACGCCGATCGCTTCGATCTCAACTGACCCGGCGCGGCGGCCTCCAAGCGGCCCGCCGCGGCCGGAGCGTGCCACCGCGATGGCCACGGCGCCCCTGTGAACTGGCGACTTTGGCTTGTCTTTCGGGCCACGGTCACGGCATCATCCAAGATAACGCCGCGCCGGACCGACGGGCCGCGAACAGGGGCGCAGGCGATGCGAGAAAAGACCGGGGCGGCGATCTGGGGAGGCCATGTTCGAGATCGTTTATCGTTACGATCCGGAGCACCCGCAAGCGGTGTCCCCGCCGAGGGATGCCGCCGAGGCTCGGCGGCGATTGGAAGACGGCAACCGCGACTTTGCCCATGTCTTCGACGGCGTGATGCAGAGCCGCAAGGGCGCGCTTCGACGCATCGTGCCGTTCGACCCCCGCGACCTCGGTGTAAGCAACGGCGGCGGCGAGCCCCTCAAACAGCAGCCGTTCGCGGTGGTCCTCGGCTGTTCCGATGCGCGCGTGCCGACGGAACTGGTGTTTAACCAATGGTGCAACGAGTTGTTCGTCGTCCGCGTCGCCGGCAACGTCCTCGGCTCGGAAGTGCTCGGCAGCATTGACTACGCCGTCACCCAATTGGGGAATAGCGTCAAGCTGCTCGTGGTCCTTGCTCACAGTGGCTGCGGCGCCGTGACCGCTGCCGTCGATGTGTTCCTGAAGCCGGCGGGCTACCTGGAGTTTGCCGGCAGCCATCCCCTGCGCACGATCATCGACCGCATTGTTGTTGTTACCCGCGGCGCCGACCGGGCCCTCAATCGTGTCCACGGCGGCGGGGTGACGGCCCGCCCCGGTTATCGCCGGGCGCTGATCGAGACGACGGTCGCCCTCAACGGTGCGTTGACCGCGTTTACCCTGAAAAGGGAGCTCCGCCACCGGCAGAACAGCCCCGAGGGCATTGCCGTTTTCTATGGCGTCTACGATCTCGGCAGCCGGTGCGTTCACTTGCCCGGCATCGGCGAGCGGTGTGGTGGCGGCCCGGTGACGCGCCTGAGCGAGCCGCCGGCCGGTGTCGAGGCCTTTGATGCGCTAGCCCGGACACTTGCGGCAAGCGAGCGGATCGCCCACGTTCTGGCAGAACCGTGAGGCGCGTTCACCGAGCGTCGCCTAAGACGGGATACTGGCGGCGCGCCCGGCCGGGCGACCCGATAGTCAGGTCATGGCGGCGGCGGACCTCCGTCATCCCGCTGGTCCTTGACAGCCGCCGGCCGTCGCCGCTGCCATCATGCAAGTGTGTCTGTATCCGTCCAGGTTCGGCCAGCGTGGCCGCATTCCGCCGGGAGAAGTTCGATCATGCGACTGCGATACTCGCCAACCTCACCATACGTCCGCAAGGTGACGTCCCTGTTGATCGAAATCGGCCTTGAGGATCGTGTTGAACGGGTTCCGACGAACGTCTGGGATCCGTCCTCCGACATCGTTCGCATCAACCCCCTCGCCAAGGTGCCGACGCTGACCACCGACGATGGCCAGGTCCTGGTCGAGTCCGTGGTCATCTGCGAGTACCTGGACAGCCTGCCCCATGGCCGCCCCAACCTGTTTCCCCGCGAAGCGCCCGCCCGATGGGCGGCGCTCGCCCTGCACGGCATCGCCGATGGCACCCTGGATGCCGGGATCAGCCGGTTCCTCGAGATGCGCCGGCCGGAAGGCGAGCGCTCCTACGCATGGATGGAGCGGCAGAGCGGCAAGGTTCAGCGCGGGCTCGATTGGCTCGACGGCGCCGTCGACACGTGGCGGGACCCGCCGACGATCGGCCACATCACCGTTGGCTGCCTGCTCGGCTGGCTCGATTTCCGCTTCCCCGGCGAGGACTGGCGCAGTGATCGTACCCGTCTCGCCGCGTGGTATGACGACTTCGCGGCCCGTCCGGCGATGCTGGCAACGGTGCCCCGTGAGCCGTGACCACCGCAAAATCCGCCGCGTCACTCCGAAGTTCGACGACCCTTCGCAGCCGCAGCGGTCTCCGGCAGCGGCGCGATGGGAGCGAGCGGCGCCGGCGCCGGCTCATTGACCGGCATGCGTGGAAGCATCACCGCTTGCGCCGGTTCCGCGCGCCCATAGTTGTCGCCAAAGCGGATGATGTCGTCTTCGCCGAGGTAGGGACCTGACTGCACCTCGATCATCTTCAGGGGAATCTTGCCGGGATTTTCCAGCCGGTGCGTCGTGTTGTGCGGGATATAGGTGGACTGGTCTTCGGTCAGATAGAAGACCTCGCTGCCGCGCGTCACCCGCGCGGTGCCGCTGACCACCACCCAGTGTTCGGCCCGATGGTGGTGCATCTGTGCCGACAGGGACTGGCCCGGTTCGACGACGATTTCCTTGACCTGGAAGCGATTGCCATCGTGGATCGATTGGTACCAGCCCCACGGCCGGAACACTTGCGTGTGCGTGAGATGCTCCCGGCGCCCCTGCTGCTGCAGGCGATCGACGACCTTTTTGACATCTTGAGCGCGGTCTTTGCTGACGACGAGCACCACGTCATCGGTGGCAACGACGATCAGATCCTCCACCCCGATGGTGGCGATGAGCTGGCGTTCCCCGCGCACGTAACTGCGGTGGGTGTCCAGCATCACCGTATCACCGATGACGACGTTGCCATTGCGGTCCTGCTCGCTCACCTCCCACAGTGCGGCCCACGAGCCGACGTCGCTCCAGCCCATATCCACCGGCACCACGGCCCCCTTCGCCGTGTGCTCCATGACCGCGTAGTCGATGGAGATCGACTCAAGACACGCGAACGGATCGTGTGCCAGGCGAACGAAATCGAAGTCGGTCACTGCCTCATCGAGGGCCTGCCGGCACAAAGCGAGCATGTCGGGATTCAACCGCTCCACTTCGCGCAAAAACTCCGTCACCGGCAGCAGGAACATCCCGGAATTCCAGAGATAGCCGCCTTCGGCCAGATAGCGCTCAGCGGTCGGGGCGTCGGGCTTCTCGACGAACCGCTGCAAACGCAGGCAGCCGTCGGCGCCGGGCCAGGGTTCGCCACAGCGGATGTAGCCGTAGCCTGTTTCCGGCCGGTTGGGCACGATGCCAAAGGTCACCAGCGCCCCCTGTTGGGCGGCGCCGCTGGCTGTCCGAACGGCGGCGCGAAAGGCGTCGACGTCGGCAATGACGTGATCGGACGGCAGCAACAGGATGAGGGCGTCGGGATTGTCGGCGTGAACTTTCAGCGCCGCAATGGTCGCGGCTGGCGCCGTGTTCCGGCCGACGGGTTCGAGGAGAACCTTGTCAGCCCGCACGCCTAGCGAGCGCAACTGCTCGGCGATGATGAAGCGATGTTCGGCGTTGCACAGAATCATCGGCGGCGCCAGATCCCGGTGGGTCACCCGCCGCACGGTCTCCTGCAGCATGCTGAGGCGCGACACCAGCGGCAGCAGTTGCTTGGGCTTCAACTGCCGGGACATCGGCCACAACCGCGTGCCCATGCCGCCGGACAGAATGACCGGAATGATGGAGGCCGTCATGCCGCTGCTCCGATCAGTGGGCGGTTATGGCGAACTGCCGCATGACATAATCGCTCAGTTCCGCGAGGCTCGCCTCCACCGTCTGATGACTCGTGTCGAGCCGCACTTCGGCGTTCACCGGCGCCTCGTACGGGGCGGAAATACCGGTGAAGTCATCGATTTCGCCCCGGCGTGCCTTGGCGTAGAGGCCCTTCGGATCGCGCTCCTCACAGGTTTTGAGATCGGCATCGATGAAGACCTCATGGAACAGCTCCGGCGCGAGCGCGCGGACCCGCTCGCGGTCGGCGCGATAGGGCGAGATAAACGCGGTGATGCACAGAAACCCGGCGCGAGCGAACAGGATCGCGGCATGACCGACCCGGCGGATGTTTTCGACACGGTCCTCCGGCGAAAAGCCAAGGTCAGAGCACAGGCCGTGACGGACGTTGTCGCCGTCGAGGACGTAGACCTGGTAGCCTTTGCGGAAGAGGTACTGTTCCAGCGAAAACGCCAGCGTCGATTTCCCCGACCCAGAAAGCCCGGTCATCCATAGCACGCCGCCGCGGTGGCCGTTTTGTTGCCAGCGCTCTTCGATCGGAACCCGGTGTTCGACACGGAAGATGTTTGTCGACTTGATGCGCTGCGAAAGCCTTTGGTCGGCGTAGCCGTCCATGTTGATGAGGCCGCCGCCGACAATGTCGAATTCATCGACGATGACGAAACGGCCGGTGATGCCGTTATGGTCGAAGGGGTCGAGCGGGATCTGCGCGCGTGTGCGGAAAATCACCTCGGCGATGGCGTTGCGCTCCACCCGGTCCGCGGCAACGGTGCCGAGATCGTTGACATCGATGACCTTTTCGATTTTCTCGACGTCCACCGGATACTGCGCGGTACACAGCTTCATCTTGTAGCGGCGGCCGGCCATCAGCGGCTGATGACCCAGCCAGAAGATGCGGCCGCGGAAGACGTTGGTGAGCATCGGCGGATTGGTGTCGAGGCTGGCGATTTCGCCGCGTTCGACGAAGATCTGCTCATCGAGCGTCACGCCAATCGACTGCCCCGCACGGCAGGCGAGCACTTGCCCGCGTGTTGGCCACGCCTCGATGGACTGGATTCTGGCTCGCTTGTTGGACGGCGAGAACAGCAGGATATCGCCCTGACGCAAATGGCCGCTCTCGATGCGGCCGGCGATGATGCGGCGGTCATCGAACTTGTAGACATCCTGGACGGGCAGTCTCAGCGGCAGGTCCAGCGACGGCACGGGCGGTTGCAGTCCATCAAGGGATTGCGCCAGTGTCTCGCCATCGTACCAAGGCATGGTCTTGCCGAGGCTGACGATGTTGTCGCCGTCGCGGGCGGAAACGGGGATCAGCAGAGTATGACGCAGGTCAATGCCAAGGCCGGCGAGATAGTCGCGAACCTCCGCTGACACCTGCTGAAAGCGCGCCTCGTTGTAGTCGACGAGGTCCATCTTGTTGATCGCGACGACGACTTGGCGGATCCCGAGCAGGTGCAGCAGATAGGCGTGGCGGCGCGTCTGCTCCTGCATGCCTTCGCGCGCGTCGACGACGAGCACCGCCGCATCCGCTTGCGCCGCGCCGGTAATCATGTTCTTGACGAACTCGCGGTGGCCGGGCGCGTCGATGAGCACATATTCCCGCGCGTTGGTGCGGAAATGAATGTGCGAAACGTCGATGGTGATGCCCTGGTCACGCTCCGCCTGCAGGGCGTCCATCAGGAACGCCCACTCGAACGGCATCCCGCGCCGTTCGCTCATCGCCTGAATGGCTTCGAGCTTTCCGTCCGGCAGCGAACCGGTGTCGTGGAACAGACGCCCGATCAGGGTTGATTTGCCATGATCAACATGGCCGACGATGACGATCTTCAGCGGCAGGGTTGTTTGCACGTCGGCACGGCTGGATTGGTCATTCATGATGCTGGATCTCAAAACAACGGTGTTCTCGGGAACGCGGGTAGGGGAATGACGTGGCTGACGCCGTCGCCGGCCGCCTACATGTAGCCATCCGCCCGCAAGCGCTCGAACGAATCCTCAGCTTCATGATCCATTGCCCGGCCGGTCCGCTCGGCAATCTTCGTTTCCATCAGTTCGCTGATGATTTCGTCCAGCGTCGATGCCTGCGAGTCGACGGGGAAGGTGATGTTCTTATCGCCGAGTGAGCGATAGCGCTTGCCATTGCGGGAAAAATACAGCGGCACGAGCGGGATGGCCTCCCGCTTGGTATACCGCCAGATGTCGATTTCCGTCCAATGCAGGATCGGGTGGACGCGCAGGTGCGTTCCCGGCGGAAAGTCCGTATTGAACTGATCCCAGAATTCGGGCGGCTGGTCACGGAAGTTCCAGGTGTTCTGCTCGCTGCGCGGGCTGAACACCCGTTCCTTCGCCCGGGTGCCCTCTTCGTCGCGGCGGATGCCGGCGATCACCCCGGTGTACCCCTGTTCGCGCAGGACGCGCTTGAGCGCCGCCGTCTTGCGTGCCGCGGAACGGGCGGCGGGGGGCAGCGTCGGATCCATCTCCTCGACAGGCGGACACTGGGCGATAAGACAATCCAGGTTCCATTCCTTGATGTAACGATCCCGAAATTCGTACATCTCGGGAAATTTCATGCCAGTATCGATATTGACAAGCGGAAACGGCACGTGGCCAAAGAAGGCTTTCTTGGCACACCACAGCATGACGTTGGAGTCCTTGCCCAACGACCACAGCATGGCGAGCTTATCGATTTTGTTGAAGGCTTCCCGCAGGATATAGATCGTTCGGCTCTCGAGCACGTCGAGATGATCCATGCTTACACCGCTTGCCAAGAGTTGACCCGGAAGTTTTTTGACAGCGCCGCTGCCTGTGTCGAAAGCTTTGGTGCGTCCGTGCAGGCCTTCGCCTGCACCGCCGAAACGTCGCAGCCGCCCGAGCATGCTCAGGGCCGCCATCGCCGCTGGCAGCGCTGACATTACGCGATGCAGCGCAGACGCCGCAATATCGGCAAGCGGTCGGCGGCAAATTGTTCGGCCTGCCGCGTCAGCTCCGCGAGGTTCTCATCGTCGGTTTCCAGGGGTTTGTCGGCTTTCTTCACCCGCTGACCCTGCCGCTTCAGTACCGTCCAGGTTTGGGCGGCCCAGGATGCTGGCTCGCCACCGCCGACTTGCCGCGCATCGAGAAACATCTGCTGAATGCGGGGAACCGCCACGCCGCCCCCGGTGACCGGCGAAGCCAGGTAGAAAATATCGCTGGCACCGCGCGAGCGTCGAATGATGGCGCTGTTGAGGCTTTGACAGTTGGGCGCCACCGCGTCGGCCACGGCGTCGGCTTGCGCCGGATGAGCGGCGCCGTTGCCGCACAGGACGACCACCGCCTGCGCCATCTGGCGAAAGGCGATTCCCCGCAGGCGCCGATCGCCAAGCAACTCAGCGAAGCTCTTGGGCCGCCCGCCATCATCGGCAAGCACCTCGATCAGCGGCCCGTAAACGGTCTTGTCCAGCGTCGCCTTGCCAAGACCGCTCTGAACCTCGAGGGAGACTTCGCCCGCCGCGAGAAGGAGCACGATGCGCTCGGTCAAAATGCGCTCTTCGAGATCGGCCGCCGTCAGCGGGCGCATGCCGCGTACGAACAGATCGCGGCGGAACTGCTGGTTGACGCAGAAATCGCGAACCGTCTCCCGCAGCAGCGGCTGCTCGATGCCCGCCAGCAGTTCCCGCATCTCCTTGGTCAGGTTCAGACTGTCGACATGGTCCAGGAAATGGGCGGAACAGGCGAAGTCCAGCTTGGCGGCGCGGAGATCCTGGGCCACCCGGTCGAACGGCATCGGCGTCCATTCGGAATTGAGGAACTCGTGGACCAGATAGCGACGATCCTTGTCCGCCAACTGCTTGAGGCGCCGGGCGGCATCGGGGACAGCCTTGAAGTAGCGGGCGCCCGCCGCCTCGATCTTGCTGGCGAAGGCCATGGCGTCTTGGATCTGGTTGAGGATCGACGACGACGTGCCGGCGGTCGAGACGTGGAGTTTCAGCAAGTGACGCAGCGGCGTCGCAGCTCCCCACCCCGGCCAGCTGTTGTAGCTGATATAGCAGGCGCCGCCGGGCTTCAGGTGGCGGCGTAGGATTTCCACGATGGCATGGCGGTTTTCCGGCGACACCCAACTGTAGATGCCATGCAGGGTGATCATGTCAAAGTCGGGAACGTCATCTCGCGCCAGCAGTTCCTGAAAGCTCGCCTCAAGGGCGCGCGTGCCGGCGCCGGCCTCCGCCGCCAACTCCTGAGCGCTCGCGGCGTGCGCGGCGTTGAAGTCGATTCCCCAATGCTCTCCGGTGCTGGCGGCGCCGTGGATGACGAGGGAAAGCCCTTGGCCGTATCCCAGTTCCAGGACGCGGCGCGTGTCACAGGGCACGATGCCCCGCGCCAGTAACGCGAACCGGATACTGACGGGATTGATGACGCCGTAATAGCCGAGCGTGTAGACGACGTCGGGAATGTAGTCGGTCTGTTCCATGGTGGCTCTCGTCTCCCGGACACGGCGGTCAGGGTTGCGGCAAATCCCTGACCGGGTGGCATGCAGCCCGTCTTGGCGGGCTATTCCTTCGCGCGTGGCCGAAACAGGTCGCGCGATGCCAGCGCCGCGCCGCCGGCGATAAGCACGCAGGCGGCAGCGAGCGTCGCGGTGGCGGCGGCGAACCCGAAACTGATCAGCAGCGCCGTGGATATGAGCGGCGTCAGGTAGGCGAGGGCTGCCAGCACGCGAATATCGCCGCGTTTGCAGCCATAGTCCCAGACGAAGAAGGCGGCGCCCAGCGGCCCCAGACCGAGGGCGATGACGATCGGCCATTGCCAGGCCGCCGGCCATACCGTCGACTCGAAACCGAGATGGCAAACGGC
>JALOTH010000100.1 GCA_025458035.1 Rhodospirillales bacterium
GGCCCCGGTGGCGGAATGATGGGTCCCGGCGGCGGCCGTGGCGCGATGATGATCGAGATGTATGACGCCGACGGCGACGGCCGGGTCACCCGCGAGGAGTTCCTTGCCGGGCACGCGGTGCGCTTCGAGGAGATGGACGTCAACAAGGACGGATCGGTGACGTTCGAGGAATTCACCGTAACGTTCAAGGGCCGCAACCCCGAGCGCGCCCGTGCCGCGTTTCAGCGGCTCGACGCCAACGGCAGCGGCGCCATCGACAAGGGCGAGTACGATGCCGTCGCCGAGATCCGCTTCGAGCGCATCGACATCAACAGCGACGGGGTGATCACCCGCGAGGAGATCATCGCCGCGATGCCGATGCGCGGCGGCGGCATGCCGGCGCAGCCGATGGCGCCGAAGCCGCAGTAGCAGGCGGGCGCCCGGCCCACCTTGTCCTCACGCTTCCGGCGGCGGCTCCACGGCCAAGCAATCGCCAGGCGCCGCCGCCGCCAGCAGCGCTTCCAGGTCGGCGAGGGTCAGCGCCACGCAACCCTCCGTTGGCGCGAAACCGGCGCGCGCCACGTGCAGGAAGATGGCGCTGCCCAGCCCCGGCAGCGGCGGATCGTCGTTGTAGCCGAGGACGGCGAACAGGTCATAGAGGCCGTCGTCCCGCCACAAGCGCTCATGCCGCGCCGGGTAGGGCAGCCGCACCGGCCGGTTATAGGCCGCATCGCCCGGGTCATCGCACCAGCCGTCGGCCTCGCCGATCACCGCCACCGGCAGCGCCGTCAGCGGCGGCGCGGCGCGGCGGTCCGGCCGATAGAAAACGCGCCGCAACGGCCACCGGCCCACCGGTGTCGCGCCATCGCCTTCCCGCTTGTGGCGCTCAAGGCCGCCGCGGCCGATAGCGCAGCGGACACGCCGGTCGCGCCAGATGAGCCAGGCGGCGCCATCGCCGCCGACGGTGACGCGGATGTCCATGCCGGTGCCGCCCCTCACCTGACCCGAGATAGCCCGCTCAGATGAAATGGCCCGAGCGCGCCGCCTTGGTGTGCAGGTACTGCTCGTTATGGCGGTTGTTGGGGAAGTGGTGGGGGACACGCTCCACCACCTCGATGCCGAGGCGGACGAGCGCGTCCACCTTCGCCGGGTTGTTGGTGAGCAGGCGAACGCTGGTCATCCCCAGTTGCCGCAGCATCTGCACCGCCGGCAGGTAGACCCGCTCGTCGGCGTCGAAGCCCAACTGTTCGTTGGCATCGAGGGTATCGAAACCGCGATCCTGCAAGGCGTAGGCGCGCAGCTTGTTGACGAGGCCGATGCCGCGCCCCTCCTGCGCCAGGTAAAGGAGGAAGCCACCGCCGGCGGCGGCGATTTCCCGCACCGCGCCCCGCAGCTGATCGCCGCAGTCGCAACGCAGGCTGCCCAGCAGGTCGCCGGTGAAACACTCCGAATGCAGCCGCACCAGCGCCGGCGCGGTGGGCGCGCCGATCTGCACGACGAGGTGCTCGATCCCGCCGTCGAAAGGCCGAAAGGCGATCAGCCGCGCGTCCTCGGCGCCGGCGAGGGGAACCCGCGCCTCGCCCACCACCTTCAAGGTGCGGGCGACGATCTCCCGGTACTGGAACACATCGCCCGCATCGATGAGCAGCAGGTCGTGGCGGTGCGCCCAGGCGGCGAGGTCATCGGCGGTCTCGTCGGCGATCGTCGCGACGGCGGCCGCCGGCAGCAGCCGCGCCAGCTTCGCCAGCAGCACCGCCGCCGTGGCCGGGGCGAACGGCTCGGCCTCGCTGACGATGAGGTCGGCGGTGCCGGCGCCGGCGAGCGGTTGCAGCGGATCGGCGATCGCCGCCGCCTGCTCGGCGGTGAAGCCGGCCGGCTTGCGCACGACAACCACCTTCACCCCCGCCGGCCGCAGGCCGGCGACGGCGGCGCGGCGGCCGGTGATGGCCAGCTCCGGCAGGCTGCGCGCCTTCGCCGCCATCTCCGCCAGGATACCGGCGGTCAGCGCCTCGGCGGCGAGCGCCAGCAGCGCCGCGCCCTCACCGCCGCGAACGACGACCATGCCGCCGCAGCGAACCTCGGCCAGGGCGCGATGGACGGCGACGAAGGATAACGGTTCGCGGCTGGCCGGAAACGGAATGGTCTCACGACGCATGACTGGCGCTTTCGGCATAGCCCGCTGGCTCCGGCATCGGCGGACATTGCATCATCCACGCCCTTGATCGACGCCCGGCAGCGGGACGATATTCAGCGCACCGGGACGATGCAAGAGCGTTCGAGGGGCGAGCAGACCTGTGAATACCGCGAAACATGTGCTGCTGATCGACGATGACGAGGCGTTGCGCGACATGCTCGCCAGTCAGTTGGCGCAGCAGGGGGACTTCCGCACCGAGGCGGTGGCGACCGGTGCCGAGGGCCTGGCGAAGGCGCAGCGGGAAGCGTTCGACGTCGTCATTCTCGATATCGGCCTGCCGGACATGGACGGCCGCGAGGTCTGCCGGCGGATGCGCGGCGGCAATGTCAAATGCCCGATCATCCTGCTCACCGCCGTTGACGGCGACGCGGAGACGGTGGTCGGCCTCGATGCGGGAGCCAACGACTACATCGTCAAGCCGTTCCGGCTCAGCGTGCTGCTGGCGCGGCTGCGGGCGCATATCCGCCAGCACGAGCGATCGGACGATGCGCAGTTCGTCATCGGTCCTTACACGTTCTGGCCCAGCGCCAAGATGCTGATGAACGCGGCGACGAAAAAGCGGGTTCGGCTGACCGAGAAGGAAACGGCGATCTTGAAGTATCTCTATCGCTGTGGCGGCCGGGCGGTCAGCCGCGAGGTGCTGCTCGACGAGGTCTGGGGCTATAACGCCGGGGTGACCACCCATACGCTCGAAACCCATGTCTACCGCCTGCGCCAGAAAATCGAAACGGACCCCGGCCGCGCCGAACTGCTGCTGACGGAGCCGGGCGGCTACCGCCTCGCCACGTAGGCTGGTGCGGCCGCCGCCGCGCCGGCCGTCCCTGCAAAAAGAAGCGCCCGGCCAGGGGGGATAGCCGGGCGCTCAAGCTCCCACAGGGGAGCCATGGATGGCAGGGGAACCATCCGGGACGCCGGCGTGTTATCCGCCGTCCCTGACCGCAGGTGATGTCGCGGGCGGGTCCGCACCAATGCATCGGCTGCGGGGCAGGCATGCGCCGGGCGCATGATCCAGCAGCGCGCTTCGATCGTATTGATCGGTCTACTTGAAGCGGGGATCGTCCGCCTGGAACAGCCGGCCCGGCAGCGGCTTGTCGAACACCGGGTTCTCCAGCGTCACCGTCGTCGAGATGCCTTGCGCGTCGGTCACCGTCCATTGCCGCAGGCTCAGCGGCGGATCGCTGAACAGCAGCGTCAGCGAGCCTTCGCCCGGACTGTCCTTCTGCACGACGGTGAGCTGGGCGCCGCCGTCGCTGGCGCGAAAGTCGATCACCCGCAACTCGCCATCGCGCAAGCGGATGGACGGCGCCAGCAGGATCGCCGCCGGCGTCGCGCTGAGGGGCACGTGCGACCGCTGCCCCAGCTCGCGGTCGACGTAGACGAGAATGCCGTCATTGGCGACGATCAGGTGCGGCGCCGGCGGATCGTATTCGACGCGCATCCGCCCCGGCCGTGAGATGTAGACGCGGCCGCGCGCGAACTCGCCGTTGGACGAGACCTGCAGGAAGCTCGCCTCCACCGTGCGCACCAGATTGAGATAGTTCTCGATGTAGGTCAGCCACTCCGCCTCCGTTCGCACGAAGGCGGCGGCCGGCGAGACGGCGGCGGCCAGAGCCGAGACGGCCAGAGCCGAGACGGTCAGAGCCGAGACGGCCAGTGCCTTGCAGATCCACCGGCGGCCGACGGCGGGGCGGCCTCGCTGCCCCCTAGCTCGCGTGTTCACCAATCAGCACTTCCCGGCGGCCCACCCGGTCCGGCTTGCTGACCAAGCCCTCGGCCTCCATGCGTTCGATCAGCCGGGCGGCCCGGTTATAGCCGATCTGCAGCCGCCGTTGCACGAAGCTTGTCGATGCCTTGCCCTCGCGCAGCACGATCTCCCGCGCCTCCTCGTACAATTCGTCGGCGACGTCATCGCTGTCGCCATCGAGGGCGACCGCCGCCGCCTCATCGTCCTCCTCGGTCACCTCGGGGACGTAGCGGGGCGCCCCCTGCGCCTTGATGTGGGCGACGACCGCCTCGACCTCGTCGTCGGAGACGAACGGCCCGTGCACGCGCGTCAGCCGCCCGCCCGGCGCCATGAACAGCATGTCGCCCTGGCCGAGCAGCTGTTCGGCGCCCTGTTCGCCGAGGATGGTGCGGCTGTCGATCTTCGAGGACACCTGGAAGCTGACGCGGGTCGGGAAGTTGGCCTTGATGGTGCCGGTGATGACGTCCACCGAGGGCCGTTGCGTCGCCATGATCAGATGGATGCCGGCGGCGCGCGCCATCTGCGCCAGCCGCTGCACCGCCGCCTCGATGTCCTTGCCGGCGACGAGCATCAGGTCGGCCATTTCATCGACGACGACGACGATCAGCGGCAGCGGGTGCAGGTCGAGGGGCTGTTCCTCGAACACCGGCTGGCCGTCCTGATCGAAGCCGGTCTGCACCCGGCGCACCAGGGTTTCGCCCTTGCGCCGCGCCTCGGCGATGCGCGCGTTATAGCCGGCGATGTTGCGGACGCCGAGCTGCGACATGGCGCGGTAGCGGTCCTCCATCTCCCGCACCGTCCACTTCAGCGCCACCACCGCCTTGCCCGGTTCGGTGACGACGGGGGCGAGCAGGTGGGGGATGCCGTCGTAGACGGACAGTTCCAGCATCTTCGGGTCGATGAGGATCAGCCGGCACGCCTCCGGCGGCAGCCGGTAGAGCAGGCTGAGGATCATCGCGTTGATCGCCACCGACTTGCCGGAGCCGGTGGTGCCGGCGATCAGCAGGTGCGGCATGCGGCTCAGGTCGACGCACACCGGCCCGCCGCCGATATCCTTGCCGAGGGCGAGGACGAGGCTGCCGCCGCAGCGCTCGAACGCATCGGCCGCCAGCATTTCCCGCAGCGCCACCGTTTCCCGGCGCAGGTTCGGCAGCTCGATGCCGATGACGTTGCGGCCGGGAACGACGGCGACGCGCGCCGAGATCGCGCTCATCGAGCGGGCGATGTCGTCGGCGAGGCCGATCACCCGCGAGCTTTTCGTGCCCGGTGCCGGCTCCAGCTCGTAAAGGGTGATCACCGGCCCCGGCCGCACCTTGACGATGTCGCCGCGCACGCCGAAGTCGTCGAGGACGCTGGCGAGCATGCGCGCGTTCTGTTCCAGGCCGTCGCGATTGAAGGCCTGCGTCTGCGCGTTGTCGGCGGCGAGGTGCAGCAGGTCGAGCGGCGGCGGCTGGTAGCCGCTGGCGCCGTCCTCGCCGAAATCGAAGCTGGCCTGCGAGGCCACCGTCCCCTGGCGGCCGGCTTTCGCCTTCGCCGCCTTTTCGACGAGGGGGGCGCCGGCGGCCGGCGGCGGGGTAACGCCCTTGCCCGGGGCGCGCCGGGACGGCGGGCGGCCGGCGGCGGGGTTGGCGCCGGGGCGGCCGGCGCGGGATTCCGTAAGCAGGTGGCGCAGGCGGGTGGCGGCGGCTCCGGCGCCGGCGCTGGCCCGCCGGTAAGCAGCGCGGCCGGCGCGGCCGGCATGGCGCACGCCGTCGGCGAGGTCGCGCCACTCGTTCAAGCCGAGGCCGCTGCCGAACAGCCACAGCACGAGGCCGCCGAGCAGCGCCGCGCTGGCGATCAGCGGCGGCGTCAGCGCCGCGTCGCCGGCGAACTGGGCGGCCAGCGCATCGAGGATCACCCGGCCGATGGCGCCGCCGCCGCCGGCGATCAATGGCCAGCCGGGAACGGTGGGGCCGCCGGCGAGCGCCGTTGCCATCAGGATGAAGGCGCCGGCAAGGGCGATGGCGCGCAGCCACAGCACGCCGATCGACCGCTTGCCGAGCCGGTGCCAGCCCCAGGCGGCGATGCCGACGACCGGGACCGCCGCCGCCAGGCCGCCGGTATGCAGCAGCAGGTCGGCGACGATGGCGCCCGGATGGCCGAGCAGGTTGGCCGGCGGCGCTTCCGTCACGTGGTTGAGGGAGGGATCGCCCGGGCTGTAGCTCAGCAGCGCCACCGCCAGGGTGGTGGCCAGGCCGAGGCAGATCAGCCCCACCAGCTCGGCGGCGCGGCGGCGCATGAAGGCGCCACTGCCGGATGGCAGGATGGTCAGGCTGCCGCTGCGGGGCATGAACTCCCCCTTATCCTATCAGGCTGCGCGAGAGCCCCATGTTATAATGCGTTAACGAGCCTCCTTAAAGCGTCTTCTGTAGTGGCGAGGTCCGCCGTCAGGGCAATGCGGATGTAGGCGGCGCCGGGATTGACGCCGCCGGCATCGGCACGCCCCAGATAGGCGCCGGGCAGCACCCGCACCCCCGCCTGCCGCCACAGCCGCAGCGCCGCCGCCTCGCCATCGCCGACGTCGAGCCACAGGAAAAAGCCGCCGGCGGGACGATAGAAGCCGAATCGGCCGGCCAGCCAGCGCTCCGCCGCATCGAACTTGGCCCGGTACAGCGCCCGGTTGGCGGCGACGTGCGCCTCGTCGCGCCACAGGGCGGCCGACGCCGCCAGCACCGGCAGCGGCAGGGTGGCGCCCCCGTAGGCGCGCAGCCGGCGGAAGGCGGCAAGGATGGCGGCGTCGCCGGCGACGAAGCCGGAGCGCAGGCCCGGTACGCTCGATCGCTTCGACAGCGAATGAAAGACGGCGAGGCGGTCGGGCGCATCGCCAAGCGCCGCCGCCGCGGCAAGGGCGCCCGCCGGCGGCTGCCGGTCGTAGATCTCCGCATAGCATTCATCGACGATGAGGACGAAGTCGTGACGGCGGGCGAGGCCGATCAGCGCCTCCAGGTAGCCCGCATCGGCGATCGCCCCTTGCGGATTGGCGGGGGAGCAGAGGTAGAAGATGGCGGTGCGGTCGAGCAGGGCGGCCGGCAAGGCGTCGAGGTCCGGCAGAAAGCCGCTGGCCGGCCCGGCGGGCAGCAGCACCGGTTCGGCACCGCCGACCACCGCCGCGCCGAGGTAGACCTGATAGAAGGGGTTGGGCAGCAGCACCACCGGCCGCCCGCCCGCCTTGCGTTCCGGCAAAACGGCAAGGGCGATGAGAAACAGCCCCTCGCGGGTGCCCGCCACCGGCAGAACGTGGCGGTCCGCATCGATGAAATCGGCGGGCAGCGCATAACGGCGGGTCAGCCAGCCGGCGACGGCGGCGCGGAAGTCCGGCGTGCCTTCGATCGGCGGATAGCGGCCCCAGTCCGCCGGTTGCGCGGCGAGCACGTCACCAAGCCAGGGTGGCGGCGGATGGCGGGGCTCGCCCACCGACAGTGCGATCGGCGGCGCGCCGGGCGGCGTCCCATCGAGCAGGGCGCGCAGGCGGTCAAAGGGATAGTCGGTCAGGGTGGTGAGGTGGGGGTTCAGCATCGACCGCCACGTTAGCGGTCCGCCGCCGTTTCGTCACCCCCGCTGGCCTAGTACGCACGCCGGGCCCGCATGCGCCGGTTGCGCCGGCGGCGGCGACGCGCTATCCGCCACGGCGATGCCGCTCACCGAAGCCCAGTTGCTCGACCACCTCGCCAGCATCGGCATCGCCGCCGAGACGCACCGCCATCCGCCGGTTTTTACCGTCGAGGCGGCGAAGGCGCACCGCGGCGAGCTGCCCGGCGCGCACATCAAGAACCTGTTTCTGAAAGATTCCCGCGGCGGCCTGTGGCTCATCGTCGCCGACGAGGACCGCGCCGTCGATCTGAAGGCGCTGCGCCGCGTGCTCGGTGTCCCCAGCCTGTCGTTCGCCAGCGCCGAGGCGCTGCGGGAGGCCCTCGGCGTCGAGCCGGGATCGGTGACGCCGTTCGCCGCCATCAACGATGTGGCCGGCCGGGTGACGGTGGTCCTCGACGCGGCGCTGCTCGCCGCACCGCTGGTCAACGCCCACCCGCTGACCAATACGGCGACGACGGCGCTGTCCCCCGCCGACCTCCTGCGCTTTCTCGATGCGGCGGGCCACCCGCCGCGGGTGCTGCCGCTGCCGGAGCGGCCGCCGGCGCCTTAAGGCCAGGGTGGCCGGCACGCAAGATTGCGCCATGGACAAATAAAAAGCCGGCGACGGCTGTCGTCGCCGGCACAAGCGCCGGGCGAGGCGCTCGCTCACTCGGCTTCGGCTTTGATCTCGATCTTTTTCTGCGGCTTCTCGGGCGCGGCCGTCTTCGGCATCGTCACCGTCAGCACGCCGTTCTTGAAACTGGCGGCGATGGTGTCCTGATCGACGTTCTCGGGCAGACGGAACGCCCGCTCGAAGCTGCCGAACCGCCTCTCGGCATAGTGCACGCCGGCCCGGTCCTCTTCGTGCTCCTCCTTCTTCTCGCCCTTGATGGTCAGCACGTTCTCGCTCAACGTCACCTCGACGTTCTTCTCATCGAGCCCCGGCAGCTCGGCCTTCAGCTCGAAGGCCTGCTCGGTCTCGACGAGATCGACGGCGGGAGTCGTCGCGCCCAGCGCCCGCTCGAAGGCGCGGAACGGCTCGACGAGACGGCCGCGACCGCCGAACGGCACCATCGTGCCGGCGAAGAAGTCATCGAACAGCCGCTCCATGTCGGAGCGCAGCCGTGCGAAGGGGTGAAGGATGTCCTCGAACGGGGCAACCGGCCGCCGTTCACCCGCGCGCGTCGGCGCTTTTTCCAGTGTGGTGGACATGGCTGGTCTCCTTGGTTGGTCCGGTGGCGGGGCCACGAGAGCCCCTTTTTCACCTCCTATAATTATACGAAAAAAATACGTAGTTTTCAAGTCCCCCCTCCGGCCCGTCCTTCCTGCGGCGGCCACGCCAGCGCCCGGCCGCCACCGGACTTGAGCCGCGGCTTCGAAGCTGCCATTTAGGTCACAGGCGATCGCCCAATGATCGCCGCACGATAGGATTGACGCGCCCATGATCTTCGAAGCGAAACCTTCGGCGGCCGGCAGCGGCGCCATCATCAAGGATGGCGATGCCCTCAGCTTTGCCGACGACGTGGTCAAAGGCTCGATGGCCGTTCCGGTCATCGTCGACTTCTGGGCGCCATGGTGCGGACCCTGCAAACAGCTGACGCCGCTGCTGGAAAAGCTGGTGCGGCAAGCCGCCGGCGCCGTCCGCCTCGTCAAGATCAACATTGACGAGAACCAGGATCTCGCGGCGCAACTGCGCATCCAGTCGGTGCCCACCGTCTACGCGTTCGTGCAAGGCCGTCCGGTGGATGGGTTTGTCGGCGGCCAGACCGAAAGCCAGCTCAAGCAATTCATTCAGCGGCTGACGCGCGGCGCGATGTCGCCCGCCGATGAAGCGGTCGAGGCGGCGCAGCAGGCGCTCGACACCGGTGATGCCAAGCTGGCGGCGGAACTGTTCCAGCGGGCACTGTCCCATGACGCCCGTCATCCCAAGGCCCTCGCCGGCCTCATCCGCGCCCGCCTGCGGCGGGGCGACGTCAGCGCCGCCCGCCAACTGGCGAAGGGCCTGCCGGCCGATCTGGTCAAGAACGCCGACGTCGCGGCGGCGCTCACCGCCATCGACCTCGCCGAGGAAACCAAGGGGCTGGGCAGCGTCGAGGACTTGAAGCGGCGGCTGGCGGCGCAGCCGGGCGATCATCAGGCCCGCTTCGATCTGGCGCGCGCCCTCTATGGCGGCGGTCTGGCGGAAGCGGCGATCGATGCGCTGCTGCACATCGTCAGGGCCGACCGCGACTGGAACGACGAGGCGGCCCGCAAGTATCTGGTGCGCATCTTCGACGCCCTCGGGCCGACCCATCCGCTCACCGTCGCCTCGCGGCGCCGCCTGTCATCGATCCTGTTCTCCTAGGGCGATGAGCAGGGCATGACACGGGAACCTGCCGTGGAGCGGTCGCTGCCGCCGGGACTGCCGTCGCCGCTGCCGATCTTTCCGCTGGAGGGATCGCTGCTGCTGCCGCACGGGCATCTGCCGCTGCACGTGTTCGAGCCGCGCTACCGGGCGATGGTGGACAGCGCGCTGGGCAGCCTGCGGGTCATCGGCATGATCCAGCCGCGCCTGGAATACGACCACCCGACGCCGGACGGGGCCGAACTGTTCGCCACCGGCTGCGCCGGCCGCATCGTCTCGTTCGCCGAGACCGACGACGGGCGCTATTTCATCACCCTGAAGGGCCTGTGCCGGTTCACGGTGATGGACGA
>JALOTH010000101.1 GCA_025458035.1 Rhodospirillales bacterium
ACAGGTTGTTGATGTCGTCATCGGTGCCCGCGATGTTCAGCGCTGCAAATTTCACGCAGCGTCTATTTTTCCCGTTTGTCCCCCTGGACGCCAGCATCATATGCAAACTGAAGGTGCTTTTGCAACATTTGCTCGCGTTATATCTGTTATCCTTGCCTATTCTTACCCAATCAGGGAGGATTTTGAGCGCCCCTTAAGGGTGCCAAAGATGGTCAAGGCCACCGCCAGCGGGAGGATTAGCGCGTTTCCGGTTCGCGCGTAAAGCGGCGCATCGTCCAGCCGCTCCGGCAGATCGCCATCAACGACGCCGCGCACCCCGAGCCCGAGCCGCTCAACCACGCGGCCGTAGGGATCGATGATCGCCGAAATGCCGGTGTTGGCGACCCGCACCAGCGGCAGCCCCTCCTCGACGGCGCGCAGCCGCGATGCCGCGAAATGCTGGTACGGGCCCGCCGAGTGTCCGTACCAGCCATCGTTGGTCAGATTGAGCAGCCAGTGCGGGCGCTGGTCACGACGAGCGACGGCGGCCGGAAAGATCACCTCATAGCAGATGAGCGGGCTGACCGGCGGCAGTCCCGGCCAGGACTGGGTGGCGATGCCGGGGCCGGCCGAGAAGTCGGCAAAGCCGACGGTGAAATTGCCAATATTCGTGAGCCAGCGCAGCGGCATGTACTCGCCGAACGGCACCAGGTGCGCCTTGTCGTAGTCGCCGACGACGTTGCCCTCGCTGTCGATGGCAACGACGCTGTTCCACAGTTGCAAGGCGTCGGCGTCGCCGCTGCGACGGAGGGTGCCGAGCACCGTCAAACCGCCGGGCGGCGTATGCCGGCCGATCAGGGCGAGGCGTGACGGGTCTTCGGTGATGAACATCGGCGCCGCCACCTCCGACCAGATGACGTGCGTCGGCGGCTCCTCGCCGGGCCATGCCCCCATCATCGCCTGGTCTTCAAGGTGCCGGTCGAGCAAGTCGCGGCGCCACTTGATGGACTGGTCGATGTTGGGCTGGACCAGCCGCAGGCGGACGCCATCGACGACGCCGACCGCTTCGCCGCTCCACAGCCGGATGGCGCCGGCGACCATGACCAGTGCCAGGGCGGCGGCGGCGGCGGCGGGAGCCCGCCAGCGCCGCCCGGTGCGGGGGTCTGCGCGTCCGGCGTCGGCGAGCACGGCGGGCATCGCCGCCGCCAGCACGGTGATCAAGCCGAGGCCGTAGGTGCCGATCCACGCCGCCGGCTGCATGGTCGCGTCGGCGAAGGTCCAGGCGCTGCCGACGAGGTTCCAGGGAAAGCCGGTGAGCATCCAGCTTCTGAGCCATTCCGCCAACGTCCAGCTGCCGGCCAGCACGATGACGCGGGCCGCGCCGGGACGCGGTGTCAGCCACCGCGCCGCCAGCGCCGGCACGATGCAGAACGGGGCCAGAATGGCGGCGAGGCCCAGCGGCGCAAACGGCGCCAGCCAGCCGAACTCCTCCGGCTTGGTGAGCAGGGCGTTGGCCACCCAATACAGACCCGCGGTAAAATAGCCCAGCCCGAAAAGCAGCCCGACGATGGCGCTGGCACGGACCGAGGCGGTTCCCTCGAGCAGCCAGAGAAGGCCGGTAAACGCGACGATGAGCACCGGCAGGGCGTAGACCGGAGGCAGCGCAAGTACCGCCGCCGCCCCCAAAATCGCCGCGGCGAGGGCACGGCGCCACCCCTTCAGTTGGCGCAGCCAGCCGCTGACGCGGACGATGGCGCCACCGCCGGAGTAGGGCTGACCGGCGAGGCTGCCGCTGCCAACACGCCGTGCACCGGCGCCCGCCAGCGCCATCACCCGTCCACCGCCGTCGCGTCACCGTTGCCGGCGCCGGCTTGGGGATGGAACTGCATGCGCACCCGCTTGACGCGCCGCGGATCCGCATCCAGCACCTCGAAGGCGAGCCCGGAAGAATGTTCGACCCGCTCCCCCGGCCTTGCGACACGGCCGGCCAGATGGACGACGAGACCGCCGATGGTGTCCACTTCGTCGCGCGTCTCATCCTCGATGAGCGGGCCGAAGTGCTGGTCGATCTCGTCGATGGATGCCCGGCCGTCGGCATCGACGGTGCCGTCGGGGCGAGCGATCACCAGCGGGACGACATCGCGCCGATCGTGTTCGTCGGCAATCTCGCCGACGATCTCCTCGATCAGGTCTTCGAGGGTGATCAGGCCGTCCACCCCGCCGAATTCGTCAACGACAAGCGCAAGATGTGTTCGCTGCAAACGCATGTCCACGAGCAGCCGCAGGGTGCCGATCGAGGGAGCGACGAACAGCAAGCAGGCGGAACTGCTCAGCCGGCCCACGCCACGCGAGGACGTCCTTGACATGAACGAAGCCGATGGTGTCATCGAGCGCTTCCCGATACACCGGCAACCGGGAATGGCCGGTCCGCGTCATCCGCTCCACCACCTCGGGGAGCGACGTGTCGACGGCCACCGCAACGATGTCAGCGCGGGGCGTCATGACGTCCTCGGCGGTGAGTTCGCGCAAGCTGAGGATGTTGGCGACAAGGGCGCGTTCGGTGGCATCCAGCGGCGCTGCCGTGTCTTCCCGTTCCTCGATGAGTTCATCGAGGGTATCGCGCAGCATCGAGCTTTGCCCATTGCGACCGCTAAGCAGCCGCAACCGCCGCCGAAGCCAGTTCAGCGACCGTCGAACCGGTGAGTCCGGCTCGGCATCGCCGGCCGGCGCGGATCCCGGATGATCGGCATCAGCGGATGGTGCCGCGTCGCTGGCCCTGTTCATGTTCGGCCGTCGTCCCGGTCCCGATACGGGTCGTCAACGCCGAGAGCGGCGAGGATTTCGACCTCCGTCCGCTCCATCATGGCTGCCTCAACGTCGGTCTCGTGGTCATACCCCAATAGATGCAAGATAGCATGGACGGTGAGATGCTGTAAGTGATCAAGCATCGGCTTGCCCTCGGCCACCGCCTCCCGTTCCACCGCCTCGAGGCTGATGGCAATATCGCCCAACCGCCGTTCCGCCGCCGTGTCCTCCATGACATCGGCCGTGTCGCCGGCAAACGACAGAACGTTGGTAGGGCGGTCGATCTGGCGAAACCGCTGATTGAGATCGCGCATGAGCGCGTCTCCGGTGAGCAGCACGCAGACGGCAGCGGCGCCCCCTGCCAGATGCTGGTAGGCGGTAGCAGCGGCAACGCGGCAAGCCTCGGCGATCGCGGGCTCGCCCGCCAACCGGCCGCCACAGCCGTCGACCACGTCAACGATGAGCGCCGCGTCGGTCCGGATCGGTCCGCTCTCCCTCATACTCGGCGCCGAGATGCAACGCCTCCTCGGCTTTTTCATAGGCATCGACGATGCGGGTGACCAGCGGATGGCGGACGACATCGGCCTTACCAAACTCGACGAACGCGATCCCGTCGACGCCGCGGAGGATCTCCAGCGCCTGGCGAAGGCCGGAGCGCGTCCCCTTCGGCAGATCGACCTGACTGAGATCGCCGGTGATCACCATCCGCGCATTTTCCCCCAGCCGGGTCAGAAACATCTTCATCTGCACGGCGGTGGTGTTCTGGGCCTCGTCAAGAATGACGAAGGCGTTCGCCAGGGTCCGCCCGCGCATGAAGGCCAGCGGCGCCACCTCGATCTCACCGCTTTCCAGCCGCCGCGTTACCTGCTGTGACGGCAGCATGTCGTAAAGCGCGTCATAAAGCGGACGCAGATAGGGGTCGACCTTCTCCCGCATGCTGCCCGGCAGAAAGCCCAGCTGTTCGCCCGCCTCCACCGCCGGCCGCGACAGGATGATTCGCTCGACCTCCCCGGAAACCAGCCGCTCCACCGCCTTCGCAACGGCGAGGTAGGTCTTGCCGGTTCCGGCCGGCCCCAAGCCGAAAACGAGGTCGTGACGGTCGATGGCGTCGACGTAGACCGCCTGTGTCGGCGTTCGCGTTTCGACGCTGCGCTGCCGGATGCCGATGGTCACCGCGCTGTGCCCCGCCGCAGCACCCGGGCCGCGGGCGGCGGCGCCGTCGCCCGCGGCGGCGCGGATGGTGGCCTCCACATCCTGCGGCGTCAAACCGCTTCCCAGTTCGAGACGCCGATACAGGCGATCGAGAATCTGCCCGGCGGCACTGACGCTGGCGGCGTCCCCGTTGATCGTCAAGTGATTGCCGCGCGCGTGGATGGCGACGCCCAGGGATCGTTCGATGCGCGCAAGGTAGCCGTGGTGCGCGCCGAAAAGCTGCAGAACCAACCGGTTGTCGGCGTATTCCTTGTGCAGGGCAGGACTCGCGCTCATGAAAGCCTTGGGCACGCGGCTCAAGCCGAAGGCCCGTCGATCAGGCGGCCGGCGAGGCTGTTGGGGCCGGCGGCGGTGATGCGGACGGCGGCGATGGCGCCGAGCGCTGATGTTTCGGCCTCGGCGAACACGGCCTGCATGTAGGGGCTGCGACCAGCGAGTTGGCCGGCACGGCGGCCGGGGCGATCAAACAGCACGGGCAACTCGCGGCCGACGCAGGCCTCGTTGAAGGATTGCCGGCAGCGATCGAGCAGGGACTGCAACTCGGCGAGGCGCTCGTCCTTGACGGCCTCCGCCACCTGCGGCGCCGCCGCCGCCGGGGTGCCGGAACGCGGGCTGAACTTGAACGAGTAGGCTTGCGCGAACCGGCAGTCCGCGACCAGGCGCAGGGTCGCACGGAAGTCCGCGTCGCTCTCCCCGGGAAAGCCGACGATGAGGTCGGTCGCCAGCGCCAGATCGGGCCGCGCCGCCCGCACCCGATCGACGATGCGCCGGTAGTCGTCCGCCGTATAGTGGCGGTTCATCGCGGCCAGCACGGTATCGGAGCCGGACTGCACGGGCAGATGCAGAAACGGCATCAGTTTCGGTTCGTGCCCGTGAAGATCAATGAGCGCATCGTCCATATCGACGGGATGTGAGGTTGTGTAGCGGATGCGGCTGACACCGGGCACCGCCGCCACCGCCGCGATCAACTGCGCGAGGCTTCGCGGCTGGCCGTCGGGGCCGGCACCGTGATAGGCATTGACGTTCTGGCCAAGCAGCGAGATTTCGCAGGCGCCAAGGGCAACATAGCGGCGAACTTCATCAACAACGTCCGCCAGCGGCCGCGAATACTCGGCGCCGCGGGTATAAGGGACGACGCAAAAGGCGCAAAACTTGTCACACCCCTCCTGCACGGTGACGAAGGCGCTGCCCGGCGCCGTCGTTGCCAGCGCTTCCGGCAACTGGTCGAACTTCGGTTCGGCGGGAAACTCGGTGTCGACAGCGCCGGTTCCCGCCCGCACGGCGTCGGCGATGAGGTCCGGCAGACGATGATAGGCCTGCGGCCCGACGATGATATCGACGAATGGCGCGCGGCGGCTGATTTCCGCCCCTTCCGCCTGCGCCACGCAGCCGGCAACCGCCACCAGCGGCCGGTGGCCCGCACCGCGCCGCCGCCCGCCGTCCCGATCGCGCTGCCGCCGCAAGCGGCCCAGCTCGGAATAGACCTTCTCAGCGGCTTTTTCGCGGATATGGCACGTATTCAGGATGATGAGATCCGCGTCCCGTGCATCGTCCACCACCCGATAGCCATGGGGCGCCAGCACGTCAGCCATGCGCGCCGAATCATAGACGTTCATCTGGCAGCCGTAGGTCTTGATGTAAACGGCCTTGGGCGATGACGTATACGGCCCGGTCACGGCGCCGACCGCTCCCCCTGGACAAACCCGCCGGTTGGCGGTCGCCGCCAGCGGACCACCCCCGTTACCCGTTCATGCCACCCCACGGTCAGCCACCGCCGCCGTCGCCGCGATCGTCGATCGGCACCCCGAACAGTTCCAGGCGGTGACCGATCAGTCGATAGCCGTACGTCTCCGCGATCGCCCGTTGCAGCGATTCGATTTCCGACGACCGGAACTCGATCACCTTGCCGCTCTGCACGTCGATCAAGTGATCGTGATGGCTGTCACCCGCTTCCTCGTAACGGGACCGCCCGTCACCGAAGTCGTGCCGTTCGAGAATGTTCGCCTCCTCGAACAGGCGAACCGTGCGATAGACGGTGGCGATGCTGATGCGCGGGTCGATCTGCACCGCTCTCCGGTAGACCTCTTCCACGTAGGGATGATCGCTCGCCTCCGACAGAACGCGGGCGATCACCCGCCGTTGTCCCGTCATCTTCATGCCCTTCTCGATACACAACGCTTCGATTCGGGACAAACCGGTCATCGCTCCTCCCTGCGCTTCGTTGCCGCACGAGTTTCAGCCCGCTGCGTTATTCTCAGCCTCACCAGCACCTTGGAATGTCCGCCCCTCGACGTCAAGCGACGTGGGCGCGCTGCGTCCGCCGCGTTGTTCCGAGGCCGATTTCCTTCGCCAGCGCACTGCGATGGCGAGCATAGTTCGGCGCCACCATCGGATAATCGGCGGCCAGTCCCCATCGTTCGCGATACTCTTCCGGCGACATATTGTACGAAGTCTTGAGATGCCGCTTCAGCATTTTCAGCTTTTTGCCATCTTCCAGGCAGATGATGTAATCTGGGAAGATTGATTTCTTCACTGGCACCGCCGGCTTCAGCCGCCCGGCAGGCGCAGAACTCGAACCGACCGCCGATAGCGTCCGATAAATCTCCTGGATCAGATTCGGCAGTTCGGACGCTGGCACGCTATTGTTGCCGACGTGAGCGGCGACGATTTCAGTCGTCAGCTCAAGCAGTTCATTCATATCCGTCTTTTCGCCCATAGTCTATTCTTCCCTCGATTGCGAGCGCTCATCCGCCTATATATAGGTGGCAAGACGGGGAAGCAAGTGACAACGAGGATAAGTACAGTACCCAATCAGTGCGCGAACAGTTCGACTTTTTTCTCGATATCACTGAGGATGTATGTCCGCTGACATTCGTCCGGACGAAGCTGCTGCTTGAGCGCATGCCGGCGGGCAGCATCGCCATGGTGCGCCTGCAGGGCGCCGAACCGCTCGCCAACGTGCCGCGCGCCCTTGCCTTGGCCGGGCACGAAATCCTCACCAGCGAGGCCGAGGACCCGGAGGGCGCGGATCCGTTTCGGCCGCATCGGCTGCGGGTGCGCAAGGTGGCGCGGCAGCCTTGACGCCGGCGAGGTCGAGCGCGAGCACGTCGGCGTCAACGCCGCCATAATAGGCCCGGCGACGGCCAACGGCGGCAAACCCGAGGCGGCGATAGAGGGCCTGCGCCGGCGCGTTATCGGCGGCGACTTCCAGCGTCACGCGGCAGACGCCATGGGTGGCGGCGGCAGCGAGGGCATCGGCGAGCAGACGGCAACCGAGCCCCCGGCGCCGCCAGTCCGGCGCCACCGCCATACTCACCACCTCGCCTTCGTCGATGATCCGCCGCAGCAGCGCGAACGCGATCATATCGCCTTCTGTTTCGGCGATGCGGCCAAGCGCGCCGGGAGCGGTCAGCAGCGCCCGCATTGCCTGTTCGTCCCACCCCGGCGCAAAGCAGCGGGCATGCAGCCGCGCCATGGCGCTGGCATCCGCCTCCCCCGTCGCCCGAAATTCCGGTGCTGTGCCGCCAGCGGTCACCGGCGCGCCTCACCGCTGGCGGGCGGCCGGACCGGTCGCCGGCGGCCGCAGGTAGACCGGAGACGGCGGCGTCGTCGGCCGTTCTCCCGCTTGCCAACGTTGCGCGGCGCCAGCGGCGACGCCGCGCACCAGGGTGTCCGCCGCCAGCTCCACCGGCCAGGCCGCTACGCCGGCGCCGCGCAGCACGGCGGCAATCTCGGCAACGCCATCGCCAATGACCATGACGTCCCCGGTATCGCCGGCTAACAGCGTCGCCAGATGTGACACCGCCATCGCTTGCGCGTCTCCCCGAGGCGTGCCGTCGGCCATGAAGAGCTGCGCATAGACATCACCGCGCTTGCTATCGAGGACGGCGAGAACCGGCCGCCGCCGCCGGTTCACGGCGCGGCTGGCGAGCGCCAGGGCAAGCAGCGTCGGAATGCCGAAACAGGGGCGATTCGTCGCGAGCGCGAGGCCGCGCGCGGCGGCAAGGCCGATGCGCAGTCCGGTGAACCCCCCCGGCCCCGCCGACACGGCGACGGCATCGAGCGCGGCGAAGACAAGGCCGGCCTCGGCCATGGCCGCCTTCATCATCGGAACGAGGGCTTCCGCGTGGCCACGCGCCATGGATTGCGCGCGCACCGTCAGCTCCTCGCCGCGGACAAGGGCGACGGCGCACGCCGCCGCCGCGGTGTCGATCGCCAGCAGCTTCACGGCGACGGCCGCCTGGCTATAGTCCGCTGGCGGCGGAGCAGGAAAACGGGAGCGGTGGCGATATGACGTTGGTTGAAGTGGACGGCGAACGGGAGGACTTGGCCATCGATCTCGTTTACGCGACAGATCGCAACTTCACCGGGCGGCCGATTTACCGCCGCGCCGTCTGTTATCTGCATGCGGATGCGCTGGCCCCGCTGCGCCGTGCCGCCGCCCTCGCCCGGCCGCTCGGCCTGAGGCTGAAAATCCTCGATGCCTTCCGCCCGGCGGAGGCGCAATGGGTGCTGTGGAACCATACGCCCGATCCCGAATACATCGCCGATCCCCGCCGTGGCTCGGTGCACAGCATGGGGGCGGCCGTCGACCTGACGCTGACCTGTGCGGCGACCGGCGCCGAACTCGACATGGGCACCGCCTTTGACGACCTGCGCCCGCTCGCCTGGCATGGCGATACGTCCATCAGCACCCATGCGCAGCGCAACCGCCACCTGCTGCTGGGCTTGATGAGCGCCGCCGGCTTCGATTTCTATAGCCGCGAATGGTGGCACTACCAGCTGTTTTCGCCGCGCGGCCGCTACCCCGTTCTGGCCGACAGCGTCCTGCCGGTCGGCCTGATGCGCGCTTAGGCGATACGACAGGCCTCGTCGAAGGACAGGCGGCGGTTGCGCGGATAGAGCTTCGCCGGATCGCCGTAGCCGAGATTGCACAGGAAGTTGGATTTGACCGCGGTGCCGGCAAAGAAGGCCTCGTCAACCTTGGCATTATCGAAGCCGGACATCGGCCCGCAGTCGAGCCCCATCGCCCGCGCCGCGATGATGAAATAGCCGCCTTGCAGGGTGCCGTTGCGGAAGGCGGTGGTGGCGATCAGCGCATCGTTGCCGACGAACCAGGCGCGCGCGTCGGTGTGCGGAAACAGCTCCGGCAGCTTCTCATAGAACGTCAGGTCATGGCCGATGATGGCGGTGGCGGGCGCCGCCATCGTCTTTTCCACATTGCCCTCGGCGAGGCAGGGCCTCAGCTTCTCCTTCGCCTCCCTGGAAACGACGAAAACGATGCGCGCCGGCATGCAGTTGGCGCTGGTCGGGCCCATCTTCGCCAAATCCCAGGCGGCGCGCAGCACCTCCTCCGGCACCGGCCGGTCTTGCCAGCCGTTGTGGGTGCGGGCGTCGCGAAACAGAACGCCCAGCGTGTGGTCATCGACATGATGGCTCATCTCGGAATTTCCCTCGGTGGTGGCAGCCGTGACAAAGACCCCGTTCGCCAGGGACATGACGCCGGCGGCACGAAAGCGCAAGGGCGGTGGCGGCGGGCTGGGGGGAGCGCCGTCTGTCCGGGCCTCGCCACTCACAGCCGCCGGAAGATGCCCTCAACCTCCACCGCCGCGCCGAGGGGCAACGCCGGCGCGCCGACGGCGAAGCGGGCGTGCCGTCCGGCCTCGCCGAACACCGCCGCCATCAGCTCCGAAGCACCGTTGAGCACCTGCGGCTGTTGAGAGAACTCGGGCGTGCAGGCGACGAAGCCGCCAAGGCGAACGACGCCGCCGACCCGGTCGAGATCGCCGTCGCAAGCGGCCCGCAGTTGGGCAAGCAGATTGAGCGCGCACAGCCGCGCCGCGGCGGCGCCCTCCTCCGTCGTCAGCGTCTCGCCGAGGCGGCCGGGGTAGCGGAGGACGCCATCCACCAGCGGCAATTGGCCGGAAATGAACACGAGGTCGCCGGCGATGACGAAGGGAACGTAGGCGCCGGCCACCGCCGGCGGCGCCGGCAACGCGATCTTCAGTTCGCTCAGCCGGCCGTCGATCACGCCCGTCATCGTTCGTCTCCCTCGCCCGCGATCCGTGCCAGCGCTTGCGCCAGCGCCCGTTCCATCACCGCCAGATCGGGAGTGCGGCCCGTGTACAGTGCGAACTGCGCCGCCGCCTGATGCAACTGCATGCGCACGCCGGCGACGGTGCGAAAGCCGCGGGCACTTGCCGCCGCCAGCAGCGCCGTCCGCGGCGGCATCGCCACCGCATCGAAGACGACGGCCCCTGGCCGCAGCGCCGCCGTCAGCGCTTCGCCCGGCAGCAGTTGCGCGGCCGCATCGTGAAAGCCGACCGGCGTCGCGTGACAGAGCCCGTCATAACACCGTTCCGCCGCCGCCAGCGCCTGCGGCGGGCCGCCGAAGCTCGCGCCCAGCGCCGCCGCCACCGCTTCGCCGCTGGCCGCCGTGCGGTTATAAAGCGTCACGCGAGCGCCAGCCTGCCGCAGGCCATGGACGATGGCGCGGGCGCCGCCGCCGGCACCGATGACGGCGAACGCCCGGCCGCTGACATCGATGGCTTCGCCGATCGCCCGCTGCGCGCCGATCCAGTCGACGTTGTAACCGGTGATCCGCCCGTCGTCGTTGACCAGCGTGTTGACGGCGCCGATTGCCGCCGCCGCGCCGTCGATGCCATCGACGCACGCCGCCACCCGCAGCTTGTGCGGCGTCGTCACCCCCAGCCCGCGGATGCCGAGTGCGCGCATCGCCGCCACCGCGCCGGCGGTGTCCTCGGTGCCAAACGCGACGTAGACCGCGTTAAGGCCGAGCGCCTGGAACGCCGCCGTGTGCATGGCGACGCCGAAGACGCCGGGGCGGCCGGCGATCGAACCACAGAGCATCGGCTGGCTTGACGCCATCGACCCGCCTCGCCTCGCTGTTGCGCCATGATCAGACGCCAAGGGGCGCGAGCGGTCAACCGCCTTGCCCAGCGCCTGCCCGACGCGCCCGCTATGGGACGCGTCCAGGGCTCCCAATCCAATTCAGTTTGGCCATGACGAGAGGATGGCGTCGAGGTAGTCGGGGTTCCAACCGGCAAGCTTTCGTCGGGATTTGAGGGAGCGCGTGTCGGCGGCGGTTCGGACGAGGTTGAGGGCGAAGTGGCGGACGGTGGCGATGTTGCGGCCGCCGTGGCCTTTTCGCAGGCGGGATTGGTCGTCGGCGAAGGTGACGTCGAGCACCCAGTGCAGGCGGTTTTCGATGGCCCAGTGCTCGCGCACCGCGGTTGCGGCGTCTGTTGCAGTGAGGGCTCGGGAAGAGATGAAGAAGCGGGTCTCGGTACGGACCGCGCCTTTGGTCTCGACGCGGGCCTCGACCCGGATCAGGCAGGTGGCGTTGGGCAGGCGCAACTCGCCCGGGAAGCGCCGGGCACCCGCGAGCCAGTCGGTTTCGCGGAGGACGGCGGCGCGGCGCTCCTCGATGCGGCCGTGACCCTTGTCGAGGGTGATGCAGGTGTCGAGGGCGGGGGCTTCGGCGAAGGCGGCTTCGACCTCGGCGCGGAGGGTCGGCTGGTTGGCTTTCACCGCCAGCAGATCATCGGCGCCCTGTTCGGTGATCGCCTGGGCGATGGCGCCGTTGGTGGCGATGGCGTCGATGGAGACAAGCGCACCCTTCAGGCCGTTCTCGGCGCCGAGCCGCGCCAGCAGCGGCGGGATGGCGGCGAGCTCGTTCGCTGTGTCGGGCACGGCCTCCTGGGCGAGCACCAGCCGGGCGGTGGTGGCGAAGGCGGAGACGAGGTGAAGTGGCGCTGCACCGGCGCTCCGGTCGTGGCTGCGGCGTGAGATCTTCCCGTCGATCGCCACCTGATCGACCCGGTGCGGCCAGCTTTCCCGCACCCAGTCCGCGAACGCCGCGGCGAACAGCGCCGGATTGATGCGGTTCATCAGGATGGTGAGCCATCGCTCGCCCGGCACGCCATGCGCGTAGGGGAGGTGCTCGCGCAGGACGTCGAGATGCGCCGTGCCCCAGGCGGCAATGTCTTCGTAGTCGTCGCAATCGGCGATGGTGCCGCACACGACGAGAAACAGGATTTCGGGCAGCGGGTGCAGAATCCGCCGCACGTCGCGCGGGTCCTCCACCTGCGCGACGTGGCCAAGAAGCGCGGCAAGACGCCGCCTTCCAACGGGAAAGCTCTCGATCTGTGCGGTCATCGGCGGCTCCAAGCTCTGGGCCGCCGCATCGATTCAGAAAATCTCCCCCCTGTCACCTGTCATATGAGTTCGGAGCCCCGTCAAAGATGATGATCACGTTGCGGATGCCCGCCAAGATTGTTAAAAGTGTGATTTGCAAGGCGGAGGATGTTCTCGTGAGCCTGGAAAGCGCCCTTATTGATCTTGAGAAGCAACTTGAGGCGGCGGCAAAAGCGGCGAAAGCGGCGCATGCGGTCCTGAAAAAGGTGCAGGCTAGCGCTCGTCTCGGCAACCTCCGAGAGCTGCAGAACCAGCTTGCCGAGGGGCGCA
>JALOTH010000213.1 GCA_025458035.1 Rhodospirillales bacterium
CCGCGGCTGCGATCCGCGCCTGGACGGCGGCAAGTCGTTCGCTCACGCCGAGGATGTCCGACGATGTTTCCACGGCATGGCCTCGCGTTCCATCATGACCGCTCCACCCTCGAGCCTAGCAGAGGCGGTGTGCCGCCTCAAAGGTCCACCGGTCGCCGGTGCGGAACGCGCCCTGCCGCGCCTGTTTCTGATGACCGACCGGCAGCGGCTCGCCGATCCGGAGACCGCTGTGCGGGCGTTGCCGCGAGGCTCGGGCGTCATCGTGCGCGAGCCTGATCGGCGGCACCGCCGGCTGCTTGCCGCCCGCTTGGCGCCGCTCTGCCGCCGGCGGCATCTGGTGCTCCTCATCGCCGGCGACCCGCGTCTTGCCCTTTGCCTCGGCGCCGCCGGCGTGCACTGGCCGGAGAGCGCGCTGCGTCGCCACGCCGCCGCGGCCGGCCACCGGCGGCGATCCACTTGGCTGGTGACCGCCGCTGCTCACTCCGCTGGAGCGGTCCGCCGTGCCGCCGCTGCGGGCGTCGATGCGATCTTCATCTCGCCGGTATTCCCGACGGCAAGTCATCCGGGCGCGCCTTGCCTAGGGCCGCTGCGTTTCGCTCGCCTGGCCCGCCTTTCGCCCGTCTTGGTCTACGCGCTTGGCGGCATCACCGCCGCGGCGGTGCGCCGGCTGAAAGGTGCTGGCGCCGCCGGCTACGCAGCGGTCGGCGCGCTGGCCAATGGCGGTCCCTATTCGGGTGCGGGTTCCTCGTAGCCAAACGCCCGAATGAAGGGCGTCAACACCGGCAGCACGGGCGCAAGGTACTCCGCATAGTGATGCCAGCGGCCAACAGCTCGCCGATAAATGGGCTCGACCACCTGATGATAGCTGGGCGTGGCGATGGCACGGGTGCGCGCGTGTTCGGCATAGCCGAGGACGCGCTCATCCCAGGGCAGGCCGAGGCCGGCAAGGATGCGGCGCGCTTGCCCTTCGAGGTCGGCCGTCAGATCCTCATAGCGGACGGTGAGGACGTTGACCGGCAACAGCTGTTGATACCGAAGCCAGAGACCCATGACCTGGGCGTAAAAGCGCGCGGCGCCGTCCAATGTCGAGAGCTGGATCATCGCGGCGTTCGGCTGGAACGCCTGCATGAAGTTGCTGAGCACGACGTCGCAGGGATGACGCAGCGCAAGCAGGAAGGTGGCTCGGGGGAACAAGCGGTGAATAAGGCCGGCGTCGATGGTGTTGAGCGGCATCTTGTCGAGGAGTCGTCCGCTGAACGGGCCACCAAGGTGGTCGTGAACCGCCCGCCAATAGCGCTGGCGCAGCCGAGCAAGAGCGTCGGCATCGAGGGTGGCAAGCGCCTGCGGGTAGCCGCCGGGCAACCGCTCGATGTCATGGCGGACGACGTCGACGGTCTCCTTTTCCTCCAGCGCCGTCAGCGCCGGGTGGGCGTCAAGGATCTGATCGAGCAGAGTCGTTCCGGATCGGGGAAATCCGATGAGAAAGATCGGATCGTCGGGATCGTCGGCAGCGGCGGCGACCGGCGCCGACCAGGTGGAGATCCAGCCGGCGGTGAACACGTCATTCAGTTTCTCGATCATCCGTGGAAACAGCGTGCGATCAATGATGGCGGCGGCGGGCGCTGCCGCCAGCTCGGCATTGCCGAGGCTGAAGGCAGCGAAGGCCCGGCGGTAGTCACCGAGCCGATCGCAGACGGCGGCGACTTCGAAAGCGTGCGCGGAGAGAAGCTCGCGATCGGCACCAGCGAGGTCCAGGCTGTCAAGGCGTGTCAGCGCCGCCTCCAGGCGGCCGAGCCGGCGTTCGCTGCGGGCGGCGACGAGGCCGGCGCGCAGCGAGCCGCTGCCGCCAGTCTGGCCGCGGTTGGCGAGTTCGATTGCCATCTCAAGCCGGCCTGCCCGTTCGGCAAGGGCCGCCAGCCCGGCCACGGCTTCGCCGTCGCCAGGTTCAAGGCGCAGGGCCTCCTCATACGCGCGCTCGGCTGTTTCTCGCCGGCCCGCATCGGCGAGCGCGTCGGCGTGGTAGCGATGGGCGCGGGCATAACCGGGCTTGGCGCGGATCGCGGCATCGAAGGCGGCGATCGCCTGTTGGACCTCGCCCAGCCGATGAAGCGCCCGGCCGCGGCCGGCATGGGCTTCCGCGTAATCGGGACGGCTGCGCAGTGCGACATCGTATGCGGCGACCGCTTCCTCTAGCCGGCCGCCGGTCTGCAAAGCGTTGCCGAGGTTGTTCGCCGCTTCGGCGAGCAGCGGGTCGCGCTCGAGGGCATCGCGAAACGCCCCTTCGGCACCGGCAACGTCGCCCGTTTCCAGACGGACGACGCCGAGGCTGTTGCGGTAGCCAGCATGATCCGGAACGAGGGCGATGGCGCGCGCAATGCGGCGAAACGCCTCCTCGCTGTCGCCACGACCGTGGCGGACGAGGCCCGAGAGATGCCAGGCGTCGGCCTGATCCGGCACCGCGGTCAGGATCCGGTCGTAAAGGCTATCCGCCCGATCGAGACGCCCGGCACGATGATGGCCGACCGCTTCGGCCAACAACCGCGGCACGGCGGCGGCAGTTGGTCGGTTTGAGGAAGCCGCCGGTGGCGAGGAGCGCTTGCGCATGCGTCTTGCCGCGCCGCCGTCTCAGGCAGGGACCGACCACGTCGCCAAGTGGGCGGCGACCCGGTCGATGGTGCCGTCCCAGTCGCCCGGCTGCGGTTGCCGGAAGATCCGCATCGTCGGGTACCAGGGGCTGTCCTCGCGATTCAGCAGCCATCGCCACTCGGCGACGAACGGCACGAGCAGCCAGACGGGCTTGGCCATGGCGCCGGCGAGGTGAGCAACGGCGGTGTCCACGGCGATGACAAGGTCGAGGGCGGCGATCACGGCGGCCGTATCGAAGAAATCGTCCAGCTCGCCGGTGGGATCGACGAGGCTGCGCGGTGGCAACAGCTTGGTTTGTGATGCCGCCTCGCCGACCTGCAGGCTGATGAAACTGCCG
>JALOTH010000214.1 GCA_025458035.1 Rhodospirillales bacterium
TCGCGATGCCGTTCTCGAGATGCTGGGGCGGTTCAGCGAGGATTTGACGGCGCTGCAGCGGGCGATCCGCTGGGGCGAAGGCGACGCCCTCGAGGACGTATTCACCCGCACCCGCGAAATCCGCCGCGGCGTGCTGGCGGCGAAGCAGGCCTAAGCGGACGCCGGCCGCGCGCCAGCTACAGGACCAGGCCCGCCTCCCGGTAGACCTCGCCCCAGGTTCGTTCCGGGTGTTCGCTGAAAATCAGCTGCGGATTGCCGGGAGCGGTCAGCCAGTCGTCGCGGGCCATCTCCCGTTCGAGCTGACCCGCGCTCCAGCCGGCATAGCCGATGATGAACATCGCCTCCGCCGGTCCGTTGCCGGCGGCGATCGCCTCCAGCACGTCCTTGCCGGTGGACACCGAGACGTGTTCGTCGATGCGCCGGGTGCTGATCCCCTTGTAATCGCCACTGTGCAGGACGAAGCCCCGTTCCGGCTCCACCGGCCCGCCGTAGAACAGGCGGACGGTGCTTTCGGTCCGGCGATATTCGGTGACGCCGAATCCGGTCAGCAGCTGGCTGAGCGAGCCCTGGCCGAAGGCGCGGTTGACGACAAGTCCCATGGCCCCCTTCTCGTCATGGGAAATCATGAGAATCACCGTCCGCGCGAAGCGGGGATCTTCCATGCGCGGAGTCGCCACCAGGAATTGGCCGGTGAGCGCGCCACCGCCGCGCCGCGTCTCCGTTTCGGCGCCGAGTTTGCCGATGATCGGCTTGACCGGTGTCGGCGGCGGCTCGACCGCGCAGGCGCCGGCCGCGGCCAGCAGGAGGACAGCGATCAGTCCCAGGATGCTTCGGCACGCTCGCCGCATGATGTCATCTCCCGCGCGGCTTTCGATGGCTGCCTTAAGTCTACGCCAGCCGCTATGATCCGTCGACAGCGGGTACGCGCGTTCCGGACCAGCGGATGACCGGCACCGTCGCCAGCGGCACCGGCCCCAGCGTCAGCACGCCATCCTGAAGCGTCAGCGGCACGCGCACGCGGGTCTTACCGTCCGCATCCGTTTTCGCCCTCGGCATCACCAGGCCCTTGATTCCCGCCGCGGTGCCGCCGTCCAGCAGCCCCATGGCGACGAGGCGGTCGAGGAGAAGCGGGAACCCCTCCACATGGAAGCTGAACGCCGCCTCGGGCTGGCCGTTGCCGGCGATCGTCAGGGTGCCGGTGCCCTCGGCACTCACCGGGCCGTGGGCGGCGAACAGCCGCGTCAGCTCGACGGCGCCGCCGGCCTCGCTCCACGCCGCCAGCAGGTCCGGCAGCGGCATTGGCGTCAGCGCTCCCATCACCTCCGCCTCGACCTTCAGCTCGGCGATCTCCGGGCCGAACGGCAGGACATCGATGCCGGGCAGGGCGAGCCGGGCGGCGCTCATCGACAGCCGGTAGCCCGGCTCCTGCGGCGACGGCGGCGCCGCCGCATTCCCGGCCGCCGTCAGCGCCAGCGCGCCGACGGCCACACCCCGCCGGCTGGCGAGATCGACCAGCGCCATCTCGCGCGCGGCGAACTCGCCGTTGGGCAGCCAGCCACCGGCGCGCAGCGTGCCGCCCGCGGCTTCGAAGCCGCCGCCGTAGACGCTGCGGCTGCCGCCGCCACCGATCACCACTTCCTGGCTGCCGTTCAGGGTGATGCCGAGGCTCGACGGGTTGGTCAGCGGGTGGGACAGCGTCACGCCATCGACGCGGTACGACCAGCCGGCATCGTCGCCGCCGGGCGCGTAGCGGACATCGCGGAAGGTCAGCGCCACCGTCAGCGGATAGCCGCCCCGGCGATAGTCGGAGAATTCGAGGGTCTGGCCGGCGGCGCGCTGGCGGCCGATCCAGTACAGGATGTCCGCCTCGACGGCATTGGCGACCCAGTACCAATAGAGGGTGAACGCCGCCGCCAGCACCAGCATGTTGAAAAAGAAGATGCGGATGGCAAGGCGGCGAAAGTCTGGCGCCTCGTCGTCCGGCGTCGGTCCGCCGGCGCCGTTTGGTGCGCCGGTTGGTGCGCCGGTGACGCCGCCGCGCCGTTCGTCCAAGCCTTGCATGTCCCACTCCCGTGCCGTTGTCTCGGTGAGCCGCCGTTTTCCCCGGTTGTGCCGGGCAGGGCAAGCCACTAGCGTGACCGCTGGTGCTGCCGCCCATGACCAACCGCGCTCCGCTTCCCGCTCCCGGCGATGCCGTTATCCGGCTGGCGCCGCTGATCTTCGTGATGCTGTGGAGCACCGGCTTCCTCGGCGCCAAGTTCGGCCTGCCCTACGCCGAACCGCTGACCTTCCTGCTCATCCGCTTCGGCTGCGTCTCCGCGCTGCTGCTGGCGGCGGCGCTGGTGTTGCGTTCGCCGTGGCCCCGCGACTGGCGCAGCGCCGGCCGCATCGCCGTCGTCGGCCTGCTCATTCACGGCCTGTACCTCGGCGGCGTCTTCATCGCCATCAGCGTCGGCCTGTCGGCGGGCCTCGCCGCCCTCATCGTCGGCTTGCAGCCGCTGGCGACCGCCTTCGTCGCCGCGCCGCTGCTCGGCGAGCGGATCAGCAGCCGGCAGTGGCTGGGCCTCGTCCTCGGTTTCGGCGGCGTCGCCCTCGTCGTCTCCGGCCGCTTCGGCCAGGGACAGATCTCATGGCCGGGCATCGCCGCCTGTCTCGTCGCCCTCGCCGGAATCACCGCCGGCACCCTGTACCAGAAGCGGCACGGCGGCGGCATGAACCTGATCACCGGCTCGCTGGTGCAGTTCGTCGCCGCGGGGCTGGCCTATCTGCCGGCGGTCGCGCTGTTCGAAAGCTTCCGCGTCCAGTGGACCGGCCCGTTCCTGTTCGCGCTGGCGTGGCTGACGCTGATGCTGTCGATCGGCGCGATCACCCTGCTCCATCTGCTGATCCGCCGCGGCGCGGCCTCCCGCGTCGCCAGCCTGTTCTACCTGACACCGCCGGTCACCGCGCTGTTCGCCTGGGTGCTGTTCGACGAGCCGCTGGG
>JALOTH010000102.1 GCA_025458035.1 Rhodospirillales bacterium
CTACATCGTCGACTCGGAGACCGACACGATCATCGAGGCGGCAGGCGGCGGTTTGGATCGCGCCGAAAGCTCGGTCAGCTACACGCTGGCGGCAAACGTCGAGAACCTGCTTCTGGTCGGGTCCGGCGATATCAACGGCACCGGCAACGAACTTGCGAACCGGATCGATGGCAACAGTGGCGACAACGTTCTCGACGGCAAAGCGGGCAACGATGTGATCGTTGGCGGGGCCGGCGCCGATACGATGACCGGTGGCGCCGGGACCGATCGCTTTGTCTACAATGCGCTGTCGGACAGCGGGGTTGGTCCGGATCCCCTCGACCAAATTACCGATTTCACGTCGGGGCAGGACAAGATCGACCTCTCGGCCTTCGGTCTCGGCTCGATCACCGTCGTTGGCGCCTTTACCGGCTCTGGCGATCTGGAGGCCGTGCTGGAAAACGGCATCCTCAGTCTCGACATCGCCGACTCGGGCGGGCTCGGCGTTGGCGACGGGGTGAGCGATCTGGATATCGACATGACCGTACTGGCGTCGATCACCGAAGACGATTTCATCCTGTTTTAACGGTGCGGGGCGGGCGGCGGTCGCCGCCCGCCTGGCTACCGCTCAGTGGCGGAAGTGGCGCTCGCCGGAGAAGATCATGGCAAGGCCCCGCTCGTCGGCGACGGCGATCACCTCCGCATCGCGCACCGATCCGCCCGGCTGGATCGCCGCCGTCGCCCCCGCCTCGGCGCAGACGATGAGGCCGTCGGCGAACGGAAAAAAGGCGTCAGACGCGACGACGGCGCCTTGCGTCCGTGGCTGCTCCTCGCCCGCCGCTTGCCGCGCCTCCTCCGACTTCATCACCGCGATGCGGGCGGAATCGACGCGGCTCATCTGCCCGGCGCCGATGCCGACGGTCGCGCCATCCCTGGCGAAGACGATGGCGTTGGATTTGACGTGCTTGCACACCGTCATCGCGAATTCGAGATCGCGCACCTCGGCGTTGGTCGGCGCCCGCTTCGTCACCACCTTCTGTTCATCGCCGAGAACGCAGTCATCGCGCCCCTGCACCAGAAAGCCGCCGGCCAGCGACTTGAACGTCCGGCTGCCGGCGCGCGGATCGGGGAGGCCGCCGGCATCGAGCAAGCGCAGCGCTTTCTTCGCCGCCAGCACTTCGGCCGCGCCGGCCTCGACCTCGGGCGCGATGATGACCTCGACGAAGATCTTGGCGATCTCCGCCGCCGTCGCCGCGTCGAGCGGCCGGTTGACGGCGACGATGCCGCCGAATGCGCTGACCGGATCGCAGGCGAGCGCCTTGACGTAGGCATCGTGCAGCGTGGCGCCGATGGCGACGCCGCACGGGTTGGCGTGCTTGATGATGGCGACAGCCGGCGCCGCGAACTCGGCCACCAGTTCGTACGCGGCGTCCGTGTCGTTCAGGTTGTTGTAGCTGAGTTCCTTGCCCTGCACCTGGCGGGCGGAAGCGACGCCCGGCCGCCGTTCGGCGGTGACATAGAAGGCCGCCGCTTGGCGCGGATTCTCGCCATAGCGCATCATCTGTTTCAGGCTGCCGGCGATGGTCAGCCGTTCCGGGAACGGCATGTCCTCGACGCCAGCGAACCAGTCGGCGATCGCCGCGTCATAGGCCGCCGTGCGCGCGTAGGCCTTGGCGGCGAGCCGGCGCCGCAGCGCCATCGAGGTGCCGCCGGCGGCCGCCATCTCGGCGATGATGGCGGCGTAGTCCGCCGGGTCGACGACAACGGTGACGAAGCCATGGTTCTTCGCCGCGGCGCGGATGAGCGCCGGACCGCCGATATCGATGTTTTCGATACAGTCCTCGAACGGCGCGCCCTTCGCCACCGTCTCCTCGAAGGGGTAGAGGTTGACGGCGACGAGGTCGATGGGCTGGATGCCGTAGGTGGCCATCGCCTGCGCATGCTCGACACTGTCGCGCAGCGCCAGGATGCCGCCGTGGATCTTCGGTTGCAGCGTCTTCACCCGCCCGTCCATCATTTCCGGAAAGCCGGTGTAGGCGGAGACCTCGATCACCGGCACGCCCGCGGCTTGCAGCGTTTTCGCCGTACCGCCGGTGGAGAGGAGTTCGACACCCTGCTGGGCAAGAGCGCGGGCAAAGTCGATCAGCCCGGTCTTGTCAGACACGGATATCAGCGCGCGCAGGATCGGCTGGCTCATCACGAGGTTCCCGGTGTTGTCCCGCAGGGTCTTCGCCCCGACAGCGGAAAGAATGGCGCCGGGTATAGCAGAGCGATGCTGCCGGTGCACCGCCTTCCGCGTCAGAGCGCGCCCGCCGCGACGCCACCGCCGGGCGTTATGACCTGCGCGCCGGCCTGGATGAGCGGGACCACGCGGCTGCACACCCCCTCCGCCTCGTCAGGATCGAAGATCAGGATGAGATCGGGGCGTTCCGACATGAGGTCGGCAAGTGGCCGGATGGGCAAGTCAAACGCCGGGCTGAAATGATTCTGCCGTTCGGCCGCGTCGTCGGCGAGAAAACTGATGGCCGCCGCCGCTGCGCCCAACTGGCCGAGCCACGTCGTCGCGCCACAGCCGGCTCCGACCGCGGCAATCCGCGCGTCAGCGTTGCGCGCCGCCACCACCTTTGCGCTCGTCACGGCGATGAGGTGGGCGACGCGCGCGGCAAAGGGAGGGAAGGCGCCACCATCTTCCAGACCGGCGTCCGCCTCGGCGGCGATGCTGTGCTCGACCGAGCCGTCAGCGGCGTGACGACCGCCAAGACGCTGTGCCAAACCATTGAGGCGGTCGCCAACCCGTTGAACCGCGAACAGCTCCAGGTCACAGGCCGCCAGAAACCGTTTCAGCGGCGCAACCGTGTGGTAGCTTAAGGATCGGTGGTCGATGCGGTCGACGCGCCCCCGCTCGACGACGGCGGCGAGCGCATCGACGCTGAAGGCGAACACGCCGTCGCGGCGCAACAGGATGCGCACGCCCTCCAGGACCGCGAAGGGATCCTCCGCCTCGGCCAGCGCCTGATGGGCAACGACGAGGGCGGCGCGGCCGCGGCTGTCCTCGATGCGTTCGGCGATGGCCGGTGAAAACAGCCCCGGATGCGTCGCGATACCGCCGCGAATGGCATCACCGGCGACGTTGACGGCCGCCTCGATGCCCTGCACACGCATCCCTGAGTCCTCGAAAACTTTCAAGAACGTTCCGTCATTCGAGCCAATGTCGACGACCAGAGACTCCCGCGGCAGTGCCAGCCGTCTCGCCAGCGCGCGGGCAAAGCCTTCCGCTGTCGCCATTCGCTGCGGCGAAGCCTGGTCGGCGGCGGCTGGACGACCCAGAACGTCAATACGATTGACGATGTCAAGGAGCTGGATGTGGCCGCAGGCGCGGCAGCGCGCGAGGTCGAGCGGGTAGCAAGCCTGCAACGACCCCGTCTCGCGCAGCAGGGCGTTGCCCGGCGGAGTGGGTGCCAGTCGCAGCACCGTTTCCAGATCCCTGCTGGCACAAAGGGCGCAGAACTCGCGATGCCGACAGGTGGGGCCGCCGTAGGTCATGCGGTCAGTTTGCAGCGCGCTTCACCAGAAAAAGCAAGTGCCGCCTGCACGAGTCCCCGAGCGGAGCGTGACGGCCGGCTCAGGTGCGAACCAGCCGCGCGGCGAAGAAGCCATCGATGCCCCCCTCGGCGGCAAGGTGGCAGGGAAGCGTGCGCAACTGGCCGTCGCGGTTGAGAAGGTCCGCGAGGCCGTCGATCTCGCTCGCCGAGACCGGATCGGGACGAACCGGCGCGCCCGCCGCCAGCAGCCGCGCGATCTGCTCTTCCCCCTCCTCCGGTTCCAGCGAACAGGCGCAGTAGACGATCCGCCCGCCCGGTCGAACCATGGCCACTGCCGCCGCCAGCAGCGCTGCCTGCGCCGCGGCAAGCGCCGTCACGTCGCTGGCCGCCTTGAGGTGCGCGATGTCGGGATGACGGCGAATGGTCCCGGTGGCGGTGCACGGGACGTCCACAAGCACGGCATCAACGGCTTCAGCCGGACGCCACGTCGTCCCGTCAGCAACAATTAGATCTGCATTCAGACCCGTGCGCCGGAGGTTCTCGGCGACTCTTTCAACACGCTGGCGAGATCGGTCGACGGCGAGGATCTGTCCGCCGGCCGCTGCGAGCTGCAAGGTCTTGCCCCCTGGCGCGGCGCACAAATCAACGACGCGCCGGCCGCGAACATCGCCGAGCAGCCGTGCCGGAAGGGCGGCGGCCACGTCTTGCACCCACCACGCGCCCTCCCGATAACCCGGCAGTGCCGCCACCACGGCGCTGCCGGACAGCCGGACAGAACCGCTGACGAGAACGCGCCCGCCGGTCATCGCTGCTACCGACGCCGCGTCATTTCGAGCGGTGAGGTCGAGCGGCGGTTCCCTCAGGTTGGCCGCGGCAATGCGGCGCGCCGTCGTCTCGCCATAGGTGTGACACCACCGTTGCCACAGCCAAGGCGGTGTGTTCCGCTGGCCGGCATCGTCGCCGTCCGCGGGGATGCCGCCCACCACCGCCCGCCGCAGCACCGCGTTCACCAACGGAACCAGCCCGGCAGCGACCCGGCGCCGCGCCAGAGCGACCGTTTCGTTGACGGCAGCATGCGGCGGCGTCGCCAGGAACAGCGACTGCGCGAGGCCGAGGCGCAGCAGCATGGTGACGGCAGCTGCCGGTGGACGCGTCACCAAGCTGGCAATGACGCGGTCGATCTGGCCGAGCCGCCGCAGCGCCGTCGCCGTCAACAGGCGGGCGAACGCCCGGTCGCGACCGTCCAGCCTGGCCGTCCACGGATGGGCCTCGAACGCCGTCTCCAAGGGCTGACGATCTCGCAGTACGGAGGTTAGCAGATCGAAGGCCAGCCCGCGGGCGTCCGCGGTCACCTTGGCGTCCGGCGCGCGGTCGATCGCGGCTCGTTGGCCCGCGCGACGGGCTCGCAGGTCGGAGCGGGTTGGGATCGACTTAGCCCCAGGGGCCGGATTGGCCAGTACGGGCCGCCAATTCCCGCAGAGCACGCACCCGGTCCTCGGTTGCCGGGTGCGTTCGGAACAGTCCGGCGACGGCGCCGCCATGGAGAGGGTTGACGATGAACAAATGAGCCGTTGCCGGGTGCGTGTCGGCAACGGGGCTGGCAATGCGCTGGGCGCCCGCCTGCAACTTTTGCAGAGCGGAGGCGAGCCACAGCGGATGGCCGCAAATCTCCGCACCGGACCGATCCGCTCCGTACTCACGCGTCCGCGAAATCGCCATCTGCACCAGCATCGCCGCCAGCGGCCCGAGCACCATGATCAGCATGGCAAAGATCGGGTTGGGGCCACCGCCCTCGCGATTGCCGCCGAACATGTTGCTAAACATGAAGATATTGGCAACCCCAGAGATGGCGCCGGCCAAAGTCGCCGATACCGTCATGATGAGAGTGTCACGGTTCTTGATGTGCGCCAGTTCGTGCGCGATGACCCCGGCGAGCTCCTGATGATTGAGCATGTGCAGCAGGCCCGTCGTCACCGCCACCGCGCCATGGTTCGGGTCGCGCCCGGTTGCAAAAGCGTTCGGCTGCGCTTCGTTCATGATGTAGACTTTTGGCATCGGCAGGCTTGCCCGCCGCGAGAGTTGCTCGACCAAGCCGTAGAGTTCAGGCGCCGTGTGTGCATCCACCTCCTGCGCGCCGTACATGCGCAGGATCATCTTGTCCGAGTTCCAGTAGGCGAAGACGTTCGTGGCGGCGGCAAGCACCAGCGCAATGATCATCCCCTGCTCACCGCCGAGCAGATAGCCGATCGCCAGAAACAGCCCGGTCAGGCCGGCAAGCAGTATGGCCGTGCGTGTTGCGCTCATCCGCCGTCACCCCGACCCACGTTTTCACCGGATCGCATCCTGCGTCTCTCCCTGATGCCTTGCTATTGTTTTAGGCAGGCTCTAGATGCCCGGCAAGGGCACGCCATCGACGAAAGGAGCCGAAATGCCAGCGAGCGAAGATCAAGCCGATGACGCCGCGGTCGCCGAGGATACCGCAGGGCACCAACCAAGGCCAGCCGGCGGTCAAGGGAACAACACGGCGCCCGCGGATACAGCACCATCGCCAGAGGAGATCGGCGGTCCCGCTGGGCCGGAACCCACCCGCTATGGCGACTGGGAACGCAAAGGCCGCTGCATCGATTTTTGAGGTGCCGCTCCCGATGGCGTTGATCCGTTTCGTGTCAAACGGCCAAATCGTATTGCAGTCGATCGTTAGCAGCGACGGGCGAATGCCGACGGTCCTTTCGGTGGCGCGGCAGGCCGGCGTGGGCGTGCTGTTCAACTGCGAGGTTGGCGATTGCGCAGCCTGTATCGTCGGCGTACGCACCCTGCATGCGCCTGCGCAGGGAGTTTTTCCGTTGACCGACAAGGAACGCTTCCTGCTGCGAGCGATGGGACGTCTAACCGATGCCGATATCGCGGACGCCGATGCCGGCCGGCGACCGGCCAACGTGCGTTTGGCCTGCCAGTATCGGGTGGGTGACGAAGATATCATCGTCGACTATGGCCACGCCATGGGCGGCGGCTGATGCCATGATGCGGGTTGAGGACACCGGCGCGTCGCGCGAGAGCGGTGGCTCGTCTGCGCGGTGCATGGACGGGTCTGATGACGGCGAGTGGGATGCCTTTTGCGACGGCCTCGACGTCGCATCGCTGGTGCCCGAGACGCTGGCGCGTTACCGGCCGGCTGTGCTCGCCGGCCTTGAACATTTCCTCGCCAACTTGCCGCCGGAGCGTGCGCTGCAGATCCTCGCCGCCCAGGCGGACCTGCCCGACGACGCGGACATCGGCACGCGGCTGATTGAAATCGCCCACGTCTGTCCGGCACTGCACAAGCTGGGGCAAGTGATGGCGCGAGACCGGCGCCTGCCCGCCGCGCTGCGCCACCTGTTGCAACGGCTGGAAACCGTACCGTGCCGGTTGCCGGAAGCGGAACTGCGAACGGTGGTTGAGCGGGAACTGGGTTCACTCGATGGCCGAGGCATCACCCTGGATGGCCCCGCGTTGGCAGAGGCCAGCGTCGCCATCGTCATCCCCTACCGTTGGCCGCGTGCAGAGGATGGCGTCGCGGAACGGGGGGTGTTCAAGGTCCTGAAACCGGGCATCGAAGCCATTCTGGAAGAGGAACTCGAACTGCTGCAGGGGGTAGGTCTCCTCCTCGATGAGCAATGTCACGCGTTAGGCGTGCCGGAAATTGCGTATGCCGATACCTTCGCGCAAGTGCGCACGCTGCTCGCCCGGGAGGTCCACCTGAATGACGAGCAGGCCCACCTCGCCACCGCCGCTCGCCTGTACGCGGGCAATCCCGCCGTTGTCGTGCCGGCACTGCACCCGTTTTGCGGACCGCGAATCACGTCGATGGCACGCATCGATGGCCGCAAGGTCACTGATGTCAGCGACCTGCCGGCGATGGCGCGGCGGCGCCTCGCGGCGTCGGTGGTACAGGCGCTGATCGCACGGCCCATCTGGCCGGACGATGGCGATAGCCTGTTTCATGCCGACCCCCATGCGGGTAACCTGATGCTGACCAACGACGGTCGCCTTGCCATTCTCGATTGGAGCCTCGTTGGCACGCTGGCAAAAGATGAACAGGTTCAGTTGACGCAGATTGTGCTTGGCGCCTTCGCCCTCGACAATTCGCGTATCGCTGCGGCCATCGACGCGTTGTCCGATGGCGCAGTCGATAACGCGGCGATGCGCCGGATCATCGATGTGGCGTTGACGCGGCTTGCCACCGGCGCGCTGCCGGGCCTCGACTGGCTTACCGAGTTGATGGACGCCGTCGTCATGGAGGCCGGCGGCCGCTTTTCCCCGAACCTGATCATCTTCCGTAAGGTCTTGCAGACATTGCGCGGCGTCATCGCTGACATTGCCGAGGACTGCCCCGTCGACGGCGTGCTGCTCGCCGCCTTCCTGAAGCGCTTTGGCAGCGAATGGCCGAGCCGCTGGCTGTCTGGTCCGTTCAGCCGTGGCGTGACCCATGTTTCCAATGCCGATCTCGCGCAGTTGGCGATGTCGGTGACCCTTGGCGCCGCACGGCTGTGGCTGGATTGGCAGCGGGCGTGGCTGACGCCGCCGCCGAAACGATGAGCGGAGCTTCTCCGGCGATGGGAGTATCATAGCCCGTCGACGAACTGTCACATGGCAACGCTGGTGTGATCACCGGCCTTGGCCCACTTCTATAGCGTCATCTCAAGCAGCACCCGGAACTTCGCCCCATGGCCGACCGCATCGCAGCGATTCGCAACATCGCGATCGTTGCCCACGTAGATCACGGCAAGACCACCCTCGTCGATCAGCTGCTGCGGCAGTCCGGCACCCTGCGCGCCAGCGCCACCGTGCAAGACCGGGTGATGGACTCGAACGATCTCGAGCGCGAGCGCGGCATTACCATTCTGTCCAAGAACACCGCCATCCTATGGCGCGACTTTCGCATTAACATCGTTGACACGCCCGGCCACGCGGACTTCGGGGGCGAGGTGGAACGGGCCCTGTCGATGGTTGACTGCGTGCTGCTGCTCGTCGATGCCGTCGAAGGACCGATGCCGCAGACCACGTTCGTCACCCGCAAGGCGTTGCAACGGGGCTTGCGGCCCATCGTCGTCGTCAACAAGGTCGACCGGCCGAGCGCGCGGCCGGATTGGGTCGTCGATGAGACCTTTGATCTGTTCGCCCGCCTCGATGCGACCGACGAGCAGTTGGACTTTCGTGTCGTCTATACCTCGGCGACGGAAGGCTGGGCTTCCCTCGATCCGGCGCACCGCGGCGGCACCATGGAACCGTTGTTTCGGGCCATCGTCGACCATGTGCCGCCCCCCGCCGTCGACCCGGAGGGCCCGCTGCAATTGCAGGTGAGCGCGCTCGACTATTCCAGCTACGTTGGCGTCATCGGCATCGGCCGCATTGCCCGTGGCCGCATGGCCCGCAACATGCCGGTCGCCGTCGTCGGCCAGGATGGTGAGGTTCGACGTGCGCGCATTTTGCAGATCCTGGGTTTTCACGGCCTTGAACGCATCGAGATGGAGACGGCGAGCGCCGGCGAGATCGTCTGTTTCACCGGCATCGACGGGATCAAAATCTCCGAGACGGTGTGCGATCCCGATGGGATTGAAGCGCTGCCGCTGCTGGCCATCGATGAGCCGACCATCAGCATGACCTTTCAGGTCAATGATTCGCCGTTCGCCGGCCGCGAAGGCAAGTTCGTCACCAGCCGCAACCTGAAGGCCCGTCTCGAACAGGAACTTTTGTCCAACGTGGCACTGCGGGTCGAGCCCACCGATGATCCGGACAAGTTCGCCGTGGCAGGCCGCGGCGAACTCCATCTGTCGATCCTGATCGAGACGATGCGCCGCGAGGGCTACGAACTGGCCATCTCCCGACCGCAAGTCATCGTCAAGACCATTGATGGCGTCGTCTCGGAGCCGTGGGAAACGCTGGCCATCGATGTTGAGGAAGCCCACCAGGGCGCCGTGATGGAGAAGCTCGGCGAACGACGGGCCGAACTCCGCAACATCGTTGCCGACGGCAAGGGGCGCGTCCGCCTCGACTACCTGATTGCCAGTCGCGGCCTACTCGGGTTTCGTTCGGAGTTTCTGACAACGACGTCCGGCACCGGACTGATGTACCATGCGTTTGAATGCTACGGACCGCAGGTCGCCGGCGACATTGGCCGTCGCACCAACGGCGTGCTGATTTCGATGGCCATGGGCAAGGCGGTGGCCTACGCGCTGTTCAATCTCCAGGAACGCGGCCGCCTCTTTGTCGAGCACAACACCGAGGTTTATGAAGGAATGGTCGTCGGCATCCATTCGCGCGGCAACGATCTCGTCGTCAACCCGCTGAAAACGAAACAGCTGACCAACATCCGCGCCGCTGGCAGCGACGAGAACATCATTTTGACGCCAAAGATCGAGACGACCCTGGAATTCTGCCTCGAATTCATCAACGACGATGAACTGATTGAAGTCACGCCGAAATCGATCCGGATCCGCAAGAAGCTGCTGAAGGAGCACGAACGCAAGAAGTCCATGCGCGCCGCCTAGCCGCGCGCCCGGCGGCGTTAGAACAGGCGGCCACCGTTCGCCACCGGCCGTTCGGGAACGACCAGCACAACCTCCCCCTCCTCGTCCGGAAAGCCCAGCACCAGCACTTCCGATCGGAAC
>JALOTH010000215.1 GCA_025458035.1 Rhodospirillales bacterium
CGCCATCATCTCGCCGGACATGACGATGTAGATTTCCTGCGCCTTGTTCTCGCGGATCGGCATGGCGAACCCGCCGCAGACCACGTCGCCGAGAACGTCGTAGGAGATGTAGTCCATGTCGTCGTAGGCGCCGTTCTCTTCGAGAAAATTGATGGCGGTAATCACCCCGCGGCCAGCACAGCCGACGCCGGGCTCAGGACCACCGGATTCGACGCAGCGGATGCCCTTGAAGCCGACACGAATGACTTCCTCGGGTTCCAGATCCTCGACGGAGCCCTTTTCCGCCGCCATCTGCAACACTGACAACTGGGCTTTTGAATTGAGGATGAGGCGGGTTGAATCAGCCTTCGGATCGCAGCCGACGATCAAGATTTTCTGATCCATTTCGGCCAGCGCTGCGAGTGTGTTCTGGCTGGTGGTGGATTTTCCGATCCCCCCCTTGCCATAGAAAGCGATCTGGCGCAGTGCGCTCATCTGAAAACTCCTGTTGCTTGTAATAAGCTCTGCAAACCGGACTGCAACGCTCGTGCCAATTTTCCCGCGTCCCCACTGCGACAAAAAAACCGCTAAAGAATACAGTTTGTTAAGGGATCGCGGCGGCGCGCCAGGTGAGACTGGAGCGGCTGTTGCGAACCCGACAATCGGACCGACAATTGTCCGGACTCTCACCTTGCTCGGCCGCCTTCGCCGGCGCGCGGTTTCATAGCGGGCAGCGCCATTCGCCCCGTTTGTCGGCTTGACGATGATTAAGCTGGGCTGAGCCGCCGCGGTTTTTTGCTCGCACCGGCCGGGGCGGCCGGTCACGCGCGGCAGGCGCGGCTACCGCAACGCATTGACACGGCGCCCGGGACCGATAAAGTCTCGCATCTTCGCCGGCGCGGTCATCAACCCCAGCGGGCGTGGTGGAACTGGCAGACACGCGGGTTTTAGGTACCCGTGACGCAAGTCGTGGGGGTTCAAATCCCTCCGCCCGCACCACGGCCCTTCGACCACCGCGGCAGTGCCGCTCATGACCGGGCGTCCGCCGGCACGGAGGTTCCATGGCAAGAAATCTTTCAGGGGGCGAAAAGTCGCGCTGATCATGCAAGTGACCGAAATCAAGAACGATGGCCTGATCCGGGAGTACAAGGTTGCGCTGCCGGCGGCCGAGATCGGCGCCAAGCTCGACGCGCGCTTGAACGAGTTGGCGCGCACCGTCAAGCTGCCGGGCTTTCGCCCTGGCAAGGTGCCACTGGCGCTCATTCGCCAACGCTTTGGCCAAAGCCTGCGTGGCGAGGTTCTGGAGCAGGTGATCAGCGAGAGCAGCCAAACGGTGATCGCCGAGCGGAATCTGCGCCCTGCTGGCACCCCGCAACTGTCCATTTCCGCTTATGACGACGGCGCCGATCTGGAATACTCGCTGGCCGTGGAGGTCATGCCTGACGTCGTGTTGCCCGACTACGGCCAGATCAGCCTCGAGCGGCTCGTCGCCGAACCCGACGACAGCGATGTCGAGGCGGTGCTGACTCGGCTCGCCGCCGCGTCACGGCAGTTTGATGACGCTGGCGAAGGTCACGCGGCCGTCGGCGGCGATGTCGCCATCGTCGATTTTGTCGGTCCGGCCGACCGCAAGGCGTTCGTCGGCAGCGACGGCGAGGCGGTGCCCATCGAGGTTGGCGCTGGCGGGCCGTTACCCGGTGTCGGCGAACAGTTGCTCGGCGCCGCCGTTGGCGACCGCCGGCCACTGTCCGTTACCTATCCTCCCGACTACGCCATTGCCGATCTGCGCGGCCTGACTGCGAACTACGAGGTGGAGATCAAGCAGTTGCGCTCGGCAGCGCCGGTGGCCATCGATGACGACCTCGCCAAACGCTTCGGTTTCGACGATTTGGCAACGCTGCGCGCCGAAGTTCGCCAGCAGCGGGCGGACGAGCTCAAGTCATTGGCGCGGCTGCGCATGAAGCGTGCCCTGCTCGACCGTCTTGCCGAGCTGTACGCGTTCGATGTGCCACAGGTGCTGCTGACCCGCGAGTACGAAGGGATCGTTCGGCAGATGGCGGCGGTGGAAGCGCAGGAGGAGGGCTCGGCGCTTGCCACCGCTGAACCGCATGTGCATGACGAGACCTGCGGTCATGACCACGACCACGACCACGAACACGACCATCACCACGAACACGACCATGAGCATGCCGCCCCGGCCAGCGACGCCCCCGCCAGCAATGCAACGGCCGCTGCTGCCGATGCGGCACTGACCGAGGAGCAGCGTGCGGAGTATCGGCACCTCGCCGAGCGCCGGGTTCGCCTGGGTCTCGTCCTCGCCGAGGTGGGCCGTCAAAGCCATCTGAAGGTCACGCCCGAGGAGCTGAGCCGGGCAATGGTCAATGAGGCGCGCCGCTTCCCGGGCCAGGAAAAGGATGTCATCGCCTACTTCCGACAGCATGCGCCAGCGCGCGAGGCGCTAGCGGCGCCGATCCTCGAGGACAAAGTCGTCGATTACATCGTTGAATTGGCAACGGTGACGGAACGGCGCATCAGTGCAGAAGAGTTGTTGCGCGCAGTGGAGGAGACTCCCATGTCAACGTCCCAGGCGGGTCAATGAGCGGGCGACAGGGTGAACAAGCCGGCACAATGACAGCGCTAAGGATAGCGGCGACGGCCGCCGCTGTGGCGCGAGGCAGATGGGAATCTGACCGATGACGAGAGACTATGAGACGCAGATGAACATGCTGGTGCCGATGGTGGTCGAAACGACCAACCGCGGCGAGCGCGCCTATGACATCTATTCGCGGCTGCTCAAGGAGCGCATCGTCTTTTTGACCGGTGCGGTCAACGATACCGTCGCCAGTCTCATCTGCGCGCAAATGCTGTTTCTCGAATCGGAAAACCCGAACAAGGACATCGCCTTTTATATCAACTCGCCGGGCGGCCTCGTTACCGCCGGGCTCGCCATCTACGACACGATGCAGTACATCCGACCCGATGTCTCCACGGTTT
>JALOTH010000216.1 GCA_025458035.1 Rhodospirillales bacterium
GCCTTGGGCCGCTTTCTGCCACCGTAGCAGGGGGTCAAGCCCCGCGGCAACCGGACATTGGTCAAAGACCCAAACGGCGGTCCGGGGTATTGGAGCGATCGACAGACAGGTCAACTATGGCGCCGGTTGTCTTGTGAGGATGTTAACGCGGACGATGTCGACCCGTTCCAGCCTGTTGCAGCGTCTGCCGGCGATGGAAATTCTGGCCCATCAGCCGCCACCTGAAGGGCTCAGGCTCCAGACGATGATCCGTTTGCGCTGGCTGGCCGTGCTCGGCCAGACCGCGGCCGTGATCGTCGTTGGCGTCTTGCTGCGGTTCCCGTTGCCGCTCGGATGGTGCCTCGCCGCCATTGCGCTGTCAGCCTGGCTCAACATCCTGCTGTCGCTGCGATGGCGGTCCGGAATCAGGTTGCCCGAACGTTACGCCACGCTGCTTCTCGCTTACGACATCCTGCAGCTGTCGGCGCTCCTGTTCCTGACAGGCGGTATGGCCAACCCGTTTTCGTTCCTGCTCATCGTGCCGGTGACGGTGTCGGCCGCCACGCTCCCCGTCGAGCGCACACTTCTGCTGGGTGCGCTGGCGCTTGGGGTTTCGGCCCTCCTCACGTACTGGCGATTGCCGTTGCCGTGGCCGTTCGACCAGAGCATCGCGCTACCGCAACTTTACATTGTCGGTATGTGGGTGGCGGTCGCCTGCGGTATGGCCTTTTCGGCGCTCTACGCGTGGCGCACCGCGTCCGAAACGCGCGCCATGTCGAAGGCTCTGGCCGAAACGGAAACGATCCTTGCGCGTGAACAGCAACTCTCGGCGCTCGACGGTATGGCCGCCGCCGCTGCGCATGAACTTGGCACGCCGCTGGCGACTATTCACCTCGTTGCCAGCGAGATGAAGCGCGGCCTCGCCGACCCGGCGCAATTGGACGAGGACATCGACCTGCTGTTCACGCAATCGGCGCGGTGCCGTGAGATCCTCTCCCGGCTGTCCGATCCGGACACCCGAACCGACGCCGTTTTCGCCCGCCAGACGCTGTCGGCGATGATCGAGGAAATCATCTCACCGCTTCGCGAAGGGCCGGTGGTCATCTCCGTGGACCGCCCTGAGGCATTGGGCGGCGAAGAACCGGTTGTCAGGCGTAATCCGGCCATTCGTTATGGTCTTGGCAATCTCCTGAGTAACGCGCGGGACTTCGCGCGCTCGCGTGTGGAGATCACGCTCGACTGGACAACCGAGAACGTCTCGGTCGTGATCGCCGATGACGGGCCGGGGTTTTCTGCGGACGTCATCGACCGCTTGGGAGAACCGTTCGTCACCACACGTCGTCTGCCAGGTCCGGGCGCGCGAAAGGCCGGCGGGGACAGTGGCATGGGATTGGGATTTTTCATCGCCAAGACGTTGCTTGAGCGCTCGGGGGCCCGTGTCTCGCTCGCCAACAGGCCGCAACCTGAACACGGCGCCATTGTTCGGGTAGACTGGCCGCGCAAGACGATTGAAACGGCGCGGGCCGCGTCCTGATCCGGACCTGTGCATGTGCGTACAAGATGTTGAGTGCAAAAGGAGTTTCCAATGGAGTCCGCATCTCACGGCCCGCAGTCGCTTCTCGTCGTCGATGACGACAAGCCGTTCGTCACGCGGCTGGCGCGCGCCATGGAGGTGCGGGGCTTCACGGTGCGTGTCGCCGAATCCGTTGCAGAGGCGGTCCAGGAGGTGAACCGGGAGCCGCCCAAGTACGCTGTGGTCGATCTGCGCCTCAATGACGGCTCGGGGCTCGACATCATCGATGCCTTGCATCACGCCCGGCCTGACGCGCGTGCGGTCGTGCTCACCGGGTACGGCAACATCGCCACGGCGGTCACGGCGGTGAAACTGGGGGCGATTGACTACCTGGCGAAGCCCGCCGAGGCCGATGCTGTGCACCGTGCGCTGGTGGCCGATACGGAGGAGCGTGCAGCGTTACCGGAAAACCCCATGTCGGCCGACCGTGTCCGCTGGGAGCATATCCAGCGGGTGTTCGAACTGTGCAACCGCAATGTTTCCGAAACCGCCCGGCGGCTCAACATGCATCGCCGTACGTTGCAGAGAATCCTCGCCAAACGCGCGCCGCGCTGACGCTCACGGGCTGGTGAAGTCAGGATCGAGACCTGATTGCAGTCTCGCGGCCGCCAGTCGAGCAAAGAGCAACGTCACAGCGCGCCGGCGTCCGGCGGCCAAACGATCGTCGGCAGGGTGGCGCACGAATTCGCCGCCGTGCCGGTCGGCGATGATCAGCCCACGGTCGGGCGGCAGGACGGCCTGATCGAAGTCCGCACCGGCAGCAAAGTAGAACCGGTCGCAGTAATCGCAGTAGTTCGGCCATTTGCGATCGCTGCGGAAGTCGGCGAGACTCGACTTGATTTCGACGATGAACAGCTCACCCGACCGGCCGATCGCCAGAACGTCTGCCCGGTTTCCGCTCGCCAGAGTGACCTCCGTCAGCGTGGCGAAGCCGTGAGCCCGCAGCAGTCGCGTCACGCCGCGTTGAATGGCGGCTGCGGCGGCGGACTGCCGTCCATCGAGGGTCAACAGGGGTGCCGGTTCTGTCATCGGTCCGGCGGCTCCCACCGGAACAGTCTGACAGCGACCGCCGCTGCGGCGATCCCCCATAGCGCCATCACCGTCAGGTGCCAGCCGATCCCGTAGGTTACGTCGTCACCCCAGAACGCGAAGCCGTTGCCGTCGAGCAGCGGTTTGAACCCGTCTGAAAACGCCAGCGCGAAGTGCTTCAGCGGAAACAGGTCGGCGAGGGTCGAAATCCAGACCGGCAACTCCTGTGAAGGGCGCACGAAGACATCGGAAATGAACGCCACTGGCAACAACGTGGCATTGGATACCGCCTGAACGGTTTCACTGTTACGGCAGACGCCGGTCAGCGCCATGCCGAGCGCGGCGAAGCAGAGGTTGCCGACAACAAGCGCGATCAGCGCCGCCG
>JALOTH010000103.1 GCA_025458035.1 Rhodospirillales bacterium
GGTTCACCCCCCGCCACGGTCCGGACTTGTCGCGCCTTGCGTTACTGCGCCAGCGTCTTGCCGGTGGCGCCGAGGTCGGCGAAGGCTTCGCCGAGGCGTTCCACCAAGCCGAGTTCGGCGTCGCGCAGCCACTTGCGCGGGTCGTAGTACTTCTTGAACGGCGTGCCGTCCTCCGGGTCGATCTGGTACTTGAACGCCTTCGGATGGGCGTCGACGAACTTGCCGACGGGTTCGGAAAAGGCGAACTGCGTGTCGGTATCGATGTTCATCTTGAACACGCCGTAGCTGACCGCCTCGGTGATCTGCGCCTTCTCCGAGCCGGAGCCGCCGTGGAAGACGAGGTTCAGCGGGTTCGGGCCGGTGTTGTGGCGGCGCGAGACGAGATCTTGCGAGTTCTTCAGGATCTCCGGGCGCAGCTTGACGTTGCCCGGCTTATAGACGCCGTGGACGTTGCCGAACGAGGCGGCGATGGAGAACATGCCGATGTCGGCGAGCTTGTCGAACGCCTGCAACACGTCCTCGGGCTGGGTATACAGCTTGGCGTTGTCGGCGCCTTCCTTGAACTCCGAGCCGATGCCGTCTTCTTCGCCGCCGGTGACGCCCAGCTCGATTTCCAGGTTCATCCCCAACTTCGACATCCGCTCGAGGACGCGGGCGCATTCGCTCAAGTTCCACTCGATCGGCTCCTCCGACAGGTCCAGCATGTGCGAGCTGAACAGCGGCTTGCCGGTCTCCTTGTAGAAGGCTTCGCCGTGGTCGAGCAGCCGCTCCACCCACGGGATCAGCTTCTTGTTGGCGTGGTCGGTGTGCAGGACGACGCAGATGCCGTAGTGCTCGGCCATCATGTGCACGTGCCGCGCCGCGGAAACGGCGCCGAGCACCTTGGCGAGGCCGGCGTCGGGGAAGCCCTGGCCGGCATAGAACTGGGCGCCGCCATTGGACAGCTGGATGATGACGTCCGCCTTGTTCTTGGCCGCCGCCTCCAGCACGGCGTTGATGGTGTTGGTGTTGGTGACGTTGACGGCCGGCAGCGCGTAGTGGTTCGCCTTGCAGGCGGCGACCAGCGTTTCGTAATCCTTACCGCTGACGACGCCCGGCTTCAGTGCTGCGCTCATGTCTCGTGCTCCTTACGGTCAAGGTGTAACGACGGTCCCTCGGGCGACGCCTGGCGGCTCGGGCGAGGGCGGCGGCTACACAGGTCCCTGCGACGAGGTGCTTATAGCAATGTGGGGAGCGCGGGCGAGAACGCGGAATCGGCGCCGACGAAAAAAAACGGCGCCGTCGCCCGGCAGCGCGGTCAGCCACCGCCGTCCGCCGCCCACAGGGTGAGCGGGGCGAGCGCCGCCCGCAAGTCGGCGAGGCCGGCGCCGTCGCGGGCGCTGGTGGCCAGCAGCTGGGGATGTGCCGCCGGGTGGCCGGCCAGTTCGGCGGCGAGCGCCGCCCGCACGCGGGTCAGTTCGCTGGCGCTCACCTTGTCGGCCTTCGTCAGCACTCCCTGGAACGACACCGCCGCCTGGTCCAGCATCGCCATCGCCCGCCGGTCCGGCTCCTTGGCGCCGTGGCGGGCATCGATCAGCAGCAGCACCCGGCGCAGCGCCGGCCGTCCGCACAGATAGCGGTCCACCAGCTCCGTCCACTCGGCGATCGCGGCCTTCGCCGCCGCCGCGTAGCCATAGCCCGGCAGGTCGACGAGGGTCAGCCGGCCGCCGAGGTCGAAGAAGTTGATCTGCCGCGTCCGCCCCGGCGTCACCGAGACGATGGCGAGCTGGCGGCGGCCGGTCAGCGCGTTGATCAGGCTCGATTTGCCGACGTTGGAGCGGCCGGCGAAGGCGATTTCCGGCAGGCCGGGTTCCGGTAGCTGGGCGAGCCGGGCGGCACCGGCGACGAACCGGCACTCCGCCGCGAACAGCCGCCGTGCCGCCTCCGCCGCCGCGGCGTCATCGGTGCCGGTGCCAGTGGCGGTGTTCAGACCTTGACCCCCATGCGCCTCATGATCACCCACTGCTGGGCAATCGACAGCACGTTGTTCCACGCCCAGTAGATGACCAGCCCGGCGGGGAAGGTGGCGAGGAAGAAGGTGAAGATGACCGGCAGGATCATGAAGATCTTCGCCTGCACCGGATCGGGCGGCTGCGGGTTCAACTTCTGCTGCAGGTACATGGTCACGCCCATCACCAGCGGCCAGGCGCCGATGTTGATCATCGCCGGCAGTACCGTCGACGGATCCCACGGGATCAGACCGAACAGGTTCCACATCGACGTCGGGTCCGGTGCCGACAGGTCGCGGATCCAGCCGAAGAATGGCGCGTGCCGCATCTCGATGGTGACGAACAAGACCTTGTAAAGGGCGAAGAACACCGGGATCTGAATGAGGATGGGAAAGCAGCCGGATGCCGGGTTGACCTTTTCGCGCTTGTAAAGAGCCATCATCTCCTGGTTGAAGCGGGGGCGGTCATCGGCAAAGCGCTCCTTCAGCCGCACCATTTCCGGCTGCAACTTGCGCATCTGGCTCATCGCCCGGTAGGACTTGTTGGCGAGCGGGAAGAAGATCAGCTTGACGACGACGGTGAGCAGCAGGATGGCGACGCCGAAATTGCCGACCACCGAGTTCAACCACACCAGCACCTTGAAGATCGGGATGGTCAGGAACCAGAACCAGCCGAAGTCGATTGCCCGGTCGAACAGCGGAATGCCATAGCGCTCCTGGTACTTCTGCAGCAGCGATAGCACCTTCGCGCCGACAAAGACGCGGGTCTCGGCGACGAGGGTGCCGCCGGCCGCCAGGACTTGCGGGGTGCCGACGAAGTCGACCTGATAGCGGTTCTCCCCCTGCACCTTGTCGAACAGAAAGCGATAGCTGATCGCCTGATCCTGGGACGGGATCAGCGCCGACAGCCAGTATTTGTCGGTCACGCCGATCCAGCCGCCGTCGCTCTTGACGGCGACCGGCGATTCCGATCGCAGATCCTCGTAGTCGATTTCCTTCAGCGTGCCGTTGAAGACGCCGAGCGGGCCTTCGTGCAGGATGAAGAAACCGCTGATCTGGGGCGTGCCATAGCGGGCGACCAGACCATAGGAGCTGACGGCGAAGCTATCCGCCGTCGGGTTGGCGATCTCCTGGCGCACCGTGAACATGTAATGCTCATCGACGGCGATGGTGCGCGTGAACACGATGCCGGCGGCGTTGGTCCAGGTCAGCGTGACCGGCGTCGTTGGCGTCAGCACCGCGCCTTCCTTCGCCGTCCAACGGGTCTCGGCGTCGGGCAACTCGATGGCGGCGCCGGCGTTCACCCAGCCGAGCTGCGCGAAGTAGGCATCGCTGGTGCCGCGCGGCGAAAACAGCACGATCTCCGGGCTGCCGGGATCGAGGGTTTCGCGGAAGCGGACGAGGGTGATGTTGTCGATGCGGCCGCCGACTAAGGAGATCGAGCCGTGCAGGCTCGGCGTTTCGATGGCAACGCGCGGCTGCGCCTCCAGCACCTGCGCCCGGAGCTCGGCGGCGCGCGCCGGCTGGGTGGCGGCGGGCGGTGCCGGCGCCTCGCCGGGGGCGGCCGGAGGTGCCGGTTGCGCTGGCGTCGCGGGTGCCGCCGGCAGTTGCTCCGTCTGCTGCGCCGGCGCTGGCGGCGGCACCGGCGGCTTCGGATACAGGATCTCAAAGACGAACTGAAAGCCCACCATGATGGCGACGGCGAGCACGATCGCGAGAACAAGGTTGCGGTTGTCGGTCATCAGCCGGAACGTTGCGTGTGGGGTTCGGTTGGATGGGCGAGAGCGGTCTAATCGCTGGCGGGCGGCGCCGCGATGCGGGCGAACGGGGGATGCGTCGGCACCGGATCGTCACCGGAGCCGCCCCAGGGATGGCAGCGCAGCAGCCGGCGCATCGCCAGCCAGCCGCCGCCAATGGGGCCGAAGCGGGTGATCGCCTGTAGCGCATAGGACGAACAGGAGGGCTGATACCGGCAGGACGGCACCAGCAACGGTGAGATCAGCCAGCGGTAGGCGAGAATCGGCAAACAGGCGGCAAGGGTGAGCATTCGCATCGTTCAGTCCCGCGACGAAGGGCGCGCCGGCGGCTGGCGGCCGCCGACGGGGGTAGGGGTCTTGCCGAGGCCACGCAAGGCTGCCTCAAGGTCGGCGATCAGCGCCAGGAACGGCCGATCCACCGTCGCCGGCCGGCCGATCAGCACGTAGTCGAAGCCCGCCGGTGCGCCGGTGGACAGCACCGCCCGCGCCACGGCGCGCAGGCGGCGACGCACCCGGTTGCGGGTGACAGCGTTGCCAACCTTGCGTGTCACCGTCACCCCGACGCGGACCCGCGACCCCGGCTGGCCGCGGCGTTCATGACCGACGGGCCGACTTTCCGCGGTGTCGTCGTGCCCGCAAACCTGAAGAACCAGCCCCGGCGTCGCACGCGATAGCCCCTTGCGAGCGACGCGGAGAAAATCTGAGCGTTTCTTGAGGTGATCGAGGCCGCAAACCACGGCGGCTCAAGCGGACAGCCGCTTGCGGCCCTTGCGCCGACGGTTGGCGAGAACACGACGGCCACCGACCGTGGCCATGCGCAGACGGAAACCATGCCGCCGCTTGCGGACCAGTTGACTGGGTTGATAGGTACGCTTCACGAAGCCTCTCCGCCGCGAAATGCCGCGCTGTATAGCTGGGGCGGCCCGGATCTGTCAACGCCGCGCAGCGCCGGCAGCAAAGTTTCACGTTTCGGTGATGGCGATGCGAATCCCTCGCGCCGCCGACCCGCTGCGCTTCTAATCATGACGGGAAGCGCAGCGTCGGCGCCTCCAGCACGGGAAAGGACAGAGGCGATGGCCGCCAGGTCTCGCGACATTTGGGTCCGGCTGCTGATCGTTGCCGCTTTCGGCAGCGGCCTGATCGCCTTCCTCGCGCTGGGCGGCCCGGAGATGCTGTCGTTCGCCTCCCTCGCCCGCCATCGCTCCGATCTTCTCGCCTGGCGTGGCGGGCACGAAGCCCTCGCCCTGATCAGCTTTGTCGCCGTCTATGCCGCTGCCGTCGCCTTCTCGGTCCCGGGCGGGGTCTGGCTGACCATTGGCGGCGGTTTCCTGTTCGGCTGTGTGCTGGGCACGCTGGCGGCGGTGATCGGCGCCACCGCCGGGGCGTGCGGGGTGTTTCTCGCCGCCCGCACCGTCGCCGGCGATGCCCTGCGCCGCCGCAGCGAGGGCACCTTGCGCCGCATGGAGCGGGGATTTCAGCGCAATGCCGTCAGCTATCTGCTGTTCCTGCGCCTCGTGCCGGTGTTTCCGTTCTGGCTCGTCAACATCGTGCCGGCGTTCCTGGCCGTGCCGTTCCGGCAGTACCTGTGGACGACGGCCGTCGGCATCATCCCGGGAACCTTCGTCTATGCCTTGGTTGGCTCCGGTCTCGGTGCCATCCTCGACGCGGGTGGCGAACCCGACCTCGACATCATCTTCACGCCGGAGGTTCTTGCGCCGATGATCGGCCTTGCGCTGCTGTCGCTGCTGCCGGTGGTGTGGCGGCGGCAAAATCCGGAAGCTTCGGCCGATGATCGGCGCGACGACAGCGTGGGGCGCCGGCCATGACCGGCACCGATGCCGACCTCTGCATCATTGGCGCCGGCTCCGGCGGACTCTCGGTCGCGGCCGGGGCCGCTCAGCTGGGCGCGCGCACCATCCTGATCGAGCGGCACCGCATGGGTGGCGACTGCCTCAACTTCGGCTGCGTGCCGTCGAAGTCGCTGCTCGCCGCGGCGGAGGTGGCGGCATCGGCGCGGGGTGCCGCCCGCTTCGGCGTCGACACCGGTATCGTCAGCGTCGACGGCCGGCGCGTGCGCGACCACGTTCGCGAGGTGATCGCCGCCATCGCCCCGCATGACTCCGCCGAACGCTTTGAATCCCTTGGCTGCCGGGTGATCAGGGGGTCGGCGCGGTTCACCGCCAGCGACGCCATCGCCGTCGGCGACATGCCGTTGCGGGCACGACGTTTCGTCATCGCCACCGGCTCGGTCCCGCGGATCCCGCCGTTGCCCGGCGTCGAGCGGACGCCATTCCTGACCAACGAAACGATCTTTGATCTCGATGCCGTTCCGCGCCACCTGCTGATCATCGGCGGCGGCCCCATTGGCGTTGAGATGGCGCAAGCCTGGCGTCGCCTCGGTGCAGACGTCACCGTATTTCAGGCCGGTGCGCTGCTGCCGCGCGATGACGCGGACTTGACCGACGTGGTGCGCCAGCGCCTGCGTGGCGAGGGCGTCGCACTGCATGAGGCGATCCGTATCATCCGTGTCGATCCGGCAGCCGAGGGCGTCGCCGTGACCTGGCGGGGCGGGGACGACGCAGCGGGGGAGGTGACGACGCACGGTTCGCACCTGCTGATCGCCACCGGCCGCCGCGCCAGCGTCGAGGATCTCGACTTGCCGCGCGCGGGAATCGCCGCCAGTGCGCAGGGCATCACCGTCGATCGCCGCCTGCGCACCAGCAATCACAACGTCTTCGCCATCGGTGATGTGGTGGGAACGGTCGCGGGTCTCGGCGCGAGCCCGCGGTTCACCCACGTCGCCGGCTATCACGCCGGCATCGTCGTCAAGAACGCCCTGTTCCGCTGGCCGGCGAAGGTGGATCACCGCGCCGTGCCGCATGTCACCTACACCGACCCGGAGCTGGCGCAGGTCGGTCTGACCGAGGCGGCGGCTGTCGCCGCGGGTCACACGGTTCGCATCTTGCAATGGCCCTTCGTGCGCAACGACCGGGCCTTGGCGGAGGGCGACACGCAAGGTCTCGCCAAGATCGTCACCAGCCGCCGCGGCAGGGTGCTGGGCGCCGGCATCGTCGGCCGGGCGGCGGGCGAGCTGATCCAGCCGTGGGTGCTGGCGCTGCATCGCGGACTGCCCATCCGCGCACTGGCGACGATGATCGTGCCCTATCCAACCCGCAGCGAGGTCACCAGTCGCGCCGCCGGCAGCTTTTACACGGAATCGCTGTTCAGTGCGCGCACGCGCTGGCTGGTCCGCCAGCTGGCCCGTCTCGGCTGACGATATCCGCGCCGCCGCCCGCAGGCCTCGCGACAACCGGCGGGCGGGCCGGTACACTCCGCTGGATGCAGGCGGTAAAGCCATGGCGCTGGCGTAGGATGACGGGCCTTTCGGCCCGCCTGCTGGCGTTGACCTGCCTGTTCGTCATGATCGCGGAAGTGCTGATCTACGTTCCGTCGATCGCCCGCTTCCGCCGCACCTACCTCGAGGACCAGATCGCCAAAGCCCACCTCGCCGTGCTGGCGCTCGAGGCAACGGCGGAGGCTTCGCTGAGCGATCAGCTGGAGAAGGACCTCCTCTACCTGTCCGGCGCCCTGGCGGTCGCCCTGAAAGCGCCGGACCGGCGCGTCCTGATGCTGGGCAGCGATGTGCCGGCGCGCATCGACCTGGTCATCGACGTCCGCCGGCAAACGGCGCTGTCCTGGATCGGTGGCGCTTTCGGCGCGCTGACGGCGGGAAATCATCGCGTCCTGCAAGTGGTCGGGGATTCGCCGCGCACGCCGCTGGCGGAGATCGAGGTGCTGATCTATGAAGCGCCGCTGCGCCGCCAGATGCTCGCCTACTCGGTGCGCATCCTGACGCTGTCGATCGTGATCTCGGTGATCACCGCGTTGCTTCTGTACGTCAGTCTGTTGTGGCTGATCGTGCGGCCCATCCAGCGGCTGACCGATCGCATCGTCTGCTTCCGTCGCCATCCGGAGCTGGCGCCGGACGAGGCCGCGACCTTGGGCGGGGATAGGCCCCGTCACGACGAGATCGGCATCGCGGAGACGGCTTTCCGCGAAATGCAGGCGGACGTACATGCCGCCCTGCGCCAGAAAACCCGCTTGGCCATGCTGGGAGGCGCCGTCGCCCGCATCAATCACGATCTGCGGAACGTCCTGGCGAGGGCGGTGCTCGCCTCCGACCAGTTGAGCGCGCTCAACCAGCCCGAGGTGCAGCGCATTGCGGCGCCACTTTATGCCGCCATCGATCGGGCCGTCGCGCTGTGTGGACGCACGCTCGAATACGTCAGCGATGAGCGGCCGCCGCTGCGGCAGGCCCCCGTTTCCCTGGATCACCTGGCCGCCGAGATTGCCGCCGAGCTGCCCGGCATCGCCGACGGCGAGCCGGCGCCGCTTACCGTCCGATGCGCCACCGGCCTCGTCCTCAACGCCGATCGGGACCAGCTCTATCGCCTCTTTAGCAACCTCATTCTCAACGCCGCCAACGCCGGCGCGCGCACGGTCGACGTCACCGCGGTGGCGGTGCCCGGCGGCTGGCACGTGCGCATCGCCGATGATGGCCCTGGCATTCCGGCAGCGGTGCGCGACAGGCTGTTCCAGCCGTTTGCAACCGCTCCGGGCGGCCAGGGGTTTGGCCTGGGTCTTGCGATCGCCCGGGAGATTGCGGATGCCCACGGCGCTGTCCTGGATTTGGAGACGAGCGACGGGGAGGGGACCGTCTTTACGCTAAAGTGGCCGCTCACGGGTGGCCAACAGCCTTAACGGCGGAGCATCTTAGCGGGGGGATGGTGAGGATGGCGCCTGGATCATCGCCAGGAATTCGCGGCGGGTCATTGCATCGTCGCGGAACGCGCCGAGCATGCGGCTGGTCACCATGCTGACGCCGGCCTTGTGCACGCCGCGGGTGGTCATGCACTGATGCTGCGCTTCAATCACGACGGCAACCCCCCGCGGTTGCAGCTCGACGTCAATCGTATTGGCGATTTGCGCGGTCAGCTTTTCCTGAATCTGCAAACGCTTGGCGAACACTTCCACGACCCGCGCCAGCTTCGAGATGCCAACCACCCGCCGGTTCGGCAGGTAGCCGACATGGGCGCGGCCGATGATCGGCACCATGTGATGCTCACAGTGGCTTTCGAAGTCAATGTTCCGCAGCACCACCATTTCGTCGTAGCCGTCCGTCTCCGCGAACGTCCGCCGCAGCATGGCTGCCGGATCGTCGTGGTAGCCGGCAAAGAACTCCTCGTAGGCGCGCACGACGCGCTCTGGCGTCTGCACCAGACCCTCCCGGTCGGGATCGTCCCCCGCCCAGCGCAAAAGAGTGCGCACCGCCGCCTCGGCCTCGGTGCGGCTGGGGCGGCTCTCGGCGATGGTGCCGCCGAATGGCGCCTTCACGATCTGGCTGTGTATGGTCATGTCAGTGTCCCTCTGCGAGCGCCCGGTTGGGGCGATGATGAAGCGGATGAAGTGGGGGGTTGTGAACGTTTGCGAGGCGGACGGGCCTAACGGCCCGTTTGCCCTAGGCTGCGGCGTCTTTCAGCTGCCCGGCCAGGCGCAGCCGCTGTGCGGCCTCTCGCGAGCGGTCGGCGGCACCGTCGAGCACGGATTTGCGCAACTTGGACACCGCCGAAACTTCGATCTGCCGGACGCGCTCGCGGGATATGCCATACCGCTGCGCCAGCTTTTCCAGAGTGATCGGTTCCTCCCGCAGGCGGCGTTCCAACACGATGTCCCGTTCCCGTGCCGTCAGATCGCCGAGGGCGTGACTGAGCAGTTCGCGGCGAAAGCCATGCTCGTCGGTTTCCGCCAAGCGCTCCTCCTGGCCCATGGACCCGTCCACCAGCCAGTCCTGCCACTCGCTGTCGCCCTCCTCCCGCATCGGGGAGTTGAGCGACTGGTCCGATCCCGCCAGCCGGCGGTTCATCATCACCACGTCGTTTTTCGAGACGCCGAGCGTCTCCGCAATGGTATCGACCATTTCCGGCGCGAGGTCGCCGTCCTCCAGCGCCTGCAAACGACCCTTCAACTTGCGGAGGTTGAAGAACAGCTTTTTCTGCTGTGCCGTCGTGCCGAGCCGGACGAGCGACCATGAGTGCAGGATGTATTCCTGGATCGCGGCGCGAATCCACCACATGGCATAGGTCGCCAGCCGGAAGCCCCGTTCGGGATCGAAACGCTCGACCGCCTGCATCAGCCCGATGTTCGCCTCCGAGACCAGTTCGTTCAGCGGCAGCCCGTAGCCCCGGTACCCGCCGGCGATCTTCGCCGCGAGCCGCAGGTGGCTGGTCACCAACCGATGCGCCGCATCGACATCCTGATGATCCTTCCAACGGCGTGCCAGCCGTTGCTCTT
>JALOTH010000013.1 GCA_025458035.1 Rhodospirillales bacterium
TCCTCTCCCGTCGCCAGGCGGACGCCCCGGCAGCGGCCGTCGCCGACGCGGATCTGCGCCGCCTCCGTCCCGTAGCGAAAGGCCACGCCGCGCCTTGCCCCCAGTTGTGCGAGCGCCTCGGCGATCCGGTGCATGCCGCCGTCGACCAGCCAGACCCCGTCGCACTCGACGTGGGCGATCAGCATCAAGGTGGCCGGCGCCTGGAACGGCGATGATCCGCAGTAGGTGGCGTACCGCCCGAACAACTGTCGCAGCCTCGCATCCTCGAAGTGCTGGCTCAAGGCCCGCCACAGCGTGGTGAACGGGCGGATCTGCCATAGCTCGTTCAGGTTGGCGATACCGACACCACGAACGAGGCCGGCGACGCTGGGGCGCACGGCGCGGATGAAGGGACGCTCCAGCGTCTCGTAAACCCGGCGCGCGTGCGTGCAGAAGGCGAGGAAGCGCCGGCTCTCCGCCGGCCCGGCAAACGCGCCAATGGCGTCGGCGGACCGGCTGACATCGGCGAACAGATCGAGCCGCTGCCGTTCATCCCAGGCGTGGCGGGCCAGAACCTCGGCCGGACGCAGCGACAGGAGATCGGCAAGCGAGGCGTTGGCGGCGGCAAAAATCTCCTCGAACACCCAGCGCATGGTGAACACCGTCGGTCCCGCGTCGATCCGCTGGCCGCCGATATGCGCCTCGCGGAGCTTGCCGCCGGGCGTCGCCGCGCGCTCGACAACCGTCACCTCGAGGCCCTGACAGGCCAGCTCGAGTGCGGCGACCAGTCCTCCGACGCCGGCTCCGATCACCACAACCCGTTGCGTGCCCATGATGCGTCGGCTGTTCCGGTCGCTGCTGCGGTCAGCAGTGTCTAATAAACTTGACATTTTTTAATGACAAGCAACAATGACACTCCCATCGGCGCGGAGGCAAATCATGGATGCGGCAACGCGAGTGGAATCGGCGCTGGATGCGGTGATTGCGCGGGCTGCTGCCGGCGGTTGCCCGCCGCAACTGGCGAGCGCCCTGCGCTACGCCGTGTTCCCCGGTGGCGGCCGGATCCGCCCGCGCCTGTGTCTCGCCGTTGCCGCCGCCTGTGGCGATGATGAGCCGGCGATCACGGAAGCGGCGGCGGTGGCCATCGAGTTGCTGCATTGCGCGTCCCTTGTCCATGACGATCTCCCGTGCTTTGACGATGCGGCGGTGCGCCGTGGCAAGCCATCGGTGCATCGGGCCTTTGGCGAACCGCTGGCCGTCCTCGTTGGCGACGCTCTCATCGTTCTCGCCTTTGAAACGCTGACCCGCGCCGCCGCCGGCCTGCCGCGCCGTCTGACACCGCTGCTGCTGACGGTCAGCCGGTCCGTCGGCGCGCCGGCGGGAATCATCGCCGGGCAAGCCTGGGAGTGCGAAAGCCACCTCGACCTTGGCGAATATCAGAGGGCAAAGACCGGTTCCCTGTTCATCGCGGCGACGGTCACCGGCGCGGTGGCGGCCGGCGCCGAGCCGGGGCTGTGGCACGTTGTCGGCGATCGTCTGGGCGAAGCCTATCAGGTCGCCGACGACATTCGCGATGTTGCCGCGCAGACGGCGGAGGTGGGCAAGCCGGTCGGCCGCGACGCGCTGCTCGGCCGCCCCAATGCCGCCCTGCAACTGGGGCTCGACGGCGCCATCGAGCGGCTGCGGGACCTGGTGCGCGACGCGGTCGACGCGATCCCGCCATGCCCGGGGGCCGCCGACCTGCGCAGCCTCATCGTCATCGAGACCAAGCGGTTTCTGCCGAAGGACCTGGTGCGCCGGGCGGCGTGAGATGCTGCATCCATCGGGTGACGAGGGCGCCTTGAGCGGGGCGCTGCCGATGGATGCGCCGCAATCCTGGTGGGATCGCTGCCTTGCCGTGCGCGACCGTTTGCTCGCCAGCCAGCGGTTCCAGCGGTGGGCGGCGGCATTCCCGGTCACCCGTTCCGTGGCCCAGCGCCGGACGCGGGCGTTGTTCGACCTTTGCGCCGGTTTCGTCTACTCGCAGGTGCTGCTCGCCTGCGTGCGGCTTCGTGTTTTCTCCATCCTCAGCGATGGCCCGCTTCCCGTCGCCGAGATCGCGCGGCGGCTATCCCTGTCCACCGACGCGACCGGCCGGCTTCTCGCGGCGGCGGCGTCGCTGCGGTTGCTGGAGCGACGGCGCGGCGGGCGCTTCGGCCTTGGCCCGCTGGGCGCGGCCGTTGTCGGCAACCCGGCGATCACGGCGATGGTGGAGCATCATGCCCTTGTGTATGGGGACCTCCGCGATCCGGTGGCGCTGTTGCGCGCCGGGCGGCCGGCGACGGAACTCGCCGAATTCTGGGCCTATGCCGGGGCGGAGGAGCCGGAGCGGCTGGCGGCCGACCGGGTTGCCGCCTACAGCGCCCTGATGGCGGCATCGCTGCCGCTGATCGCCGAGGACATTCTCGATGCGCATCCGCTGCGCCGCTATCGCTGTCTGCTCGATGTCGGCGGCGGCGAAGGGGTGTTTGCCGCGACCGCCGCCGTGCACGCGCCGCGGCTGCGGGTGATCGTCTTCGACCTTCCCGCCGTCGCCAAACGGGCGCGGCTGCGGCTGGCGGCGGAGGGGCTGAGCGAGCGCGTGTCCACCGTCGGCGGCGATTTTTTCAGCGAGCCGCTGCCGGAGGGCGCGGACGTGGTCACGCTGGTGCGGATTGTCCACGACCACGACGACGACGCGGCGCTGACCCTGCTCCGCAACGCCCGGCGCGCGCTGCCGCGGGGCGGCCGGCTGCTGATCGCCGAACCGATGGCCGGGACCGCCGGCGCTGAGCCGGTCGGCGATGCCTACTTCGGCTTCTACCTGCTGGCGATGGGCCGGGGGCGTCCGCGCACGGCATCGGCCCTCGCCGCGCTGCTGCGTGCCAGCGGCTTCGCGCGCAGCCGCCTGATCCCAACGCGCCGTCCGCTGCTGACCTGCCTGATGGTGGCCGAGGCGGCCGGCGCATGACCGGCGCCATGTGTAAGTTCAGCTTGACATACTACAGAGTAAACTTACACTGACAGTGGGTATCGGCAAGTGCCGCAATCCCGCCGCTTTCCGGCCAGGAGTCCGGCTATGGACACCATTGCCGTCGTGCTCGAAAAGCCCGAGCACCTCGCGCTCAGTCGCCTCGATCTATCGCCCCCGGGACCCGAGGACGTCGTCGTCGACGTTGAGTGGAGCGGCATCAGCACGGGAACGGAGCGTCTGCTGTGGAGCGGCCGGATGCCGCCGTTCCCTGGCCTGGGCTATCCGCTGGTGCCCGGCTACGAGGCGGCGGGCCGCGTCGTCAGCGCCGGAGCAGACGCCGGCCTCAGCGTCGGCGATCGCGTGTTCGTCCCGGGCGCCCACTGTTTTTCGGGGGTGCGCAGCCTGTTCGGTGGCGCCGCCGCGCGGTTGGTGGTGCCGGCAGCGCGCGCCCTGCATGTCGCCGACGACCTCCGCGAGCGGGCGGTGCTGATGGCGCTGGCCGCCACCGCCCACCACGCGATCGTCAAGGCCGGCCGCCAACCGGATTTGATCGTCGGCCATGGCGTGCTCGGCCGGCTGCTGGCGCGGCTGGTGCTGGCACAGGGCGGCGAGGCGCCGACGGTGTGGGAATGCAACCCGGAACGGGCCGGCGGCGGTGATGGCTATCCCGTCGTCGATCCGGCCGAGGACCCGCGCCGGGACTATCGGGCGATCTGCGACGTCAGCGGCGACAGCACGCTGCTCGACACCCTGATCGGGCGCCTTGCAGCCGGCGGCGAAGTGGTGCTGGCCGGCTTCTACAGCGAGCCGCTATCGTTTGCCTTTCCGCCAGCGTTCATGCGCGAGGCGCGCATCCGGATTGCCGCGGAGTGGCAGCGCTCGGACCTGCTCGCCGTTCGCGACCTCGTCGGCGATTGCAAGCTCCGCCTCGATGGCCTGATCACCCACTGCTGCGACGCGAGCGAGGCGGCCGACGCCTACCGCACCGCGTTCACCGACCCGCACTGCCTGAAAATGATCCTCAACTGGAGCGCGTGCTGATGACCGAAGGCATGGCCGGCGCCGATCACGCCCCCGACGTTTCGACGATGGCCGCGGCGCTGCGCGCCGAAGCCGCCATCGCGCCGGACCCGGTGCCGGTGACCCCGCCGCGCCGCAAGGCCGAGGTGATCGCCATCTACGGCAAGGGCGGCATCGGCAAGAGCTTCACCCTCGCCAACCTCTCCTACATGATGGCGCAGCAGGGCAAGCGGGTGCTGCTGATCGGCTGCGACCCGAAGAGCGATACGACGGCGCTGCTGTTCGGCGGCCGCAGCTGTCCGACGATCATCGAGACCTCCTCGCGCAAGAAGCTTGCCGGCGAACCGGTGGACGTGGGGGATGTCTGCTTCACCCGTGACGGCGTGTTCGCGATGGAGCTCGGCGGCCCCGAGGTGGGCCGCGGATGCGGCGGCCGCGGCATCATTCACGGCTTCGAGCTGCTGGAATCGCTGGGGTTCCACGAGTGGCAATTCGATTTCGTGCTGCTCGACTTTCTCGGCGATGTCGTGTGTGGCGGCTTCGGCCTGCCGATCGCCCGCGACATGTGCCAGAAGGTGATCGTGGTGGCGTCAAACGACCTGCAGTCCCTGTATGTCGCCAACAACGTCTGCTCGGCCGTTGAATACTTCCGCAAGCTTGGCGGAAACGTTGGTGTCGCCGGCATGGTCATCAACAAGGACGACGGCACGGGCGAAGCGGACAGCTTTGCCACAGCCGTCGATATTCCGGTCCTGGCAGCGATTCCCGCTGACGAAGACATTCGGCGCAAAAGTGCCAATTACGAGATTATTGGCCACATCGGCAATCGCTGGGCGCCGCTTTTCGAGCAGTTGTCCACCAACGTCGCCGCAGCGCCGCCCCGCCAGCCACGACCGCTGTCACAGGAGGGGCTGCTCGCCCTGTTCAAGAGCAAGGATGTCGGCGCCGGCGTCGTTCTGCAGTCGGCAACCCGCGAGGACCTTTGCGGCTCCGCGCGAGTCGAGAGGCCGTCGCTGGAAGTCATCTACGAGACCGTTTGACCCTGAAACGCCAGCCCGATGACCGATTTTGCGCCCCTTAACGATGCGGTGACCTTCCCCTCCCCGGAGGTGCCCGATGAGGCTGGCGGCATCGCCGAGGCCAAGGCGGCCGATGGCGCGGCGCCCTCTTCGGTAGGCGGCGGCTGCCATGGCGGACGCGCGGAAATGCGGCGGGCCGCCGCCGTCGCCGGTCACAGCGAGACCCTCGACCGCTACGCGGCGGATTATCCGAGCGGTCCCCATGACCAGCCGCAAAGCATGTGTCCGGCGTTCGGCTCGCTGCGCGTCGGTCTGCGGATGCGGCGGACGGCGACGGTGCTGTGCGGTTCGGCGTGCTGCGTCTACGGGCTGACCTTCACCTCGCACTTCTATGGCGCGCGCCGCACCGTCGGCTATGTGCCGTTCAATTCGGAAACGCTGGTCACCGGCAAGCTGTTCGAGGACATCCGCGACGCGGTACACCAACTGGCGGACCCGGCGCTCTACGACGCCATCGTCGTCACCAACCTCTGTGTACCGACCGCATCCGGTGTGCCGCTGCGGCTGCTGCCGAAGCAGATCCGCGGCGTTCGCATTATCGGCATCGACGTGCCGGGCTTCGGCGTGCCGACCCATGCCGAGGCCAAGGACGTGCTGGCGGGGGCGATGCTCGCCTGCGCCCGCGCCGAGGTGGAGCAGGGGCCGGTGCCGGCGCCGCGCGACCTTCGCACCGACAGGCCGACGGTGACGCTGCTGGGCGAGATGTTTCCCGCCGATCCGGTGGCGATCGGACGCCTGCTGGAACCGCTCGGCCTCGCCGCCGGGCCGGTGGTGCCAACCCGCGAATGGCGGGAACTCTACGCGGCGCTGGACTGCGCGGCGGTGGCGGCGATCCATCCGTTCTATGCCGCCAGTGTCCGGGAGTTCGAGGCCGCCGGCCGCGCCGTCGTCGGTTCCGCCCCCGTCGGCTGCGATGGCACCGCCGCCTGGCTGGAAGCCGTCGGCGATGCCTGTGGCGTTGCCGCGTCAGCGGTGACGGCGGCGAAGACGGCGCTGCTGCCCACGATCCGCGCGGCGCTGGCCGCAAACCCCATTGAGGGGCGCATCACCGTGTCCGGTTATGAAGGCTCGGAGCTGCTGGTGTCGCGGCTGCTCGTCGAGTGTGGCGCCGATGTGCGCTACGTCGGCAGCGCCTGCCCGCGCTCCCGGTGGTCCGATGCCGATCGGGCTTGGCTGGAGGCACGGGGCGTGCAGGTGCGCTGCCGCGCCTCGCTGGAAGACGATCTGGCGGCGCTCGCCGAGTTTCGGCCGAATCTTGCGATTGGCACCACGCCGGTCGTGCAGAAGGCCAAGCAGCAGGCGATCCCGGCTCTTTACTTCACCAATCTGATCTCGGCGCGACCGCTGATGGGTCCGGCGGGGCCGGCCGCCCTGGCTCACGTCATCAACACCGCGCTCGCCGGCCAGCACCGCTTCGATGCGATGAAGGAGTTCTTCGAGGGCGTCGGCACGGGCGCGACGGCGGGGATCTGGGGGCATTGGCCGCCCGCCGACGCTGCGGCGGCGCCGCCGGCCGCAGCGAAGCGGCGTGGGGAGAGCACGCCATGCTGATCGCCGATCACGATCGGGCCGGCGGGTACTGGGGCGCGGTTTACGTCTTTTCTGCCATCAAGGGCCTGCAGGTGATCATCGACGGACCGGTCGGCTGCGAGAACCTGCCGGTGACGGCCGTGCTGCACTACACGGACGCGCTGCCACCCCATGAGCTGCCGATCGTCGTCACCGGCTTGGCCGAGGCCGAACTGGGCCAGCACGGCACCGAACAGGCGATGCGGCGCGCCCATCGCACCCTGGATCCAACCCAGCCGGCGGTGGTGGTGACCGGCTCGATCGCCGAGATGATCGGCGGCGGCGTCACCCCGGAAGGCACCAACATCCGCCGCTTCCTGCCGCGTACCATCGACGAGGACCAATGGCAGAGCGCCAACCGCGCCATGTTCTGGCTGTGGACCGAATATGGTCTCAAGCGCGGCAAGGTCCCGGCCGCCAAGCGCCGCCCTGACGATGCCAAGCCGCGCGTCAACATCATCGGTCCCACCTACGGATACTTCAACACCTGGTCTGACCTCGCGGAGATCCGCCGGCTGGTGGAGGGGATCGGCGCCGAGATCAATATGGTGTTCCCGCTGGGCAGCCATCTGGCGGACGTGCCGCGCCTGGTCGATGCCGACGCCAACATCTGCATGTACCGCGAGTTCGGCCGCATGTTGTGCGAGGCCCTCGCCATGCCCTATCTGCAGGCGCCGATCGGCCTGCATTCGACGACGAAGTTCCTGCGGACGCTGGGCGAGTTGCTCGGTCTCGATCCCGAGCCGTTCATCGAGCAGGAGAAGCAGACGACGATCAAGCCGCTGTGGGACTTGTGGCGGTCGGTGACGCAGGACTTCTTCGGTACCGCCACCTTCGGCATCGTCGCCACCGAAACCTATGTGCGCGGCGTCCGCAACTTCCTGGAAGGGGAGATGGGGCTTCCCTGCAGCCTCGCCGTTCCCCGCTGCGCCGGACAGAAGCCGGACAACGAAGCTGTGCGCAGTGCCCTCGCCGCCGGCGCGCCGCTGATCCTGTTCGGCAGCTACAACGAGCGCATGTACCTCGCCGAGGCCGGGGCCCGATCGGTTTTCATCCCCGCGTCGTTCCCCGGGGCGATCGTTCGCCGTCACACCGGCACGCCGTTCATGGGCTACAGCGGGGCGACCCACCTCGTGCAGCTCGTCTGCAACGCCCTGTTCGACGCGCTGTTCCACGTTTTGCCGCTGGCCACCGAAATGGACCGCATCGAGGCCACGCCGGCGCGGGCGCGCCAGGCGCTGGCCTGGGACGAGGCGGCGCGGGCGGCGCTGGACGAGCTGGTGGCACAGCAGCCGGTGCTGATCCGCATTTCCGCGGCGAAGCGCCTGTGCGACGCCGCCGAGCGCGAGGCGCGCCGGGCTGGCGACGACACGGTGACGGCACAGCACCTCGCCCGGTCGTTGGCCGGCGGATTGGCGGGGCAGGCGGCATGAGGCCCGGCACTGCCGGGGGTTGAGTTTGTCGCGGCCGGTTCGGCCACGGCAGTCCCTGCCGCGCGGGAGATGCGCGGTACCGGGTATAACGCCCGAAGTGTGGAGGTGAATACGTATGGTAAGTAGCGGAGAACGCGCAACGCTTTCCGGCTTGACGCCGGACGAAGCGAAAGAGTTCCACGGTGTTTTTATGTCGAGTTTCATCGCCTTTATTGCAGTGGCGATCGTCGCACACATTCTCGCTTGGATGTGGCGGCCGTGGCTGCCCGGGCCGGAAGGATATACTTCGCTGGTCGACAGCGTAAAAGTCGCGGCGCTGCAAGTCCTTCCTAACCTCGTCTAAGGAGGACCATGACATGTGGCGTATGTGGCTTCTGTTCGATCCGCGCAGAACGTTGACTGCGTTGTTCATTTTCCTGTTCGTGTTGGCGCTGCTGATTCACTTCATTCTTCTCAGCACCAGCAGGTTCAACTGGCTGGACGGCCCGCGCAAAGCGGAACTGGGAGTGGGGCAGACGGAGCAGATCGTTTCGCCGGCGTCTCCCGCCATGCCAGTGCGGACAAGCGTGGCCTAGCCAATGCCAGCCAGAGACTGCGGATGAGGTTCGCGGCGATGTCGCGGAGCTCGGTCCGCAGCCTCTGGCGGTTCGGCGATCCGGGCCAGTAGGCGCTGAGGGAGCAAGGGGATAAGAGAATGGCTTTGCTGAATTATGAGAAGAAATATCGCGTTCGTGGCGGAACGCTCATCGGAGGCGACCTGTTCGACTTCTGGGTCGGGCCGTTCTATGTCGGTTTCTTCGGCGTCACGACCATCTTCTTCTCCGCGCTCGGTACCGCGCTCATTCTGTGGGGCGCGGCACTGGGCCCAACCTGGAACATCTGGAAGATCAACATCGCGCCGCCGGACCTCAAGTACGGGTTGGCGCTGGCGCCACTGGCGGAAGGCGGTCTCTGGCAGATCATTACCATCTGCGCGCTGGGCGCCTTCGTCTCGTGGATGCTGCGGCAGGTGGAGATCTCACGAAAACTCGGCATGGGTTTGCACATACCGGTCGCCTACGGCATGGCGGTTTTCGCTTATTTCACGCTTGTCGTTATTCGCCCGGTCCTGCTGGGTGCCTGGGGACACGGCTTTCCCTATGGCATATTCAGCCATCTCGACTGGGTTTCGAATGTCGGTTATCAGTATTTGCACTTCCACTATAATCCAGCACACATGCTGGCGATCACGTTCTTCTTCACGACAACCTTGGCACTGTCCCTGCACGGATCGCTGATCTTGTCGGGTGCAAACCCGAAGAAGGGTGAGGTGGTGAAGGGCGCGGAGCACGAGAACACGATGTTCCGCGACACCATTGGCTATTCCATCGGAACGCTGGGTATCCATCGCCTGGGCCTGTTTCTGGCCCTGTCGGCCGGCTTCTGGAGCGCCGTCTGCATCGTCATCAGCGGCCCGTTCTGGACCCGTGGCTGGCCGGAATGGTGGAACTGGTGGCTCGACCTGCCGATTTGGCGATAACGACGGGGCACGATAATGGCTGAATATCAGAACATCTTTACCCGCGTTCAGGTCCGTTCGCCGGTGTATCCCGGCGTGCCGCTGCCGCGCGGGAGTTGGGGCCGGCTTGGCAAGCCGAACTTCTCCTACCTCCTGGGCGTCATCGGCGATGCGCAGGTGGGGCCGATCTACCTCGGGTGGTTCGGCATGGCGTCGCTGATCTGCGGCTTCATCGCCATCGAGATCATCGGCCTGAACATGTGGGCGTCGGTGAACTGGGATCCCATCCAGTTCGTCCGGCAGCTGCCATGGCTGGCGCTGGAGCCGCCAAGCCCCGCCTACGGGCTGAGCCTGCCGCCATTGGCGGAAGGCGGCTGGTGGCTGATGGCCGGCTTCTTCCTGACCGCCTCGATCCTGTTGTGGTGGATCCGCACCTACCGCCGCGCGCTCGATCTCGGCATGGGCACCCACGTTGCCTGGGCGTTCGCCTCCGCGATCTGGCTCTATCTCGTACTCGGCTTCATTCGGCCGCTGCTGATGGGCAGCTGGAGCGAAGCGGTGCCCTTCGGCATCTTCCCGCACCTCGATTGGACCGCCGCCTTCTCCATTCGCTACGGCAATCTGTTCTACAATCCGTTCCACGCCCTTTCCATCGTCTTCCTCTATGGCTCGACGCTGCTGTTCGCCATGCACGGCGCGACGATCCTCGCCGTCGGCCGCTTCGGCGGCGAGCGGGAGGTTGAGCAGATCGTCGACCGCGGGACGGCGCTCGAGCGCGCCGCCCTGTTCTGGCGGTGGACGATGGGCTTCAACGCGACAATGGAATCGATCCATCGCTGGGCCTGGTGGTTCGCCGTGCTGACGACCCTGACCGGCGGTATCGGCATCCTGCTCACCGGCACCGTTGTCGACAACTGGTACTTGTGGGCGATCAAGCATGACTTCGCGCCGATGTACCCGCAGACGATGCCGCCTGCCATCGATCCGGCGCTGGTGCCGGGAGGTGTGCGATGAACATCGGGATCGGGGGATGGGTGGCCGTGGTGGTTGCCTCCATCGTCGGCGGCTTCATGATGCTGACGTCCGGCTGGGAGCGCCCGCCCATAGACAGCACGCAGACCGGATATCGCGGTCTCGGCATGGAGATCCTCACCAACCCGCGCACCGAGCGGGAGGTGAAGGCGGCGAACCAGCTGCCGGAGGTGATCCCCACGGCGGAACCGGGCGGCCCCCTCGCTCGCGAGGTTTACGAGAACGTGCCGGTGCTCGGCCATTTGACCGAGTGTCAGTTCCTGCGGGTGATGACGGCGATCACGGAATGGGTCTCGCCGGAGCAGGGCTGCAACTACTGCCACGTCGAAGAGAACCTCGCGGACGACTCGCCCTATACCAAGCGCGTGTCCCGCCGCATGCTGCAGATGACCGCCCATACCAACCTGAACTGGCAGAAGCACGTGGCGCAGACCGGCGTCACCTGCTACACGTGCCACCGCGGTCAGCCGGTGCCCGCCGAGATCTGGTTCACCGAGCCCGGTCCGGTGGCGGCGATGGGACCGGTTGGCTACCGGGCGGGGCAGAACATCGCCGCCGCCGCGGTCGGCAGCACGTCGCTACCGTTCGATCCGTTCTCCACGTTCTTGAAGAACGACACGGACATTCGCGTCATTCCCACCCATGTCCTGCCGCGGCGTGACGAGGGGGCGACGATCCAGCAGACGGAGGCAACCTACGCGCTGATGATGCATTTCTCCGGTTCCATGGGCGAGAATTGCACCTTCTGCCATAACAGCCGCTCCTTCTTCGACTGGGACCAGAGCACGCCGCAGCGGACGACGGCGTGGTACGGCATCCGCATGGTGCGTGACCTGAACCTCGACTATCTGGTGCCGCTGACCGCGGACTTTCCGCCCCACCGCCTCGGTCCGCTCGGGGATGTTGCCAAGATCAACTGCAACACCTGCCACAACAACGTGAACAAGCCCTTGTTAGGAGCGCCGATGCTCAAGGACTATCCGGAGCTGAACAAGGCCAAGCTGAAGTACTAGGCGCACCGGCACGTCGCCGGCCCCTTACGAGGGGCCGGATGGCGCGCGGGTGGGCAAAAGGAGATCCTGGACCGGAAACTGGCGACGCCCGGCTGTCGCCAGTTTTCGTGTTGCGGGCACGGGGCGTGAACCTTCAGATCGCGTGGACGGCGTCGGCGGATGCGATGAACGAGGAGCGGACCGTCACTCGTCCCGGCCTGGCGGACACGCTTCGCCAGCGCACCCGTGCTCTGCATGCGGAAGCGGAGAAGTCCGGCATCGTCAGCGACATCCTCCGCGGGCGGGCTTCGCGGCATGCCTGCGCCGTTTACCTGCGCAATCTGTTTGCCGCCTATCAGGCGCTCGAAGCGGGGCTCAACCAGCACCGCGAAACGGCGGGCATTCGCCGGCTGGCGAGCTTTCGCTTTCAGCGCGCGCGCGCGCTGGCGGACGATCTCGATCGTCTCTGCGGCGAAGGATGGGCGGCGGCGCTGCCGCTGCTGCCCGCAGGCGAGGCGTATGGCCAGCGGGTGGCGGCGGTCGCCGCCTCGGATGCGAACCGTCTGCTCGCCCACGCCTACACGCGCTACCTCGCGGACTTGAATGGCGGCGCGGTGATGCGGCGGATCCTGGCGGGCGCCCTGGCCACCGACGGCGCCAGCCTCAGCTTTCTGGATTTTGGCACGGACGCCGAGGCGAAGGGCCTGGCCGCCCGCTACCGCCAGGCCATCGACGAAGCCGGTGGCGAAGTCGCTGACTGGACGCCGGTGATCGACGAAGCGGCGATGGCGTTCCGGCTGAACATCGCGCTGTCGCGGGCCGTACGGGCGATGGCGGCGTCGGCGGCGGCCGGTCCGCAGATCGGCGACGGGGGCGAGGGCGGGCACGGTAATCCCTGACCGCCGCCGGCTCCTGCCCGCCCTTCCGCTGTCCTGTTCGGCCGGCTATGCTGAAAGCGGCGTCCGAGCGGGCGCCGCGCCCCATCCTGACGGAGGACTTTTCCATGGCGGAGACTTCGCGCAAGGCGGAAGCCGATCTTGAGACGCTGCGCGGCGAGCTCGACACGCTGCGCGCCGATCTCGCGACCATCGCCAAGACATTGACGGGCATGGTCGACGACGCCGGCTCCGAGGCGGCGGAGCGGCTGCGCCAGGCGGCGCGGCGGGCGCAGCGGGGAGCCGAGCAGGCCGGCGAGTCCGTCCAGCGCGCCGTGTCCGAACAGCCGCTGATCGCGCTGCTGGTCGCGTTCATTACGGGTCTGATCCTCGGATTGCTGTTCGGGCGGCAACGCTAGCCATCCCAGCACCCGCCAGTGGCGCTCTCCGACGACATCGAAGCGCGGGTCCGGCGTGCGGTCGTGCGTGCGCTTGGCCTTGCCGTCGCGGCGGCCCTGTTGGCGACTGCCGCCGGCTTTCTCCTGGCCGCCCTCTATCTCGCCCTGCGCACCGCGATGGAACCGCTGTTTGCCTGCCTGGTGACCGCCGGTGTGCTGCTGCTCATCGTCGCCATCGTGCTGATGCTGTCGGGGCGCGCCGCCGTCCCCCGTTCGGCCGCCGCCCCCGGACAGCCGGCCGCCGATCCGGTGCTGGCGGCGATGCGCGCGGGCGAGCAACTGGCGGGAACCACGCAGCGCTGGCTGGGCCAGCATCGCCTTGAAACGGTCATCGGGTTGTTCGCCTGCGGATTTGCCATCGGCTTCAGTTCACGGCTGCGGCGCGGTCTGCTCCGCTGGCTGCGCGGTTAGCGCCGTCTGAGCGGAGTGGTCCGGCCCCCCATGTCGCCGCATACGCAACTCTGGCTGGGCGATCTTCCCGATCCCGATGCGCGCCGGGCCGCCCTCGACGCCGTCAACAGCGCCGATGAAGCCACCATCGTCAACGAACTGATCGCCGATGTCGATCTGTCGCCGTCGTCCCGCCGCCGCATCGACAGCCTCGCCAGCGAACTGGTCACCCGGCTGCGCACCGTCGCCGCCAAGGCTGGCGGCCTCGATGCGTTCATGCACGAATATGACCTATCGTCGCGGGAGGGCGTCACCCTGATGTGCCTTGCCGAGGCGCTGCTGCGGGTGCCCGACCCGGCGACGGCCGATCGGCTGATCGCCGACAAGCTGGGCGGCGCCGACTGGGAACGCCACCTCGGCCAGGCGCCGTCGCTGTTCGTCAATGCCTCGACGTGGGCGCTGATGCTGACCGGCCGGCTGATGCGCCTCGACGAAGGGGACGCGCGCCAGCCGCTGCACGCCCTTCGCCGCCTCGTCGCGCGGAGCGGCGAGCCGCTGATCCGCCAGGCGATGATCCAGGCGATGCGGATCATCGGCCGGCAGTTCGTGATGGGGCGAAGCATCGGCGAGGCGCTCGAGCGCGCCCGCCCCGCCGAAGCCCGTGGGTTCCGTCACTCCTATGACATGCTGGGAGAATCGGCGCTGACCCGGGATGATGCCGCCCGTTACTTCCGTGCCTATGAAGGGGCGATCGCCGCCGTCGCCCAGGAAAGCCAGGGGCGCGGACCGATCAGCGGCCCCGGCATCTCGATCAAGCTGTCGGCGCTGCACCCGCGCTTTGAAGTCGCGCAATGGCGCCGGGTCCGTGATGAACTGATCCCCACGGTGATCAGCCTGGCGCAGCAGGCGCGAACGGCCGACATCGGCTTTTGCATCGACACCGAGGAGGCCGACCGGCTTGCCGTCACCATCGACGTCCTCGATGCCGTGCTCGCCGAGCCGGGCCTGGCCGGCTGGGACGGCTGCGGGCTGGCGGTTCAGGCCTATCAGAAGCGGGGCCGGCCACTGGTCACCTGGCTGACCGAGCGGGCGCGCGCCGCGGGGCGGCGGCTGTCGGTGCGGCTGGTGAAAGGCGCCTACTGGGACGCGGAGATCAAGCGGGCGCAGGAGCAGGGGCTGGACGGCTATCCCGTGTTCACGCGCAAGTGCAACACCGATGCGTCCTATCTCGCCTGCGCCAAGGCGCTGCTGGCGGCGCCGGACGCCTTCTATCCGCAGTTCGCCACCCACAATGCGCAGACGCTCGCCGCCGTCATCGAACTCGCGGGCAACGACCGGGCTTTCGAGTTCCAGCGGTTGCACGGCATGGGGGAGCCGCTTTACCAGGAACTGGCCGGCCGCTTCGGCAGCCGCTATCCGTGCCGCATCTATGCCCCGGTGGGCAGCCACCAGGATCTTCTCGCCTACCTGGTTCGCCGGCTGCTGGAGAACGGCTCCAACACCTCGTTCGTCAACCGGATCGTCGATGCGTCGCTACCGGTGGCGGCGATCGTCGCCGATCCGATCTCAGTCGCGGCTTCCCGGCGCAGCAAGGCCCACCCGCAGTTGCCGTTGCCGCGCGATCTTTATGGCGCCGCGCGGCGCAACAGTCGTGGCATCGATCTCGCCGACGCGGCCGAACTCAGCCGGCTGAGAGCGGAGATGCCGGCCCCCGGCGCCACCTGGGCCGCCCGGCCGATGATCGCCGCGCCACTGCCGGCGGGGTTGCCGCGGCGCGCCGTTGTCAGCCCCGCTGATCTCGGCGTGTCGGTCGGCGAAGTGTTCGATGCCGATGACAGGGTCGTCGCGGCCGCCGTTGCCGCCGCTGCCGCCGGCCAGCGTGTCTGGGAACGCACCCCGGTTGAGGACCGCGCCGCCTGCCTCGAACGGGCCGCCGATGGCTACGAGGCGGCGAGGGCGGAGCTGGTGGCTCTGCTGGTGGGCGAGGCGGGGAAAACGATCGGCGATGCCCTCGGTGAGATCCGCGAGACGGTGGATTTCGCCCGCTATTACGCCGCCGAGGCCCGCCGCCTGTTTGCCCATGGATGGCGGCCTGCGGGACCCACCGGCGAATTCAATACGTTGGAGTGGCGCGGCCGCGGACCGTTCGTCTGCATCAGCCCGTGGAATTTTCCGCTCGCCATTTTCACCGGCCAGGCCGCCGCGGCGCTGGCGGCCGGCAACGCCGTTCTCGCCAAGCCGGCGGAACAGACGCCGCTGATCGCGGCGCGCAGCGTCGAGATCCTTCACGCCGCCGGGATCCCCCGCGACGTTCTGCAACTGCTGCCGGGCGACGGACGGATCGGCGCGGCGCTGGTGGCGGCCGATGGGATCGGCGGCGTCGCCTTCACCGGCGCATCGGCGACGGCGCGCGCCATCCATCAGCGGCTGGCGGAGCGGGGCGGCCCCATCATCCCGCTGATCGCCGAAACCGGCGGCATCAATGCGATGATCGTCGATTCGACGGCGCTGGCGGAGCAGGTGGTGCACGATGCCATCACCTCCGCCTTTCGCAGTGCGGGGCAGCGCTGCTCGGCGCTGCGGGTCCTGTTCCTGCAGGAGGAGATCGCCGCCCGCGTCAAGACCATGCTCGCCGGGGCGATGGCCGAACTCAAGGTTGGCCACCCGGCGTTTCTGGCCACGGATGTCGGCCCCGTCATCGACGGCGATGCGCTGGCGCGGCTGACGAACCATCGCCGCCGCATGGAGCAGGCGGCGATGGCGATCGGCGCGGCGCCGCTGAGCGACGAATGCGCCGGCGGCCTCTATTTCGCCCCGTGCGCCTTCGGCATCGACGGCCTGCGCCAGTTGGAGGACGAGGTGTTCGGCCCGTGTCTGCACGTCATCGAATATCCAGGCGCCCGTCTCGATCAGGTCATCGATGCGATCAACGCCACCGGCTATGGCCTGACGCTGGGCATCCACTCCCGCATCGAATCGAAGTCCCTCGACATCTACCGGCGGCTGCGCACCGGCAACACCTACATCAATCGAAACATGATCGGCGCGGTGGTCGGGGTGCAGCCGTTCGGCGGCGAGGGCTTGTCCGGAACGGGTCCCAAGGCCGGCGGCCCGCATTACCTGCTCCGCTTCGCCACCGAGCGCACACTCACCATCGACACGACCGCCGCCGGTGGCAACGCGCAACTGCTGTCGCTCGCCGATGATGCCGATGATGCCGATGATGACTAAACGAGCCCGTTCCGCCGCGCCCTCGACGCCGCGCGCCGGCGCTATCGTCCTGGCGGTGGCGGCCGCCCTGCTGGTGGTCAGCGGATGCAGCGAGGTGGCGCCGTTCATCTACGTGCCGCGCGAATTCGATCGCCGCGATCCGCAGTTCAACAAGCCGGTCACCGACCGCACGCGCCTGACCGTCTGCTACGACGGGCTGTTCAGCAGCAGCGGCGACATCCTCGCCTTTGCCGAGGCGGAGTGCGCGCGGTTCGGCAAGACGGCGGCGCCCCTATCCGCCGGCTTTGGCGTCTGCCCGCTGTTCACCCCGATCGAGGCCCATTTCGCGTGTGTTGCGGATTCGCCGCCAGCGCCGGATGCCGACGCTTCGCCGGTCAGCGGAACGCCTTGAAGGCGATGATGGTGTAGGTGTCGCGGACGCCGGCGATCGCCTGCAGCTTTTCGGTCACGAACCGGCCGATGTCGTCGTCGTCGGCGAGGTAGCACTTCACGAGGAGATCAAAGGCCCCGGACGTCGAGTAGACCTCGGAGACGCCGTCGATGGTCTCGACGATTTCCGCGGCGCTGCGATAGGCTGCCGCACGCTCGCATTTCACTTGCACGAATATCGTCTGCATCGCGGTCGCCTCCGCTCACCAACGCCGTCAGGACTCCTTCTTCGGCAGCTTGACCTCCCGCAGCAGGAAGGCCGGAACGTGATCGCCCAGCCCCTTGACCGGCTTGTCGCTGTCTCGCGACGACGGCCGTGACGACGGCGAGGCCCGCTGCCGGCGTGGCGGCGCGACGGTGGCGGCGGCGGCGGCGCGGGGCGGCGCCGTGGTCTCGGCGGGTGACGGCTTGCGCTGGCCATTGGCGGCGCGGTTGTCCGGTTTGTCATGGTGCGGCCGGGTTGCCGGCGCCGGTCGCTTGCGACCCTTGACCTCGCCGCCGCGCCGCCGGCGCCCGATCACCAGTTCGGCGTCGGGGATCCCGTCCAGGGTGATGCGGGGAATCGGCTTGCCGATGAGCTGTTCGATCTGCGCGACGTACTTTCCGTCCTCCGGCAGCGCCACCGTCAGCGCCTGCCCGGTGCGGCCGGCGCGGCCGGTGCGGCCGATCCGATGCACGTAGTCCTCCGGGTTGGATGGCACGTCGAAATTGAGGACGTGGCTCAAGTCCTCGATGTCGAGACCGCGGGCGGCGACGTCGCTGCACACCAGAAGCTTCATGTCGCCGCGCTTCATCCGCTCGAGCACCTCCGTCCGCGTCGACTGGGCGAGATCGCCATGCAGCAGGCCGGCGTCATAGCCGTGGCGGACGAGCGAGCGATGGACGACGCCGACATCCCGCTTGCGGTTGCAGAAGATCAGCGCGTTCCTCACGTCATGGCTGTCGATCAGCCGTCGCAGCGCCTGGCGCTTGCGGCGCTGTGCGCTCAGGGCGCCTTCCCCCTCATCGGACACGACGACGATGCCGTGGGAGACCGTTTCGGCCATCGTTGCCGGCGGCGAGACGGAGATCTCCTTCGGGTTGGTGAGGAAGGCATCGGCGAGCCGGCGGATCGGCGGCGGCATCGTCGCCGAGAAGAACAGGGTTTGGCGTGATCGCGCGAGCAGGCTGACGATCCGCTCCACATCCGGGATGAAGCCCATGTCCAGCATGCGGTCGGCTTCGTCGATGACCAGCACCTTGATGTCGCTGAGCAGCAGCTTGCCGCGATCGAAAACGTCGAGGAGGCGCCCGGGCGTCGCGATCAGCACATCGGCGCCCCGTTCCAGCACCTTCAACTGATCGGCCATCGATTCGCCGCCGATCAGCAGCGCCTTCGTCAGCTTCGTGTAGCGGCCGTATTTATCGAAGTTCTCGGCGACCTGGGCGGCCAGCTCCCGCGTCGGCTCGAGGATCAGCGATCGCGGCATCCGCGCCCGCGCCCTGCCCACGGACAGGATGTCGATCATCGGCAGGGTGAAGGACGCGGTCTTGCCGGTCCCCGTCTGCGCGCTGCCGAGCACGTCTCGCCCCATCAGGATGAAGGGGATCGCTTGCTCCTGAATGGGTGTCGGGTGCGTGTAGCCGGAGTCAGCCACGGCACGCATGACATGCTCGCTGAGTTGCAGGTCGGAGAAAGTGGTCATCGTTGGATTTGGCTATGACCCGCCAACAGCAGCGTGGTCGGAAATGGTGCAATCAACGCGCGTGATGTAAGACACCTGAATTCAACGTCAACGCAGGCCCACGCAATTTTTGTTATTACCACATCGGCAGCGGCTCTGCCGACAGGAATTGCCCGCCTGGCGTCCATCGGCGAACAGCTTGTGGCATCGCCGTTCACCTCCGTCGCGCCCGCAGCCTTGGCAGGCGCCGTGAACTTGGCTAGGCTGCGCGCCTTCCATCGACGCCGAAGGACTGTCATGCTGGTGGACCGCGAAACCTCGTGCCTCGCCATTGTCGACATTCAGACGAAGCTGCTGCCGGCGATGACCGATTCGGCAAGTCTTGTCAACAACGCCACCCTCCTGCTGCAAGCCGCATCCCGCCTCGCGCTGCCGGTTTTGGTCAGTGAACAGTATGCCAAGGGTTTGGGGCCGACGGTTGCCGAAATTCGGCAGGCGCTGCCGGCGTCGGCGGCGATCGTCGAGAAGGTGAGCTTTTCCTGCCTCGTGGAGGAGGCGTTCGCGCGCCGCCTCGAGCAGCTCGGCCGCCGGCAGATCGTCGTTGCCGGCATCGAAGCGCACGTCTGCGTGCTGCAAACCGCCGACCAGCTCGTCGCCGCCGGGTTCGACGTGTTCGTCGTCGCCGATGCCACGGCGTCGCGGACGCTCGCCAGTCATCAGGCGGCGATGCAGCGGCTTGCCGCTTGCGGCTGCACCATCGTGACGACGGAGATGGTGATCTTCGAATGGCTGCGGGTGGCCGCCACGCCGGAATTCAAGGCGTTGAGCGCGCTGATCCGGTGATCGGCGATCCGGCTCGCGGCACCCTCTCAGGCGGAACGGCACGATGAATGACGAGATGCCCCCCAAGGACGACGGCGCGGCGATCGAGGGCCTGATCGCGGGCGTGCTGTCGGGACACCGCAAGTCCATCGCCCGCATGATGTCGCTGGCGGAATCGCTGCGCCCGGTGGCGCGGGACGCGCTGGCGCGGCTGCACCGCCACACCGGCCGCGCCCACATCGTCGGCCTCACCGGCGTGCCCGGCAGCGGCAAGTCGACGATGGTGCGGGCGCTGGCGCAAAAGCTGCGGCAGGATGGGCGCACCGTCGGCATCGTCGCCATCGACCCCTCCAGCCCGTTCTCCGGCGGCGCCATCCTCGGCGATCGCATCCGCATGCTGGAGCTGACCGGCGACGAGGGGGTGTTCATCCGCTCGATGGCGACGCGCGGCGCCCTCGGCGGCCTCGCCCGTTCGACCCACGACGTCGTCGATGTCCTCGACGCTGCCGGCTTCGACGTGATCCTGCTGGAGACCGTCGGCGTCGGCCAGGACGAGGTGGACATCGTGCAGGCGGCGCACACCGTCGTCGTCGTCTCGGCGCCGGGTCTGGGTGACGAGATCCAGGCGATCAAGGCGGGGGTGCTGGAGATCGCCGATATCCACGTCGTCAGCAAGGCGGACAAGCCGGACGCCTCACAGACCGTCGCCAACTTGCGGGCGATGCTGCGCCTCGGCGCCATCGGCACCGGCGCCAGCCTCTGGCGGGTGCCGGTGATCCTCACCAGCGCGCAAGCGCGCCGCGGCATCGACGATCTGGTGCTGTCCATCGGCGCCCACTTCCAGCACCTGCACGATGAGGGGGAGATCGCCGAGCGCAAGCGCAAGATCTTCCACATGCGCATCCTGAAGGCGACGGAGGATCTGATCCGCGAACGGCTGCTGCGGCAGAACCGGGCGGCGCTGGAGGCCCTCGTCGAGCGCACGCTCGCCCGCGACATCGACCCCAACGCCGCCGCCGCGGAACTGCTCGGCGTCTCGCCGTTCGTCCGCTGAACGGCGGCCGCCGCGGGGCGGCGATGTTGGCGGCGGTGTCGTCAATCCTGTCGTCATCCGTGTCGTCATTTCCGCCGCCGATGTCGTCAGGCGGTCGTCAGCATGTCGTCAGATGTCGTCATTTCCGACACCGGTCAGCGCCGTAACCCATTGATCTGCCATGATAGCCGCTCGGCGCCCGGCAAAACTGTCGTCATCTGTCATCATCTGTCGTCAGTGCCGCCCTGGGGGCATCGCTGAGGTCTCGGCAACGCCGCCGCGCGAAGCTCCAGGCACCGCCAGCCTGCCGCCAGCGCACCCGCCCCGCAACCCGCCAACCTTGGGCGCTTGACCGCTCATCGCCAGCAGCGTCGATTTGGGACCGGTGCTGCTGGTGTCCGCTGTACGGCCACAAGCGAACGCGGCTATCATCTGCGCTGGGCGACGCGCTTCTGATCGAGCCATGGGCAAGCACGAGAAAACGCTGCAGCAGGTATTACTTGGCAGATCAGACGCCAACATCGCGTTCGCCGATTTGCGGAATTTGCTATTGGTATTGGGTTTTGACGAACGCGTGCGTGGAGATCACCACATCTTCACGCGGAGCGGCGTCGAGGAGATCATGAACCTTCAGCCGATCGGCGCAAAAGCGAAACCATATCAGGTTCGACAGGTTCGAAACGTGGTTCTGCGATACAAGCTGGAGCTTTAGAAGTGGATCTCAGGTACGAAGTCATCATCTACTGGAGTCCCGAGGATCAGGCTTTCATTGCCGAAGCCCCGGAATTGCCCGGCTGCATGGCGGACGGCAAGACCCACCAGGACGCCTTACGGCAATTAGAAATTGTCATGACCGAATGGATTGAAACCGCACGAGAGTTGGGCCGCACGATTCCCCAGCCGCGTGGCCGACTGCTGTTTGCCTGACGCGGCGTTAGCCCGATGACGAGCATGAGCGAGATCAAGACGTTCTGCCGTCAGATACGGGCAAGATCCGCCGAGAACAGGCAGGCCATGCTCGTTCTGCGCGACTTGCCGGGGGAATCGGCAGGTTTTCGGCCGTAGCCACGTCGAGCCAAGCCGCCATCGCCAGGAACTGTGCGATTTGGTAGGCCGTGGCCCCGCCGCTGCGCGGCTGGATGCTGGGCGGCCGCATCGCCTTTGGATGAAGAAAGACGTGGTGGCTGCCGCGGGTTCGTTTGTGGGGGAAGCCGAACGCCGATAGCAAGCGGGTGAAATCTTCGAATGGAATCGCCCGCCGAGCACCGCTTCCCTTCCCATGTTTTTCTCGGCCGCATCCATCCTCCCGAGAACCCGCCTCCTGCGTTCCCTTCCGGCGCTCGCGCAATGCACGCGAACCATACCAGATCCGCCACTGGGGTGGCACAGGCCGCGATCGATAGGCATGGGATCGATCGGCTGGTGGCGGTGATGGCGGTTCGCGGTGATTTTCCGGCTCGCGCCGCCCGCGTCACCCGCGCGCAGCCGGGATCAGTTTGGTTGGCCGGGCCAGTTCAGCGCGCCGGGAAGGCCGCCGCCCCGCCGTGGCCTTGCCGTCAGCGTTGCTCGCGCTGCGAGCGGCGCTGCCGGCGCGCCTTCAGCCGGGCGATGAGCTTCCTCGCGTTCAGGAACACCCAGATCCGTTCGGGCTTGGGGGCGATGGGCTGCACCACCAGCCCGACGCTCTCGATGTTGCCGGCGTCGTCCACCTGCCGGACAACGAGTTCGATGTCGCCGAGACCGATCCGGTCGCCGACCTCGACGGCGCCGCCGAGGCGGCCGCGGATGACCCCGTCGATCGTCTGCCGCGGGTCGAACGGCTCGACGGGAAGGCTGTAGTTCTCCGCCAGCTCGCCGATGGTGTGATTGCCGTGGACGACGAACTCGCCAAAGTAATCCTTGTCGTCCTCCGTCAGTTTCGCCGGGCTGGCGAACAGCCGGTCGAGCAGCCGCAGATAGCGGGGCGCCGTGAAGATGTAGACGCGATCGCCCGGCCGCAGCTTGCCGGCGAACTGGTGGCGGATGGACTGGCCGTCGCGGATCACCAGCGACGGCCGCGCCCAGCGCGGGATGCGTTCGCCGGACGCCACCGGACTGCCTGGCACCACCCGGTAGGCGACGAGTTCGTGGTGGGCGGCGCCGGGCAGATCGAGGTCCAGCCGCTCCACCGGGCCGATGCTTTGCGGCACGATGAGGCGCAGCCAGCGGGCGACCGGCCTGACCGTCCAGCCCTGCACCAGCAGCGAGGCGAGGACGATGATGAACGCCGTGTTGAAGAACAGGTGTCCGTTCTCCAGGCCTGCCGCCAGCGGCAGGATGCCGAGCAGGATCGATACCGCCCCCCGCAAGCCAACCCAGGAGATGAACGCCGTCTCGTTGGGCTGATAGCGGAAGGGCAGCAGGCAGAGCCAGACGGCGACGGGCCGCGCGATCAGCGTCAGAACGAGGGCGATGGCGAGCGCCGGCAGGACGATGGCGGGAAACTGTGACGGGGTGGCGAGAAGGCCGAGCACCAGGAACATGGTGATCTGGGCGAACCAGGTCAGGCCCTCCTGAAAGCGCCGCAGCGCGCCCTTGGCGGCGATGCGCTGATTGCCGGCGTAGAGGCCGGCAACGTAGACGGCGAGAAAGCCGCTGCCGCCCAGCATGCCCACCGAGCCGAACAGCACCAGCGATGCCGCGAGCACGAGGACCGGATAGAGGCCCGCTTCCAGCCGCAGGGTGTTGACGATGCGGACGATGAGCAGTCCGCCGAGCAGCCCGAGCGCGACGCCGAGGCCCATCTGCCGTGCGAACATGATGAGAAGATCGCCAGCCTGGCCGGCGGCACCGCCGCGGTCGGTGGCGATCCACTCGACGAGCACGATGGTCAGGAAGATCGCCATCGGATCGTTGGCGCCGGACTCGATCTCCAGGGTCGAACGGACGCGTTCGCGGATCTGGATGCGGCCGACGCGCAGCAGGAAGAACACCGCCGCCGCATCCGTCGAACTGACGATCGCGCCGATGAGGAAGGCCTCCGGCAGCGAAAAGCCGATGAGGACGTGGGCGGCAACGCCGACCAGGGCGGCGGTCAGGACGACGCCGAGGCTGGCGAGCGTGACCGCCGGCAGCGCCGCCGCGCGGAAGGACGACAGGCGCGTGCAGAAGCCGCTGTCGAACAGGATCAATGAGAGGGCGAGGCTGCCGACGAAGTACGCCAGGGATGCGTCGTTGAAATGAATGCCAAGCCCGTCTTCGCCGAACAGCAGCCCCAGTCCGAGAAAAATGAACAACAGCGGCGCGCCGAAGCGAAAGGCGAGAACGCTGCTCAGAACCGCGATCATGACGAGACCGGCGCCGACCAGGATCACCGAAAACATCACATCGAGCATTCTGGCGCCGTCTCCAGTTCCGGGGCTGCGCAAGCGGGCCGGGGCCGATGACGGACGCGCGGCGACGTCCCGCTTCGCTGCAAGCAATAGAGGGTTTGCCGGGGAAGGGCGAGGCGTGCGGGCCGGAGCGGCGCGCGGAAGATCCCCTCAGCGGCTGCCGGGGCCGTTAAGCCGTCGCGCTGTCGAGGAAGCGGGTGACCGCGTCGACGAAGGCCGTCGGCTGGTCGGCGTGCACGCGGTGGCCGGCGTCCCTGATCACCGCGAATTCCGCCTGGGGGAAGTGGGCGAAGATCGCCGCCTGGTGCTGCCGGCCGATGTAGCCGGAGTGCTCGCCGCTGACGAACAGCGCCCGATTGGGGAATTCGCGGTCACCGACATCGGGCCAGCCCATCAGATCCGGCAGGCTCTCGCCGATGGCCTCCAGATTGACCCGCCAGGCAAAGCCGCCGTCGGCGGTGTGCTTGAGGTTTTGAACCAGGAATGTCCGCATCGCCGGCTCGTCGACCGCCGCCGCCAGCATCGCCTCCACATCGCGGCGCCGGCGTACGCGGGCGAGATCGACGGCCCGCATCGCCGCGACCTGGGACCGGTAGCTGTGGTCATAGGCGGCGGGGGCGATATCGACGACGATCAGGTCGTCGATGAGCGCCGGATGGTGGAGGGCGAACAGCATCGCCGTCTTGCCGCCGAGGCTGTGGCCGATCAGCGCCGCCGAGTAGAGCTGGCGGGCGAAGAAGAAGGCGGCAAGATCGTCCGCCATCTCCGCGAACGACATCGTCGGCGCCCATGGCGAGCTGCCGTGGTTGCGCAGGTCGACGGTATAAACCCGCCAGCGATGGGCCAGCCGGTCGGCGATACTGCGCCAGTTGCGGCCGGCGCCGAACAGGCCGTGCAGGATGACGAGCGGGGGACCGTTGCCGTAGGCGTGCCAGGCGAGATCAACACTCACGCCGCCAGCGGCGCCGTCCGGTCGAGCACCGCGAACGCATCGTGGCGGACGTGGTTCTGCTGCATCTCCTGGCGCAGCAGGTCCTCGGTGACGATGCCCTGGTCGACGCACTCGCGCAGAAGGCCGAAGAAGAACCGCTCCTGGTTGGGGTCGGGATGAGGCACGTAGTGGCCGAGGAAGGCATAGTCGCCGAACACCCGCCGCCGGACCTGATTGATCCAGAACAGCAGCGGGATGCCCGACGGCCGCTCCGGCGGCATGAAGTCCACGGGCAGGCCGGTCTTCCAGGGCTGCGTCTTGCGCTTGGTCAGGTGCAGCATTTTCGTCTGCGGCGTCAGCTTGTCGAAATCGTTCCACTCGTTTTCGAACAGCTTGATGGTGGCGCGATCCTCATAGCCAAGGCCGATCCACTTGGCGTAGTCGCGCTTCATCTCGAACATCTCGTTGAATTGCCGCTCAACCTGCCAGTGGCTGAGCTTCGCGCAGTCCAGCAGCATGACGCTGGTGGCCAGCACGCCGCGCTTTTCCTTATACCCGGAGCGGGGACGGCACATGATCGCCGCCCCCTCCATGTCGCGGGAGAACAGCTCCCAAACGTCGGCGATGGCGAAGACATCGGGGTCGACGACGACGGCGCGCCCCTGATAGCCCATCAGCTCCGGCGGCATGAAGCGGGTCAGCGTGAACGATTGCAGATCATCCATCCGCCATTTCCGGGTCACACCATCGCGCAGATAGGCCTGTCCTTCGCGCGACGCGAGAAACGGAAAATCCTTGGTGTGCATGATGCGGACATCGAACTGATCGGCATGCCTGGAGTTGCGCCGCATCGAGTACTCGGCGACGAGCGCCCCGACGATCTGCTTGTGGTTCGTCTGAATGAATACCGTGGGTTTCATCGCACGTTCCGTGTCAAGGTGAACCGCATCCCCACATTTCAGTTAGCAAACGCGCTACCCTGTGGCAAGACGGGCGCCGTAATTCAACCGGGGATTTCTCAAGGCAATCCCATTTGTGTTGCCGGCGGATCACGTGACCGCCAACGCGCGGATCCGCGCCGCCGCCCGGTCGAGGTCGTCGGGCACCGTCGACGGTTGCGCAGGAAACGGCTCGCCGAGCCAGACGGCGAGGCCGCGGGCGACCAGCTGCCAATGCAGCGCCTCGAAATCCCGGGAGTAGGCAAGCAGCCCGGCATCATAAAGTCGGTCACCAAGCCAACCGGCCGGTCCCGCCCGGCCACTGCCGGGCTGCGGTTGCAGCCAGGCGGCGAGGCGGCGCTTGATGCGCTCGAACGGCGAGCCGACGACCGGCAACGGATAGATGGCAAGGGGACGGGCGAGGCGGGCCACTTCCACCATCATCGAAACCGAATCACCGCTGACGACGAAGCGGTCGGCAAGGCCCAGAAGCGCGTGGTAGGGGTTTTCCGCGGCATCGGGACGCCAACGGAACAGCTGTGCCGTCGGCGGCAGCCCGCCAATCAGCGCCTGGACGACGTCGTCCGGCGTCCGCCGGCTGGTGGTGACGAACAGCGTTCCCTGACCGCCGGTCGACCGCTCGATGGCGTTGATCATGTCGGCGGTGACGGCGGCGTCGAAGACGAACGGTTTCGTCGGGCCGCCGACGAGAACGGCGGTCAACGGCCGGGTCAGCGCCGCCAGCCGGTCGTGCCAGGCGGCGGCGGCGGCGGCGATCTTGGCCGTGTCGACGCGCATCAGCGGCAGATCGAGCTGCACCACATTGGGGCGCTGCGGCAGCCGGTACTGCGGCGGCGCCAGCACCAGGGCGAAGGCATCGAGTGCCCCCCGTGGCCGGCCGACGATGACCACCCGAGTGCGCGCAGCGGACTGTTCGCGCACCCACATCGCCACCATCGATGGCCGCCGGCCGATGGTCAGCACGAGGTCGGGCCACGGTGGCTCCAGGCGATCGGATCGGGCCGGATCGATGTGATAGAGCGACGCCTTGAACGGCGGCTTGCCGGTCACCCACTCCGCGCGCCACTGCATGCGCTTGATCGTCACCGGCCAGCCGAGGGCGCCGACGAGTGCCTCCAACTGCGCGTTGTCGCCCAGCTTGTCGCCAACCACCATCCACACGGAGGGCGGGGGGCCGGCCTCGGCGTTCACAGCGTGATTGGCGAGTGGCTCCGCATCGATGCTATCTTTAGTCATAATCACGCTGTCTTTTTCCACCTTGCGGTGTCCTTGGCGGGGGCGGTATTAAGCCTTGCGAAAGCGTAGTCCTGCCATCCTCAATCGGCGAGCAGCAACCGCGGAGGCCCCCACCGTGACGCCATCGTTCGAACCCGAGCGCATCCTCGTCACCGGCGGCGCCGGCTTTATCGGCTCGGCGGTGGTCCGCCATCTGATCGAGCGCACAGCGGCGTCGGTTGTCAATGTCGATAAGCTGACCTATGCCGCCAGTCTCGACGGCGTCGCCGCCGTTGCCGATGATCCGCGCTATCGCTTTGAGCGTCTCGATATCGTCGACGGGCCGGCGATCACCGCGCTGCTGGAGGCATTTCGGCCGGAGGCGGTGATGCATCTCGCCGCGGAAACGCACGTCGACCGGTCGATCGTCGGCGCCCGCCCGTTTATCGACTCCAACATCGTCGGCACCTTCACCCTGCTCGATGCCGCCCATCGTTACTGGCAGGGATTGAGCGAGCCGGCGCGGCAACGCTTTCGCTTTCACCACGTGTCAACGGACGAGGTCTACGGCAGCCTTGGCGCCGAGGGCCTGTTTCGCGAGGACGATCCCTATCGCCCGAATTCCCCGTACTCCGCCAGCAAGGCGGCCGCCGACCACCTGGTGCGCGCATGGCACGCCACCTACCGCCTGCCCGTGCTGATCACCAATTGTTCCAACAACTTCGGCCCCTACCAGCATCCGGAGAAGCTGTTGCCGGTGCTGGTCCTCAACGGCGCGGCGGGGCGGCCGCTGCCCATCTACGGCACCGGCGGCAATGTCCGCGACTGGCTGTTCGTCGACGATCACGCCGCGGCCTTGTACGCGGTGTTGACGCGCGGCCGGATCGGCGAGACCTACAACATCGGCGCCAGCAACGAGCGTACCAATCTCGAAATGGCGCGCGCCACCTGTGCCGTGCTTGATGACCTGCTGCCGGAATCGCCGCATCGGCCGCACGCCTCGCTGATCCACTTCGTCAACGACCGGCCGGGGCATGACCTGCGCTATGCCATCGACGCAACGAAACTGCGGACCGAACTGGGCTGGCGCCCGGCCATCGCCTTCGACGACGCGCTGCGCCGCACCGTGACGTGGTATCTGCAGCACCGGGACTGGTGCGAGCGGGCGCTGGCGCGGGCGGCGCCCGTCCCGATCTGGGATTTTCCGCGGCCAGCGGCCGCGTCTGGCCAGCAAACGCACGTGCGCTGACCCGCATCTCCCGTATCCGCAGACACAGACGGAACGCACCAATCCATGCCACGCAAGGGGATCATCCTCGCCGGCGGTCTCGGCACCCGCCTCTACCCGGCGACGCTTGTCACCAGCAAGCAATTGCTGCCGGTCTATGACAAACCGATGGTCTACTACCCGCTGTCGGTCCTGATGCTTGCCGGCATCCGCGATATCCTGGTGATTTCGACGCCGCGCGATATCGATGCATTCCGCAACCTGCTTGGGGACGGGGCCCGCTGGGGTGTCAACTTCCAGTACGCGACGCAAGCCGAGCCGCGCGGTCTCGCCGAGGCCTTTCTCATCGGCGCGCCGTTTATCGGCGGCGACGCGGTGACGCTGGTTCTCGGCGACAACATTTTCTTCGGGCAGGGCTTGGCCGCCCGCCTGCAGCATGCCGCGCGGCAGGCTTCGGGGGCGACGGTGTTCGCCTATCCGGTGCGCGATCCCGAACGTTACGGCGTCGTCGCCTTCGATGCCGCCGGCCGCGCCACCAGCATCGAGGAGAAACCGGCGCGCCCGAAGTCGCACTTCGCGGTCACCGGCCTCTACTTCTATGACAACGGCGTCGTCGACATCGCCCGCGCGCAACGCCCCTCGTCCCGCGGCGAGCTGGAGATCACCGATGTCAATGCCGAGTATCTGCGCCGCGGCGGCCTCCGCGTCGAGGTGCTGGGGCGCGGATCGGCGTGGCTGGATACGGGCACGCACGAATCCTACCACCAAGCGTCCAATTTCGTTGAGATTGTCGAGGCCCGGCAGGGACTGAAGATCGCCTGCGTGGAGGAGGTGGCCTGGCGGATGGGGTTCATCACCGCCGAGCAGCTGGCGCGTCTCGCCGCCTCGCTCGCCAAGTCCGCCTACGGCGAGTATCTCGCACGGCTGTTGAGCGAAGAAGGTCATGTTCCGGGGCCACCGCAATGAATGTCACGCCGCTGGCTGATCTGCCCGAAGTCCTGCGGATCGAGACCCGCCGCTTTCCCGATGACCGCGGCTACCTGTTCGAATCCTACGACCGCGTGCGCTACGCCGCGGCCGGCATCGACGTGGCGTTCGTGCAGGATAATGTCTCGTTTTCCCGTCACGGCGTGCTGCGCGGCCTGCACCTGCAGCACCCGCACGATCAGGCGAAACTGGTCTCGGTCCTCGCCGGAGCGATCTGGGACGTCGCCGTCGATGTCCGCCGCGGATCGGCGAGCTTTGGCCGCTGGGCGGCGGCGACGCTGTCCGCCGAAAATGGTCATCAGCTCTTCATTCCGGCGGGTTTCGCCCACGGTTTCTGCGTGATCAGCGAAACCGCCCTCGTCACCTACAAGATGAGCGATCAGTACGACCCGCCGTCGGCCCTCGGCATCGCCTGGAACGATCCCGATCTGGCGATCGCCTGGCCGGTGGCACGGCCCATCGTCTCGGAAAAGGATGCGGCGGCGCCCCGTCTCGCCGACCTGCCGCCGGAACGCCTGCCGCCGGCCGCGGTTGCGGCGATGCCGCGATGACGGGGGCGACGACCGGCGGCGAGCGCCCGATCCTGATCACCGGACGCGACGGCCAGTTGGGCTTCGAACTCGTGCGCGCCCTGGCGACCGTCGCCCCGGTTATCGCGACGACGCGGGCGAGCCTCGACCTCGCCGATGCCGCGCAGATCCGCGATGTGGTCGCTCGCCTGCGGCCGCGGCTGATCATCAACGCCGCCGCCTACACCGCCGTCGACCGCGCCGAAGCGGAGGAGGGCATCGCCTTTGCCATCAATGCCCGCGCCCCCGGCGTGCTCGCCGAGGAGGCCGCGCGGCTGAACGTTCCGCTGATCCACTATTCCACCGACTATGTGTTCGACGGCAGCGGCCTCGCCGACGCCAGTGGCGGCGGCCAGCGCCCGTATCGGGAAAGCGATCCGACGGCGCCCATCGGCATCTACGGACGCAGCAAACGGGCCGGCGAGGAAGCGGTGCTGGCGGCGGGCGGCGCGGCCCTGATTTTCCGCACCGCCTGGCTGTATGGCGAGCGCGGCCGCAATTTCCTCCTGACCATGCTGCGACTGGCGGCGGAGCGGGATGAGGTGCGCGTCGTCGATGATCAGGTGGGGTGCCCGACCTGGGCGCGGCTGGTGGCGGAAGCGACGGCGCAGATCATCGCCGCCACCGGGGCGGCGGCGGGCGGCGCCAGCGCACTCGGCGGACGGCAGGGCATCTATCACCTCGCGTGCGGCGGTGCCACCAGTTGGCACGGGTTTGCCGCGGAGATCTTCTCGGCGGTGGCCGCCGCCGGACGGCGTGCGCCGCGGCTGACGCCGATTCCGACCAGGGACTACCCGACCCCGGCCGCACGCCCCGCCTATTCCGTCCTCGACGGTGCCGCCGTCCGCCGCGCCTTCGCTGTCGAGATGCCCGACTGGCGCATCGGCCTCGCGCTGTGTCTGGAGCCGCTGCTCGCCACCCCCGCCGGCTGACGCGCCGCCGGCCAGCGGGCGCAAACCGTCACACCGTCACCGCTTGCCACAGGCTGGCGACGCCCATGCCGCCGCCGACGCCAAGGACGGCGAGGCCGGTTGGCGCCGCCGGCAGCGGGCGTGGCGTGCGGATCAGTTCGCTGAACAGGCGAACGACGAGAATGGCGCCGGACGCGCCGAAGGGGTGGCCGAGGGCGATGGCGCCGCCGCCGATGCAGACCCGCTGCTCGGCGATCCCCAGCGCGTCGAGGCAGGCGAGAACCTGCGCCGCGAACGCCTCGTTGAATTCGATCAGGTCGATGTCCGAGATGGCGAGGCCGCTGCGCTCCAGCAGCCGCTGCGTGGCCGGTATCGGGCCGAGGCCGAGGACGTTGGGATCGCACCCCGCCGCCGCCCCGTCGACGAACTTCAAGCCCGCCGTCAGGCCCATGGCGTGAAACCGCCGTGCCGAGACGATGAGCACCGCCGCCGCGCCGTCGTTGAGCGGGCAGCTGTTCCCGGCGGTGACGGTGCCGCCGGCGATGAACGCCGCGGGAAGCCGCGCCAGCGCCGCCAAGCTGGTATCGTGGCGCACGCATTCGTCGTCCATGACCCGCCCGCCGGCGCCGTCGGGGAGCGGCACGATCTCCGCCGCAAAGCGTCCCTGCCGGCGCGCGGCGATCGCCTTGTGGTGGCTGAGCAGGGCATAGGCGTCCTGGCGGGCCCGGCTGATGCCGCAGCGCTGCGCGACGGTTTCCGCCGCCTCGCCCATTTCGGGATCACCGATGCTGTCGGGAGAGAAGCGGGCGCGGGCATAAAAGCGCGGTAGTGCCCCCGGACGCGCCGGCCGTTCGACCCGCCACGGGGCGGTGCTGACGCTCTCGGTGCCGCCGGCG
>JALOTH010000104.1 GCA_025458035.1 Rhodospirillales bacterium
CTGCCGGCGGCGCGGGGTCCGGGCGGGCCGCCTCGGTCAGCGCCGCCATCGGCGCCGGCTGCCGCTGCTGGGGCCACGGCCAATCGCCGACGACCAGCCGCCAGCCGGCGGCCGCACCGGCGATGCCGATCAGCACCATCAGCGCCCGGGCGAACAGCGGCCGCCTGCGGCGCCGACCGGCGGGCGGCCGGGGTGTCGGCGGCGCCGGGGCAGCGGGCGCGGGACTGGCGGGCGGGGGTGCGGCCGGCGCCGGCGGGGCGGCGGCCGGTTCGGCGGCGCGGGCGGCGAAGGAACGGTGGATCACCGCGTTGACGCGGCCGGCGAGGCGTTCCAGCCGGGCGTCCTCGTCCTCCACCGCCGCGCTGCTGCGTGCCGCCGGTCCGCTCGCCGGCGACGCCTCGCCACCGTCGTGCGCCGTCGATGCGGACAGGGAGTTGGCCAGCGCGGCGGCGACCACGTCGCTGCCGAGGGGCAGGCTGTTGGGGGAGGCGCCATCGAAACAGGCCTCGCACAGCCGGTTGATGTGCAGCGGCCGGCCGCGCGACAGATTGGCGATGCGGATGAGGGCGTCCGCGGTGAACGGCTGCGGCCCGGCGTAGCCGGCGCTGGCGAGGCGATGGGCGACGTAGGCGGCGGTGGCCTCGACGGTCAGCGCCGGCAGCGTGACGGCGGCGAGCGGCGCGGCCGCGAGGATGGCGTGCGCCAGCTTTGCCACGTCGTGCCGCAGCGGCGGCTCGCTGATCATCAGCACCGACAGCGGCGGCGTGGCGCTGGCGGCGGCGGCGAGCAGCCGCATCAGGTCGTTCAAGACGGCGGGCGGCAGCTCCTCGAGATCGTCGATGACGATCAGCGGCGCCGCGGCCAGCGCCCCGCGCGCGGCGATCCGCTGTTGCAGCAGGCGTCGCGGATCGGCGTCGCCGGCGGCCGCCGCCTCCCCGCCGAAGCGCTCCAGCAGCCAGCGGGCCAACGCTGCCGGGCTATCCGTCTGCGCCGTCGGCAGCCACGCCGCCGCCGTGGCGCGGGCCGAGGCGGCGATGGCGGCGCGCGCCAGCGTGGTACGGCCGCTGCCAGGCTCGCCGGCGAGCAGCACCAGCGCGGCCCGGCGGTCGATGGCAGCGCGGAGGTCTTCGAACGGCTGGCGAAGCGGCTCCGCTATCCATGGGGCGGCCGGCGGTGCCGTCTCGAACGGCGAGGCGGTCAACCCGAAGCGATGCCAGAGGCCGGTTCCTGTCATGACGGTCGACCGCGTCCCGGTTTGCCGCCGCTACTCGCCGACGCTCGCCGGCCGCGGCATGGCGATGTCCGGCGACCACGGGGCGGCGGGCGTGGCCTCGGCCGCCGCCTCGAAGGCCGCCGGAAAGGTCAGGGTGACGCCAAGGCCCGGTGCGCTGTCGAACAGGGTGACGGTGCCGTCGTGCAGTTTGGCGACGGCGGCGACGAGGCACAGCCCGAGGCCGGCGCCCGGCGTGCTGCGGCATTCCTCGAGGCGCACGAAGCGTTCGAGCACGCGGCTGCGGTGAGCGGCGGGAATGCCGGGACCGGTATCGGTGACCGTCAACGCCACCTCGTTCGGCCCGCTGTCGACGCGGATGGCGATGCGTCCGCCGGCGGGGGTGTACTTCACCGCATTGTCGAGGACATTGGTGACCGCCTGCGCCAGCAGTTCCGGCTGCCCCCGCAGCGGCGCCGGGCCGTCGACGTCCACGGACAGCGTGATCGCCGCCTCTTCGGCGACCGGTTCATAGAGTTCGCCGGCATCGCGCGCCACCGCCGAGAGGTCGACGACGGCGAAATCGCTGCGCGCCGTTCCCGCCTCGGCGGCGGCGATTTTCAGCAGACTGTCGAAGGTGCACAGCGCCGCGTCCGCCTGCGCCAGCACGTCGATCAGCGCCTCGCGGTCGCTGGCGGTCTGCGGCGGCGCGCGCAGCGCCAGTTCGATACGGCCGCGCAGGCGGGTCAGCGGACTGCGCAGGTCATGGGCCATGCTGTCGGTGGCCAGCCGCATGCCGGTCATCAGCCGTTCGATCTGATCGAGCATGCCGTTGACGCTGTCGGCGAGGCGATCGAATTCGTCGTCGCTGCCGGTTTTGACGAGCCGCAGCGACAGATCGCCGGCGACGATCTGCCGCGCCGTCCGCGAAACCTGATCGACCCGCCGCAGCATCCGCCGGCTTAAGAACAGGCCGCCGCCGACGCCGAGCAACGCCGCCGCCGCCAGCGACCACGTCAGCGCGTTGAAGATGATCCGCTCAAAGCGTGCCCGCTCGTAGGTGTCGCGGCCGATGAGCAGGCGGTAGCCGCCGCTGAGGATATACAGCCGCGCCCGCACCTGCGAGGAGACGATGCCATGCGGCTCGCGACGGCTGACCTGCAGGTTCAGCCAGGGACCGCGCTCCTCCGCTCCCGCCGGCCAATTCGCGAGGTTGCCGGTGATCGGCCGCAAGTCGCGGTCGGCGAGGACGAAAACCGTGTCCTTGCTGGTTTCCGAGCGCTGGCGGACGGCGTTCATCAGGCGCTCGATGCCGCCCTGGCGGTACTGTTCGGCGAGACCGCGCGCCTCCGCCTCGACCGTCTCCATGGTCTGGCGCTCGATGACGGCGAGCGTCGACCAGTAGATGAATCCCAGCAGCGCCAGCACCGACGTGCCGAACAGCATCAGGTAGAGCCAGGTCAGCCGGAAGGCGGAGGTGCGGAAAAGATTAAGCTGGCTCACGGAGCGAGTATCCGGCGCCGCGAACGGTATGCAGCATCGGTGCGCCGAACCCCTTGTCGATCTTCGCCCGCAGCCGGCTGATGTGGACGTCGATGACGTTGGTCTGCGGGTCGAAATGATAGTCCCAGACGCTCTCCAGCAGCATTGTTCGGGTGACGACGTGGCCGGCATGGCGCATCAGGTATTCCAGCAGGCGAAACTCGCGCGGCTGCAAGTCGATCGCCTTGCCGTCGCGGGTGACGACGCGCGCCAGCAGGTCCATCTCCAGATCGCCCACCTGCAGGCGGGTGACCACCGGGTCGGTGTTGGCGCCGCGCCGGATCAGCGCTTCCAGCCGCGCCAGCAGCTCGGAGAACGCGAACGGCTTGACCAGGTAGTCGTCGCCGCCGGCTTTCAGGCCGCGCACCCGGTCGGAGACCTGGCCGAGGGCGCTCAAGATCAGCGCCGGCGTCTGCACGCGGGCGTCGCGCAGGTTCTGGATCACCGACAGGCCGTCCAGCCCCGGCAGCATGCGATCGACGATGAGCGCGTCGTAAACGCCCTCGTTCGCCATCGCCAGCCCCTGCGGGCCGTCGGCGGCGTGATCGGCGACATGGCCGGCCTCGGCCAGGCCCTTCTTCAGGTAAGCCGCCGTTTCGGTGTCGTCTTCGATGATCAATACGCGCATGGCCCGAACTTATGACGACCGGCGGTCGAACCAAAGCGCAAAAACGGAGGGGCCCCGTTCTCTTGGGGGAAAGAGAACGGGGCCAGCCGGCGCGCAGCCGTGAGGGGGAGGCTGGGAGGAGCACCGGCTACCGCCGCCGTCGGGACATAGGGATTACGGCGGCAGATGGGCAATTAACCTCAAGTTTTCGTCAGTTCAATGGCAACGAAGCGTGATTGTTGATTGCGCTCGACCATCAGTAGCACGCTTTTGCGCGCCGCCTTCGCCGCCGTCTCCACCGCGCGCGCCACGTCCGCCGGGCTGACGACGGGCTGCTGGTTGACGCGGGTGATCAGGTCACCGGGGCGCAGGCCCTTTTCCGCCGCATCCTTGCTCCGATCGACGGAGACGACGACGGCGCCGCGGGCATCGTCGGCGAGGCCGAGGGTCTGGCGGGCGCGGTCGTCGATCGCCGCCAGCTTCAGGCCCAGCGACGGCACCGCCGTCGCCGCGTCGGCCCGCTGCTGCCGCAGTTGCGGCTCGCCCGCCTCGCGCGCCGCCGCGACGGTCGTCGTCAAGGTGACGGCGCCGCCGTCACGCCAGACCTCGATCGGCCGCGAGGCGCCATCGGGAGTGGCGGCGACGGCGCGGGTCAGGTCCTTCATGGTCGCGACCGGCCGGCCGCCAAAGGCCAGGATGATATCGCCAACCCGGACGCCGGCCGCCGCCGCCGGGCTGCCGTCGACGATGCTGGCGACGAGGGCGCCGCGGGGCTTGTCGAAGCCGAGACTGTCGGCGATCTCGGGGGTCACCGGCTGGATGCCGACGCCGAGCCAGCCGCGGTCGACCCGTCCCTTCGCCTTGAGGTCGGCGACGATCGCCTGCGCCGTTTCCGACGGGATGGCAAAGCCGATGCCGACGTTGCCGCCGTTCGGCGAAAAGATCGCGGTGTTGACGCCGATGACGCGCCCCGCATGGTCGAACAGGGGGCCACCGGAATTGCCGCTGTTGAGCGGGGCGTCGATCTGGATGAAGTCGTCGTAGGGGCCGGAGCCGAGATCGCGGCCGCGCGCCGAGACGATGCCGGCGGTCACCGTGCCGGACAGGCCGAACGGGTTGCCGACGGCCAGCACCCAGTCGCCGACGCGGGTCGCGGTGGAATCGCCCCACGCCACCGTCGGCAGCGTCTGGTCGGTGGTGATGCGGACGACGGCGAGGTCGGTCTTTTCATCGGCACCCACCAGTGTCGCCGGGAAGCTGCGGCCGTCCTTCAAGGTCACCTTGATCTCGCTGGCGCCGCCGACGACGTGGTTGTTGGTGACGACCAGGCCGCCGCCATCGATGATGAAGCCGGAGCCGAGGGCGTTGCCGGGCGACGGCATCGGCTGATGCGGGCCATGGTCGCGGAAGAACCGCTCCAGCATGTCGCCGAGCGGGCCCTCGCGCAGATGTTGGGGGATGTCGGCGCCGCCGCCGGCGTTTTCGCCATCGGCCGCCGACCGCTTGGCGGCGATCTGGACGACGGCGGGGCTGACCTGTTCAACCAGGTCGGCGAAGCTGCCCGGCGCCGTGCGCACCGCTGACGGTGCGGCGGCGGCGGCCGGCGCCATCGCCAGCGGCACCACGGCGCCCACCGCCAGCGCGGCTGCCGCGGTGCCGCCGGCAAGACCGGCCAGGATTTTCGTTTTCATCGGGGTCATGGATAGCCTTCCTGCTCGCCACGTTCACGCTCCCACCAATATGGATGACGGTCCATTACCTGAAACTGTATTGGGGATTACGGTTTCGTCACGACGCCGGCAATTGCCGTCAGTGGCGAGTGGTGGTTGCCGGCGGCCCCGATCGCCACCGTATTGCCATGAAACGGCATCGAAATCCGCCACAATCCGGCGCCATCCTGCGGTCGTGCCGGCGGCTTGCGGCGGAACCGCCGCGGCAGCGCCGGCGATCAACCGCAAGACGAGGAAGGACATGAAGAAAGCCGTGGTGGTTCTGGCGCTGTTGGCAGGCGGCTGTGCCGGCATGCCGGGCGCGGGCTACGCTCCCACCGTTGATACCACCGGTTCCATGGCGGCGATGAACGGCCGCTCCTACGCCGACGATCTGGCGCAGTGCCAGGCCCTCGCCAACCAGCGTTCGACGGTGGAACGCTCGGCGCTGACCGGCCTTGGTGCGGCGGCCATCGGTGCCGCCGGCGGCGCCATCGTCGGCGCCCTCGGTCCCGGCAGCGCCGGCCGCAATGCCGGCCTCGGTGCGGCGCTGGGCGGCCTTGGTGGCGCCACCTATGGCGCGATCAGCGGTGAGCAGGAGAAGTCGGCGGCGGTCACCAACTGCATGGCCGGGCGCGGCTGGACGGTGATCGCCCGCTGAGCGCGCGGGCGGCCGGCGGCGTCCGGCGCCGCCGGCTACGTCCGCGTGCCGGCGCAGAGATAGTTGATGGCGAGGTCGCCGCCGAGGCGCCAGCGGCCGGTCAGCGGATCGTAGGTGATGCCGCGGGCATCGGTCATCGCGATGCGGTGGCGGGCGAGGGCGCGCGCCAGCTCGTGCGGCTTGATGAACTTGCGCCAGTCGTGCGTGCCCGGCGGCACCCAGCGCAGCACGTACTCGGCGCCGACCTTGGCCAGCAGCAGGGACTTCAGCGTGCGGTTGAGCGTCGCCAGGACGATGGTGCCGCCCGGCCGCGCCACCGCGGCGATCGCCCTTAAGAACGCATCGACATCGGCGACGTGCTCGACCACCTCCATGGAGACGACGGCGTCGAAAACGAGCTGCCGCGCCGCCAGATCCTCCGGCACCGCGCACTCATAGGTGACGGCCACCCCCTCCTGCTCGGCGTGGCGGCGGGCGACCGCGATCGAGGTTTCCGAGGCATCGATGCCGGTGGTCTCGGCGCCGAGCCGAGCCAGGCCCTCCGCCACCAGGCCGCCGCCGCAGCCGACGTCGAGGACGCGCAGGCCGGCGAGCGGCCGTTCCGCCGCCTCGTGGCGGCCGCAGCCGGCGGCGATGCGCTCGGTGATGTAGGCGAGGCGCAGCGGATTGAGCTCGTGCAGCGGCCGGAACTTGCCGGCGGGGTCCCACCAGTCCTCGGCGATGGCATCGAAACGGGCGACGTCGCTGGCGTCGGCGCTGCCGGGGGAGCTGCCGGGGGAGGCCGCCGCCGTTCGCTCCGCTGAGGGGTGTTGCATGCTGGGCGCCCTTCTCCTGCGCTGCCGGCGCGCTTGCGCCGCTCAAAGCCGCTGAGTATGTAGGCTGAGGGTTGCCGATGGCAACCGTGAGCCGGATGCGCGGCCAGGGTCGACACGGCGGGGATCTTCGGGGTCGCGCGGAATTGGTACGGATCTTGCCTCTCCACAACAGGATCGTGAGCCCATGGCCGTTGTCGTGAAGAAGTTCGGCGGCACCTCGGTGGCCGATCTCGAGCGCATTCAGGCGGTCGCCGCGCGCGTCAAGCGGGCGGTCGACGCTGGCGATCAGGTCGCCCTCGTCGTTTCGGCGATGGCCGGCGTCACCAACCAGCTGGTGGACTACTGTGTGAAGATCAGCCCCCTGCACGATGCCCGCGAATACGACACCGTGGTGGCGACCGGCGAGGCGGTGACATCGGGACTGATGGCGATGGCGCTGCAGCAGGCGGGGGTGGCCGCCCGTTCCTGGCTCGGCTGGCAGATCCCCATCCACACCGACGATGCCCACTCCCGCGCCCGCATCCTCGGCATCGAGACGGCGGAGCTGCGCCGGCGGATGGCGGCGGGCGAGGTGCCGGTGATCGCCGGCTTCCAGGGGCTGGGTCCCGACAACCGGGTGACCACCCTCGGCCGCGGCGGCTCCGATACCACCGCCGTCGCCGTCGCGGCGGCACTCGGGGCCGACCGCTGCGATATCTACACCGACGTCGACGGCGTTTACACCACCGATCCGCGGATCGTTGCGAAGGCCCGCAAGCTCGATAAGATCACCTTCGAGGAAATGCTGGAGATGGCGTCGGTGGGCGCGAAAGTGCTGCAGACCCGCTCCGTCGAGTTGGCGATGAAGCAGCGGGTGCGGCTGCAGGTGTTGTCCAGCTTCGAGGACAAGCCCGGCACCTTTGTCGTTCCGGAGGAGGAAATCGTGGAGCAGGAACTGATCAGCGGTGTCACCTACAGCCGTGACGAGGCGAAGGTCACGCTGCTGCGCGTCGCCGACCGGCCCGGCGTCGCCGCCGGCATCTTCGGGCCGCTGGCCGAGGCCAACATCAACGTCGACATGATCGTGCAGAACGTCTCGCCGCAGGGCGACACCACCGACATGACGTTCACCGTCGGCAGGGCCGATCTGGAACGGGCGCTGTCGGTGATCGAGGCCCATCGCGGCGAGATCGGCTATGGCGAGGTGCGCGCCGACGCCGGCGTCTGCAAGGTGTCGGTGATCGGCGTCGGCATGCGCAGCCACGCCGGCATCGCCTCGACGATGTTCCGCACGCTGGCGGAGAAGGGGATCAACATCCAGGTGATTTCCACTTCGGAGATCAAGGTCAGCGTCCTGATCGACGACGCCTATACCGAACTGGCCGTACGCGCCCTGCACGGCGCCTACGGGCTCGACGCGTAGTCGGGCGGATGGCGCCGACGGAAACGCCCGAAGCGCGGCTGCGCCGGCTCTCGCAGCGGGGCTGCCACTTCCTCGGCTGCCAGTATCCCATCCTCGGCGGGGCGATGAGCTGGGTTTCCGAACACACCCTCGTCGCCGCCATTTCCAACGCCGGCGGCTTCGGCGTCATCGCCTGCGGCTCGCTGTCGCCGCCGGGCCTCGCGGCGGAAATCGAGGCGACGCAGGCGGCGACGGCGCGGCCGTTTGGCGTCAACCTGATCACCATGCATCCGGAGCTGGCGGCGCTGATCGACACCTGCCTCGATCACCGCGTCGGCCACGTCGTGCTGGCCGGCGGGCTGCCGCCGCCGGATGCGGTGCGCCGGCTCAAGGACGGCGGCGCCCGTGTCATCTGCTTCGCCCCCGCCCTTGCCGTTGCCCGGCGGCTGGTCCGTCAGGGCGTCGACGCGCTGATCATCGAAGGCGCCGAGGCCGGCGGGCATATCGGCCCGGTGTCCACCAGCGTGCTGGCGCAGGAAATCCTGCCGCAGGTGCGCGAGGTGCCGGTGTTCGTCGCCGGCGGCATCGGGCGCGGCGAGGCGATCGCCCTCTACCTGCTGATGGGCGCCGCCGGCTGCCAGCTCGGGACCTGTTTCGTCTGCGCCACCGAATCGATCGCCCACGCCGATTTCAAGCGGGCGTTCATCCGCGCCAGCGCCCGCGACGCCATCGTCTCCCAGCAGATCGATCCGGACCTGCCGGTGATTCCGGTGCGCGCCCTCGCCAATGCGGGCACCCGCCGCTTCGCCGACGTGCAGCGCCAGGTGGCGCAGCGCTACCGCTCCGGCGAACTGACGCAGGACCAGGCGCAGCTGGAGATCGAGCTGTTCTGGGCGGGTGCGCTCAAGCGCGCGGTGGTGGACGGCGATGTGGAGAACGGCTCGCTGATGGCCGGCCAGAGCGTCGGCATGGTGACGCGCGAGCAGCCGACCGCCGGCATCATCCGCGAACTCATGGACCAGGCGCGGCACGCGCTCGCCGACCACGACCTGCGCGAGGTCGGATGATCGATGCAGTACGGCGAAACCATTCTCGTTCTCCGGCGCCTGTTGGCACGCATCCGCGACGTCATGGCGAGCGAAGGCGACGCCGAGGCGCGGCTCGCCCGCATCGTCGCCATCATCGCCGCCGACATGAACTGCGAGGTGTGTTCGCTCTATGTCCGGCGCGCCGGCGATGTCTTGGAGCTGTTCGCGACGCAAGGCCTGAAGCAGACGGCGGTCCGCCGCACCCGCCTGCGCGTCGGTGAGGGGCTGATCGGCGAGATCGCGGCGAAGGCCCGGCCGCTGGCGCTCGCCCATGCGCAATCCCATCCCGGCTTCGTCTACCGGCCGGAGACCGGCGAGGAGATCTACCAGTCGCTGATGGGCGTGCCGATCCAGCGCGGCGGCCGTGTCGTCGGCGTGCTGGCGGTGCAGAACATCCGCTCCCGCCAGTACACCGACGAGGAGATCGAGGCGCTGCAGACGGTGGCGATGGTGCTGGCCGAACTGGTGGCCGGCGGCCATCTGATCACCCGCGCCGAACTGGCGCCCGCCGAGGGCATCGGCCTGCTGCCGCTGCGTCTCGACGGCGTGCGGCTGAACACCGGCATCGGCATCGGCATCGCCCACCTGCACAAGTCGCGGGTGACCGTGCGCCACATCGTCGCCGAGGACACCCGGCACGAACACGAGCGGCTGCGCCGCGCCGTCGCCGACATGCACGGCGCCCTCGACGACATGCTGCGGGAAAGCGGGCTCGGCGGCCCCGGCGAGCCGCGGGATGTGATGGAAACCTACCGCATGATCGCCGAGGACGTCGGCTGGCTGCGCCGCATCGGCGAGGCGATCAACACCGGCCTGACCGCCGAGGCGGCGGTGCAGAAGGTCAACGACGACATCCACTCCCGCGTCAGCCGGCTGGCCGACGAATATCTGCGCGAGCGCGTGCACGATCTCGAAGACCTCGCCAGCCGCCTGCAGCAGCACCTGCTCGGCCCCGATGAGCTGCTTCTGCACACGCCGCCGGACGAGGACT
>JALOTH010000105.1 GCA_025458035.1 Rhodospirillales bacterium
TGCCGACACCGAGTTCCGACATCAGGTCGCGGCCGATATTCAACCCTTCCGGGGTATGCTGCTCGGCCTGTTTTTCGCGACGGTCGGTTTTGGCATCGATCTCGACTTCGCAATGCAACGATGGGACGTCGTCCTGTTGGTAACCGGCGGCTTAATGACCGCAAAAGCGGCGGCCATGCACGGACTTGGCATTCTGTTTCGCCTGCCCTGGAAGCGCGCCCTCGCCGTCGCCGCATTGCTCGCCCAGTGCAGCGAGTTCGCCTTCGTCTTGCTCGCGATTGGGGCCGCACACGGCTTGCTCGCCGCCGACACAGTTCGACTGCTGACGGTTGCGATAGGCCTGAGCATGGCATTAACGCCGCTCGGCGCCCTGATTGTGGAGTGGACGATTCCAGCTGCCAACCCTGGACGACGCCAGCCAACGATCGGGGATCTCCAGAAGCAACTCGGTACCGTTAAAGGTCATGTCGTCATTGCCGGATTTGGGCAGGTCGGCATGGCCGTTGCCCGCCATCTTTCCTCTCTCCACGTGCCGTGTGTGATCCTCGATATGACGCCCAAGCGGGTTGCCCATAGCCGGTCGCGAGGCCTGCCCGTCTACTATGGTGACGCCACCCGCATCGACGTCCTGCGGGCCGCGAGGCTGGCGCATGCCGCCGCCCTCGTCGTCAGCGTGCCCGACGCCGCAACAGCCGAGCGGATTACCGCTGTGGCGAGTCGCGCTTTTCCGCGACTCCCTGTGTTTGCACGCGGGCCGGACGAGTCATGGATCGATCGCCTGCGCGCGGCGGGTGCCGATGCTGTCGTGCTGGATAGCCTGACAACGGCCTATGATTTCGCCGAGCGCGTGATGATTGTCTACGATCCGGTCCCGGCGACTCGCAGTTGAGCGACGGAGTATCGCGAATCGCGGCGCCATCTCTGACAAACAACCCACAGACAACGCTGCGCGAGACATCATCAATCGTTCGTATCTTCTTGTTTTCCGGGGCTCGCTTCGCCTCTCGGCGCGCACACTCGCAACCGGAATGAACTTGGCATATGATTTTTATGTTGCATTGGCGAAGTGACATGGGTATTTCGCCAGAAGGGGTGCAGCTAAAGATCTCATCGACACACCGTGGCTCGCGATATTCAAGTCCGAAACAGGCGTCTTGCAAAGCTCCCTGACGTGGCACAGTTGGCCTGCAAGGGATAGCGCATGTAGCCATGGTGAATGCTGCCAAATTCCAACTCTCACTTCTGAGGAGCGCGCCGATGGCCTTCACCGACGCAACCGCTGCAAAAGCTGATGGGATCCAGGCAACGGAGAGCATGGGTCGCCTGCGGACCCGCGCCATGGTCTTCCCCGGTCAAGGCTCGCAAGCTGTCGGCATGGGCGGCAGCCTCGCTCAGCGGTTTTCCTTCGCCCGTGAAGTCTTTGCCGAGGTCGACGACGCACTGTCCCAGCGGCTGTTCCGGTTGATGATCGAGGGCCCCGAAGACGCATTGACGCTCACGGAGAACGCGCAGCCCGCGCTCATGGCTGTGAGCCTCGCGATCCTGCGTGTCCTTGACCGCGAGTTTGGTGTGGACGTTACCCGAATTGGCCGCTTTGTCGCCGGCCATTCGCTCGGCGAATACACGGCCCTGACGGCCGCCGGTAGCTTCAGCATCGGTGATGCAGCGCGTTTGTTACGAATCCGCGGCCTCGCCATGCAGACGGCGGTGCCGGTAGGTGAAGGCGCCATGGCGGCCCTGATGGGTGCGGACTTGGCAACCGCGACGGAGATTGCAGAGGAAGCGACCCGAGATTCCTACGACGGCGCAGTTTGCGTAGCCGCAAACGATAATGCTCCGGGACAAATCGTCATCAGCGGCACCCGGTCTGCCGTGCAGCGCGCCATCGAGATCGCCTCGCTGAGGGGTGTCAAACGGTCGGTCATGCTGCCGGTGAGTGGTCCGTTCCACTGTCCGCTAATGGCGCCGGTTGCCGACGTCATGGCGGAGGCGCTGGCAACGGTTACAATTCGCAAGCCGCGGCTGCCCCTCGTCTCCAACGTCACGGCGAATGAGGTCGCGGACCCCGACACCATCCGCGCGCTCTTGGTCCGTCAGGTCACTGGCATGGTACGTTGGCGAGAGAGTTGCCTTTACATGCAGAGCCAGGGGATCTCCGAACTCATCGAGATTGGCGCGGGCAAGGTGCTGTCAAGCCTTGCGCGTCGCATAGACCGCGGCCTCACGGGACGGTCGGTGGACGGTCCCGCGGGCATTGAGGATCTCGTAGCCGAACTGTAGTTACCGGGAACCGCCAACCCGACTGCACAGGCCAAGCCGCTCTCGAGTTACGGTCACTTTCTGCGCCATTAAGGCGTTTGCACCCATTGGCACGCCGGGCCTATGGTGTCTTCACTCGCTTCGGATGGGTGGCCGAGCGGTTTAAGGCACCGGTCTTGAAAACCGGCAGGGTTCACGCCCTCGTGGGTTCGAATCCCACCCCATCCGCCATCCGACTCTGGGTCCAGTCCCACCGTTCGCCCGCGATAGCGTTGTCACTCCAAGTCGCGGAGGGGGGGCGACTCGTGGACGGGATTCTGCTTGGGGGCGCCTATGGGATGTAACCATGGCGAGCAGAACGTGCCATGGAGTCGCCGTGCCGCGTGGCACCATCGTGATGTGCTCCGGTGAGTTTCCATCCCGGTGGCCCCGCACCCTTAGCGAAAATCTCGTGACTTGGGGATAACGCGGGTATCGCGGGGGTGACGGGGTGCGATGTACCCGTCGCGACCGGGACGGGCGACTTCGTCGGCACGGGCGAGCGGCAGTGCCGGGGGCCGGGGGCCGAGATGGTCCAGGTCGCCCGTACGGTCAACGAGTTGATCGGCAACCAGATGGACAATACCTTCGGGGCTCCGTTGGATCATGCCTCGCGCCAAAAGAAGCCGGCTGGTCATCACCACTTTGCGGAATTGCTTCAGCACCGCCGGCCAGACCACTAGATTGACGATCCCGGTCTCGTCCTCGAGGGTGATGAACACGACACCCTTGGCGCTGCCGGGGCGCTGGCGCACCAGCACGACGCCGGCGACGGCGAGCCGAGCGCGGTCACGGGTCGCTCTCACCGCCTCGACGGTGACGACCCGTTCGGCAGCGAAACGAGATCTCAGGAAGGCCATCGGGTGGGCCTCTAACGACAGCCCGAGCGATCGATAGTCGTCGAGCATCTGTTCGGCCGGCGTCGGCACTGGGAGTGCCACGGTCGGTCCCGATTCTGCCGCGCTGTCCTCCATCGTGTCGAACAGCGGCAACGGCGAGCCATCAGCGATTGCGAGCGCCTGCCACAGCGCGGCCCGCCGGTCGAGGCCGAGCGAGCGGAATGCACCGGCGGCGGCGAGACGCTCGATCGCCGCCATCGGCATGGCGGCGCGCCGATGCAGGGCGCCGACGCTGCGATAACCCCCACCCCGCACCGCGACCAGCCGTGACGCCGTCTCTTCGCCCAACCCGTCCACCAACCTGAAGCCCAGCCGCAATGCGACGCCGTCGGCCGCCGCCGGCTCCAGCGTGCAATCCCAGGCCGAATGGTTGACGTCCACGGGGCGAATGGCGACGCCGTGAGCGCGGGCATCACCGACGATCTGCGCCGGCGCGTAGAAGCCCATCGGCTGGCTGTTGAGCAGAGCAGCGGCAAAAGCAGCCGGATAATGGCACTTCAGCCAAGCCGATACATAGACCAGATGGGCGAAACTGGCCGAATGGGACTCTGGGAAGCCGTAATCGGCGAATCCCTCGATCTGCTGAAAGCAGCGCTCGGCAAACACGGCCTGATAACCCCGTGCAATCATGCCAGGGATGAACTTCTCGCGGAAGCCGTGGATGGTGCCAGAGTGGCGGAAAGTCGCCATCGCCCGGCGCAGACGATCGGATTCGGCTGGGGTGAAACCGGCGGCAACGATGGCGATCTTCATCGCTTGTTCCTGAAACAACGGCACACCCAGCGTCTTGCCGAGAACTTGACGCAGGTCTTCGGACGGATAGCTCACCGGTTCCAGCCCCTGCCGGCGGCGCAGGTAGGGGTGGACCATGTCGCCCTGGATGGGCCCTGGACGGACGATCGCCACCTCGATCACCAGGTCGTAGAATGTCCGCGGGCGCAGCCGCGGCAGCATGTTCATCTGCGCGCGAGACTCGACCTGAAAAACGCCGATCGAGTCGGCCCGGCACAGCATATCGTAGACGGCAACATCCTCGCGCGGCACGTTGGCGAGACTGAGAGTTCGGCGGTGATGCTCGCCGATCAGCGCGAACGCCTTGCGGATGCAGGTGAGCATGCCCAGCGCCAGGATATCGACCTTGAGGATACCGAGCGCGTCGATGTCGTCCTTGTCCCATTCGATGAAGGTGCGATCCGCCATCGCGGCGTTGCCAATCGGCACGGTCTCGTCGAGACGACCGCGGGTCAGCACGAAGCCGCCGACATGCTGCGAGAGATGGCGGGGAAAGCCGATGAGCTCGCCGGTCAGCGCGAGCGTCTGGCACAAGCGGAGGTCGGCTGGATCGAATCCGGCCTCCGTCACTTGTTCGAACGTCAACCCGTCGCCCCATGATCCCCACACGGTGGCGGCGAGCCTGGCGGTAACGTCTTCGCTCAGCCCCATCGCCTTGCCGACATCGCGCACCGCGCTGCGCGGCCGATAGCTGATGACGGCAGCCGCGATCCCGGCGCGGTCGCGTCCGTACCGTTCGTAGATGTACTGGATCACCTCTTCACGCCGCTCGTGCTCGAAATCGACGTCGATGTCGGGCGGCTCGTTACGCTCTTCGCTGACAAAGCGCTCGAATAAAAGGTCCATTTCGGCGGGATTGACGCCGGTGATGCCGAGGCAGAAGCAGACCGCCGAGTTGGCGGCCGAGCCGCGGCCTTGGCAAAGGATGCCGCGGCAGCGGGCCTCCCGGACGATGTCGTGGACGGTGAGGAAGTAGGCGGCGTAGCCGAGCTTACCGATCAAGGCCAACTCCCGCTTCAGATCGGCCTCGATCTTGGGCGGAAGGCCGTCGGGCCAGCGTTCGGCCGCACCCTGCCAAGTCAAGTCTTCCAGATAAGTCTGAGGCGTACGGCCGGGCGGGATCGGTTCCTCGGGATACTCGTAGCGGAGTTCATCGAGGCTGAAGCGGCAGTGCTCGACAACCAGCAGCGTTCTTGCGACGGCATCTTCGTGGCCGCGGAACAGCCGGCGCATCTCGGCCGGCGGTTTGAGATAGCGCTCGGCGTTGGCAGCCAGCCGCAGGCCGGCCTCGTCAATCCGGCAGCCCTCGCGGATGCAGGTCAGCACGTCCTGCAGGGGCCGGCGCGCCGGGGTATGGTAGTACACGTCGTTAGTGGCGAGCGTCGGCATACCGACGGTCCGTGCCAGCGCCGCCAGATCGTTCAGCCGTCGCATGTCGCCGCCGTCGTGGCGATAGTGCAGCGCGAGGTAGGCACGGCCAGGCGCAAGTGCGTTCAGTGCCTTCAAGCGCGCGGCGAAGGCGGTATCCAGCTGATCAGGAGGCAAGGCGGCGCAGATCTGCCCTTCGACATGAGCGCCCAGATCCTCCCAGCCGAAAGTGCAGTCGCCCTTCGGCGCCCGCCGCTTGCCCAGCGTCAGCAGCCGGCACAACCGGCCGTAGGCGGCACGATCGGTGGGCCAGCACAAGAGGCTCGGCCCGTCGGCGAGATCGAGCCGGCAGCCGACGATGAAGCGCAAGCCCGCCGCCTTGGCTGCCACATGGGCGCGAACGACGCCGGCGAGGCTGTTGCGATCGGTCAACGCCAACGCCGCCAGCCCGAGGGCGAGGGCGGTCTCCACCAACTCCTGCGGGTGCGAGGCGCCGGTCAGGAAGGTGAAATTGCTGGTGACCTGCAACTCGGCATAGCTCATGGAAAAAGCCCATGGAGATACCAAGCCGCCGGTTGGCCACTCGGGCCGTCGAAGACGCGGAACAGCCAATACCGGCGACCTTGCTCGTCCTCGATCCGCCAGTATTCGCGGCCATGGCTGGCGACGGGAGCGCGCCACCATTCGGGCGCGATCCGCTCCGGCCCCTCGCAGCGGGCGATCCGGCAGTCGAGGTGCCGCCAGCGAAATGCCAGCGGCGGGTCGTCGGGCGCCGCCACCGTCACTTCGACCGGCTCGGGCACCGGCAATAGGCGGATCGGGCGTGGCGATGGGGTCTGCCAGACGCTACGACCGGGTGGCGCTAGTGCCGGCACGGTGACGGCCGCATGCTCGGGCCAGTGGCTCTCGACCGGCGATGGGCGAACCACGGCGGCCGTGCCGAGCCGCTGTCGCAACCGATCGATCAGCCCGATCAGCGCATCCGGCTCGCCCTCGACGACCTGCCAGTCGCGCTGACGGGGAGGCAATGGCTCGGTTACCGTGGCGCCCAGCACCATCGCCTCAATGCCGAAGCCGGTATCAAGGCGGCCGAACGGCTCGGCGAACAGCCGGCAAAGATAGCGGGGATCCCGGCTTGGCCGGGCGGTGCCGACGGCAAAGTCCTGGGTCGAGCCGTCGACCCGATAGAGTCTCAGCACCAGTTGTCGCACACCACGGTGGGCGTGCGACAGGCCCACCGCCAGATCGTCGAGCAGCAACCGCAGGCCCGCCTCCACATCCTCGCGCCGAGCGATCGGTTCGGCAAGCGAGCGGCGTCGGCTCCAATCTGTCAGCGGCGACCGTGGCCCGATCGGTTCCGGTCCCCGGCCGAACGCCTGATCGAGCCGCATCGGCAGCGTCTTGCCGAACCGGCGGGTCAGCGCCGCCCGTGGCAGACCAGCGAGCTCGGCGATCGTCCGCACACCGAGCCGCTCCAGTTTGCCCGTCAGTGCTGCCGGCAGACGCAAAGCAGCGACCGGCAACAAACCAAGGGCGGTTGTCTGGGCGCCCGGCGCCAGCACGCCGCCGGCACCGTAGCGAGCCCAGGCCCAAGCCGCCGCCGGCGTGTCGGCCAGGGCAATCCGAACAGTGAATCCTAGCCGCCGCAGCCGGTCGGCGATCTGATCGTGCAAGGCCGCTTCCCCGCCGAACAGATGGGCGCAGCCGCTAATGTCGAGGGTGATGCCGTCGGCCCCATCGGTCGCCGCCCACGGGGTCCAACGGCCGCACCAGTCGGCGAGGCAGCCGAGACTGGCGGCATCCGCCTCGGGTTCCGCCGCGGCGACGGCGAGGTGCGGCATCAGGGCTCGGGCGTCGGCGAGGGGCATACCGGGTCGAAGGCCTTCCACGGCGGCGGCGGCATCGATGCCGGTTAGCCGCAGGCCGCCCTTCATCCGTTCGACCAGCGCGAACGGTCTCTCGTCCCCCTCGCCGCCAGGCTTATGCCGTCGCCAGTGCCAAGCGTCGGTCAGCCATCGGGGGAACCACAGTGAAGCGATGCGCCTCATCGTGCCAGTCCACCAGCCAATCCCCGGGCCGGCCGCCCCGGCAGCGTTCGAGGGCGACCCGCCAGCGCGGGCCAGGGGCGCCGTCCGGTGAGGGAGCGGCAGCAATCCGCCAGCGGGTGAGCGCCGCCGAAGAGTGCGCTCCGCCGATCGACGCCAGCATCAGAGCGACGCTGCCCCCGTTCTCGGCGGCGAGCTGCAGGCGGCGAGATGCGGTCAGATCGGCCACTGCTCCATCGCCGATGACGACAGCCAGCGCGCCGCCGCGCAACCCTTCCTCCATCACCCATAGCAGCTCGGCCGGCCGGTGGACGGCCACCAGGAACAGGCGATCGGGGTCGATACCGAACCGGACGAGTCCGGGACCATAGGGCAGCCAGCACCGCCATCCGCCGGCATACAGAACCCGGCCGCGACCGCCAGCAAGCCGGCCGGCCAGCGCCATGGCAAAACCATCGGCCGCCGCATCCGCCACACTCCCGATAATATCATGCACTCCGACCTTCGGTAGACCGCGCCACGGAAGGGCCATATCGAGCCCCGGATCACCCAGGCTTACAACCTCACTGGTCCGACTAAAGGGCGGCTCCAGCTGGGCGACATGCCGGCGCAGCAGCGTCAGATCGAGGGTGGGTCGCCCCATGCGTGAACCTCATTAATTCATTATTTGTTCTTTATATGATCGCGAGAGTCAAGGGCCAGTTGCGCAATGGCTGTTGGTCGGATTTTTCCGCACGACGTCTCTCACCGAACACTTGCGCAGAACTTCGCGCCTTCTGGCAACCACAATGCCAACGGGGCCCTGCCACGACGTAGGCGACGTGATGCGCGGCAGGAGTCCGGCCCCCGCGGTCCTGACGGCAATCGTTGCCGAGACGCTTGGCATCGGCGATGGCATCTGTGGACCAGGATCGTCGTGTGGCACGGCGCCGCATCGATCCTTATATCCCGCCCGTGGACAATCGGCGGCAACTGTGGCGCAGTCCGATGGTGGGCACGGGCCAAACTGGAGACGGAAGTCGGGGCGCTGGATGATCCGCCGGTACTTTGTGGGATTTGCGTCCGTCGCAACCGTAGCGATACTTGCCGCGCTGACGCTCGCAGGCACCGCCGTTGCCGACGAACGGCAGGAAAGCGACGTTACCCCCAACGCGGCCAGAGCACCGGAAGGCGATGTGGCCGCGGGGCGCGAGGTGTTTCGCCGGCAATGCGCAGTCTGTCATGCCGCCGAGGCCGACGTGCACAAGGCGGGCCCCTCGCTGGCCGGCGTCTTCGGCCGAAGGGCCGGTTCTACCTCGTTTCCGCGGTATCGCGGTCTCGACGGCGCGGACTTCATCTGGACGGCGTCGTCACTCGAAGCCTATCTCGCCGATCCGCGTGCTTTCATCATTTCCCACACCGAAAAGCCGACCACGTCAATGACGTTCCGCGTCCCCGACGAGAGGCAACGCCGGGATGTCATTGCGTTCTTGCAAACGCTGAAGTAACTCCAGAGAGCGTTGCAAGCATCCAACCGCGGTGCTCACCCAGGGGAAGAACGCAATGCCCACCCGATTGCGGCTGTCCTTAGCAAGTCTCGCGACCGCGGCGGCCACCGCCATCATGCCCGCGTCCGCCGCGCTGGCCGCCGGCGACGAGGCGCGCGGTCAGCAACTGTACGACAAGCACTGCCTCGTCTGTCACACGCTGGAGCCCGAATTTCACAAGGAAGGCCCATCCTTGTACAAGATCTGGGGCAAACGGGCCGGCGCCGTGCCCTACTTCGGCAAATACAAAGCGCTGAAGGGCGCCAATTTCGTCTGGAACGAAAAAACCATGGACGAGTGGCTGGCGGACCCGCGCGCCCTCGTCGGTGGCAAGGACAGCGGCATGACCTTTCGCCTCGAAAACGCGCAAGACCGCGCCGACGTCATCGCCTTCATGAGAACGCTGAAGTAAAAGGAGGCGGCCAGTTAGGTGAGTATTCACATATCCGCAACGATTATTACAGCGTTATTTGTTGCGTAGTTTTCGCGAGCAGCTCTTCACGCATTGACTGTCGATGATGGCATCCGTCGGGCTGGCCGCCCAGACGCTCTGCTCGCGGCACTTCACAGATGGCGCGTGATCGATGCGCCGCACCTTGCCGAGGTGGCGAAACGGTGACCGGTTTCGGGCGTCCTCATCGGCGAACTGTCCGTACCGGAGCCTTCCGAGCGTTGGTAGCGGAGGAGGGACTCGAACCCCCGACACGCGGATTATGATTCCGCTGCTCTAACCAGCTGAGCTACTCCGCCTCACGGCGCGGGCTCGAAAACACTACGAGGGGCTCGCCTTTATCGAGAGTGAGCGATCTCGGTCAACGCTCCCGCAACATCTTATAGCCAATCCTCGGCCACATTGCCAACCGATGTGTGGGCGACCGCGACTGAGGGACGCGACGCGGCCGGCGAGACCGGCCGCGTCGCCGCCAAGGCCGTGCCCGATCACTCAAATTCGATAATGATCTGTCCCACCGCCAGAGTGTCCCCCGGCTTGGCATGGATCTTGCTCACCTTCCCGGGTTG
>JALOTH010000014.1 GCA_025458035.1 Rhodospirillales bacterium
CGGCTCGCTGACCGCGCTGCCGGTGGTCGAAACCCAGGCCGGCGACGTCTCGGCCTACATCCCGACCAACGTCATTTCGATCACCGATGGCCAGATCTTCCTGGAGACCGAACTCTTCTACAAGGGCATCCGGCCGGCGGTGAACGTCGGCATCTCGGTCAGCCGCGTCGGCTCGGCGGCACAGATCAAGGCGATGAAAAAGGTGGCGGGCTCGATGAAGCTGGAACTCGCCCAGTACCGGGAGATGGCGGCGTTCGCGCAGTTCGCCTCCGATCTCGATGCGGCGACGCAAAAGCTGCTCGCCCGCGGTGCCCGCCTCACCGAAGTGCTGAAGCAGCCGCAGTTTCAGCCGCTGCCGGTGGAAGAGCAGGTGGTGGTGATCTATGCCGGCATGAACGGCTATCTCGATGCCATCCCGGTGGATAAGGTGACTCGCTTCGAGAGCGAGTTGCTCGCCAGCGTGCGCGCCAGCGGCGGCGATATCCTGGACGCCGTTCGCACGCGCAAGGAGCTGAGCAAGGATATCGAGGACATGCTGACGGCGTTCCTCGACAAGTTCGCGAAGTCATTCAGCTGATTGCCCGGCCGGCGATGAGCCGGCGGCACTGACGGGACGCAAGGTTCATGGCGAACCTCAAGACACTCCGCAATCGCATCGCCAGCGTGAAATCGACGCAGAAGATCACGTCGGCGATGAAGATGATCGCCGCCACCAAGCTGCGCCGGGCGCAGGCGGCGGCGGAGGAAGGCCGGCCCTACGCCGATGGCATGGAACGCATGCTCGGCGGCCTGCTCGCCAGCATGCCCAGCCTGGACAATGCGCCCAAGCTGCTGGCCGGCACCGGCTCCGATGGCAAACACCTGATCCTGGTGGTGACCGGCGATCGCGGTCTGTGCGGCGCCTTCAATTCGAACGTCGTGCGGGAAACCAAGCGCCGCATCATCGACCTGCAGCACCAGGGCAAGCAGGTCCGCCTGCTGATCGTCGGCCGCAAGGGGGCGGACGCGTTGCGCCGCGAGTACAGCTCGCTGATCGTCGACGTCATCGAGCAGGCGATGCGCTACGGCGCCAAGTTCGATCCCGCCCGCGAACTGGGACGGCGCCTGAACACGCTGTACCAGGAGGGCGAATTTGACGTCTGCACCGTCATTTACAACACCTTCCGCTCGGCGATCAGTCAGGTGGTGACGGCGCGGCAGATCATTCCGTTCCCGCGGGAAGACGTGCCGGTCGCGGCCGCCGGCGGCGAGGCGCCGATGGAGGGCGCAGCCTACGAGATGGAGCCGGACGAGGAAGAGCTTCTCGCCGAGCTGCTGCCGGCGAACCTGTCGATGCAGATTTTCCGGGCGCTGAGCGAAAGCTATGCTTCGGAACAAGGGGCGCGGATGACGGCGATGGACAATGCCACCCGCAACGCCGGCGACATGATCAACCGGCTGACCCTCACCTACAACCGGTCGCGCCAGGCGGCGATCACCACGGAACTGATCGAAATCATTTCCGGTGCCAACGCCATCGCCTGATCGCAGCAGACGCCCTTCGGAGGATCGCGAACCATGACCACTGCCACCGCCACCACCGTCAAGAACGCCACCGGTACCGTCTCGCAGGTCCTTGGCGCCGTCGTTGACGTCCGCTTCGAGGAGAGCGACCTGCCCGAGATCCTCAATGCCCTGCACGTGGACAACCAGGGCAAGACGCTGGTGCTGGAAGTGGCGCAGCAGTTGGGCGAAGGCGTCGTCCGCTGCGTCGCCATGGACACCACCGATGGTCTCGTGCGCGGCCAGCCGGTGGCCGATACCGGCCAGCCGATCGAGATCCCGGTGGGGCCGGAGACGCTGGGGCGGATCATGAACGTGATCGGCGATCCCATCGACGAGCGCGGCCCGATCGAGTCGAAAAAGAAGTATCCGATCCACCGGTCGGCCCCGACCTTCGCCGATCAGTCGGTGGAGGCGGAAATCCTCGTCACCGGGATCAAGGTCATCGATCTGATCGAGCCGTACCTGAAGGGCGGCAAGACCGGCCTGTTCGGCGGCGCCGGTGTCGGCAAGACCGTCATCATCATGGAACTGATCAACAACATCGCCAAGGCGCACGGCGGCTATTCGGTGTTTGCCGGCGTTGGCGAGCGCACGCGCGAAGGCAACGACCTGTACCACGAGATGATCGAGTCCGGCGTCATTCAGCTCAAGACCGCCGGTTCGAAAGCAGCCCTCGTGTTCGGTCAGATGAACGAGCCGCCGGGGGCGCGCGCCCGCGTCGGCCTGACCGGGCTGACCGTCGCCGAGTATTTCCGCGACGAGGAAGGGCAGGACGTGCTGTTCTTCGTCGACAACATCTTCCGCTTCACCCAGGCCGGTGCCGAGGTGTCGGCGCTGCTCGGCCGCATCCCGGCGGCGGTGGGCTACCAGCCCACCCTGTCCACCGACCTCGGCACCCTGCAGGAGCGGATCACCTCGACGAAAAAGGGCTCGATCACCTCCGTGCAGGCGGTCTATGTGCCGGCCGACGACCTCACCGACCCGGCGCCGGCGACGACCTTCGCCCACCTCGATGCGACGACGGTGCTGTCGCGGCAGATCGCCGAACTTGGCATCTATCCGGCGGTCGATCCGCTCGACTCGACCTCACGGGCGCTCGATCCGCGCATCGTCGGCGAGGAGCACTACAAGACCGCGCGCGAGGTGCAGCGGGTGCTGCAGACCTACAAGTCGCTGCAGGACATCATCGCCATCCTCGGCATGGATGAGCTCTCGGAGGAAGACAAGCTGACGGTCGCCCGCGCCCGCAAGCTGCAGCGCTTCCTCAGCCAGCCGTTCCATGTCGCCGAGGTGTTTACGGGCATCCCCGGCGCGCTGGTCAGCCTTGAGGACACCATCAAGGGCTTCAAGGGCATCGTCGCCGGCGACTACGATCACCTGCCGGAGGCGGCCTTCTACATGGTCGGCACCATCGAGCAGGCGGTGGAGAAGGCGAAGCGGCTGGCGGCCGAGGCGGCCTGACCGGCTCGACGACGGGTCATTGACGGGGAGCCGCGGCCATGGCCGAGGAAACGTTTCTGTTCGAAATCATCACGCCGACGCAGGCGATGCTGTCGCAGCAGGCGGAACTGGTGATCATTCCGGGCGCGGCGGGCAACTTCGGCGTGCTGCCGCACCATTCGCCGCTGCTCTCCTCGCTGCGTCCCGGGACCATCGAGATCCGCGAGCGCGGCCTGAAGGTGCTTCGCCAGATCTTCGTTGAAGGCGGCTTCTGCGAGGTCACGCCGGACCGCTGCACGGTGCTGGCGGAGGAAGCGCTGGACGTGAAGGAGATCTCCCGCGATGTCGCCGAGGAGCGGCTGAAGCGCGCCCACGATTCGCTCATGGTCGCCGGCGCCTTCAACGTGCGGATCGCGGCCGAGCGGGACGTGCGCGCCGCCGAGGCGATGCTGGCGGCGATCGAGCAGTTGGAACATTAGGGCCGCCGCCGGTTGGACCGCACGCCGGCAGCGGGAGCGGCAGCGCCCTTGCGCGCCGGCGGCTTAAGGCGGATTGTCGTGCCCTGAAAAACAAGATCATTCAGCAGGGGTAGCTTTGATGCGTCTGATCATGGTGCAGCATGGCGAGGCGGTGCCGGAGGAACAGGATCCGGAACGGCCGCTGACGCCACTGGGGCGAAGCGACATCGAACGGCTCAGCGCCTTCCTCGCCGAAGGCGGCATCGCCGTGCCGCGGATCGTTCATTCCGGCAAGCTGCGGGCGCTGGACACCGCCAACGCGCTCGCCGCGCGGATGGCGGCAAAACCGCAGATCGCCATCGTCGACCGGATTTCGCCAAAGGATTCGCCGGTGTGGCTCACCGAGGCGGTGGACGAGTGGAATGACGACACGCTGCTCGTCAGCCACCAGCCGTTCCTCAGCCGCCTGCTGTCGCGCCTTGTCATGGGCTCGGAACAGCCGTGGATCTTCGAGTTCACCCCGGGATCGGCCGTCTGCCTGTCCCGCCGCGCCGCGAGCCGCGCCTGGGTGATCGACTGGATCGTGCCGCCGGCGTTGCTCCGCCGCTGACGCGGCCGGCCGCTCATCCTGTCCCGCATGGATGGACCCTTTCCATCGGCGAGGCCATGGCGCTGCAAACATCGCTGGCGGCGCGGGTTGTCCGTGACGATGCCTGCGGCGAGATCCGCCGGGTCGCCGGCGTCGACGTCGCCTACGGCCGGCGGGCGGCCGCCACCGCCCGTGCCGCCGTCGTCGTTCTCGAACTGCCGGCGCTGGCGGTGGTCGACGAGGCGGTCGCTGAGGCGCCGATCACCTTTCCCTATGTCCCCGGCCTGCTGAGCTTCCGCGAGGCACCCGCGGCGATCGCGGCGCTCGAGCGGCTGACGGTGCTTCCGGACATGCTGTTGTGCGATGGTCAGGGGCTGGCGCATCCGCGCCGCCTCGGCTTCGCCAGCCATCTTGGCCTCTATCTCGATCTGCCTTCCATCGGCGTTGCCAAATCCCGGCTGATCGGCACGCACGCACCCCCCGCCGATGTCCGCGGCGCCCACGCCCCGCTCATCGACCGCGGCGAGGTCATCGGCGCCGCCCTCCGCACGCGCCCGGGCACGGCGCCCATCTACGTGTCCATCGGCCACCGCGTCAGCTTGGCGACGGCGATCGCGACGACGCTGCGCTGCACCACCCGCTTTCGCCTGCCGGAAACGACGCGGCGCGCCGATCGGCTGTCGAAGCGGCGCGACTGAAGCGCCACCGAGGGTCCACCGCCGGCTACCGCCGGCGCTCCTCTGACGCGGGTTGCTGCGGAAAATTTGCAACGGCGGGTCGAATTGTTAGAGCGATTTTAACCCACGGCCTTGCAGCATGATGCGGTGCAACATAGGTCTTTCCGCACATGCATACGATTCGCAGCCTGCTGCCGTGGGAGTGGCCGAAGCTTCGAGACCACCTTCTGCGTCTCGACGCGGCGGACCGGAGGATGCGCTTCGGGCACGCTCTCGGCGATCGCGGCATCGACACCTTCGTTCGTCACATCAACTGGTTACAGGACCGCGTGTGCGTCGCCGTCGACGATGGCGGGGCGGTCATCGGCGCCGTGCACCTGAGCCGCCTCGACGACGGCGCCGCCGAGCTCGCCTTCAGTGTCGAGGCCGCCCATCGCGGCCGCGGCGTCGGACAGGCACTGGCCGACCGCGCCATCCTCGCTGCGCGCAATGGCGGCTATCGCCGCGTGCACATTTTCTGCCTGGCGGAGAACATCGCCATGCGGCGGCTGGCGGCCCGTTGCGGCATGCGCCTCGCGTGCGAAGCGACGGACTGCGAGGGCTGTCAGCGGCTGGAGCCGGCGACGCCGATGTCGTGGCTGAGCGAGGTCATCGGCGAGGTCGCCGGCCTTGCCGCCGCCACGGCCGCCTTCGGCCGCCACGGCTGGCGCCTGCTGCGCCCGGCGCCCCCGTCCGTGGCCGCCTGACGCCGCCGCCGAGATCAACGGCGTGAAGCTGTGATCGGTCTTGACAGCCGCTTCCGACGCGCTCCTACTAATCTAGACTGTTAACTGGACTTTTCGATCATCGCATGCGGCAAGTCGGCGCCTTTGAGGCCAAAAGCAAGCTCGGCCAATTGCTGGACTGGGTGGAGGCCGGTGAGGAAGTCATCATCACCCGACGCGGTAAGGTGGTGGCCAAGCTCGTGCCGCCACGTTCCGGTGGTGCGGACGAGGAGCAGATCCGCGCCGCCGTTATGCGCATCCGTCAGATGCGTCGTGGTGTCACCCTCGGTGACATGAGGATCAAGGATCTGATCGCCGAAGGCCGCTTGTGAGCTTGGTCCTCGACGCATCGGTCACCGTCGCCTGGTATTTCGAAGGCGAAGGAACCGCAGCGACCGACGCGGTTCTTGATCACGTCTCAATCGGCGGCGCGATGGCACCCGCCGTCTGGCCGCTCGAAGTTGCGAATGCGTTGATGATGGCGGTCCGCCGAAAGCGCATCGACGGCGTATATCGCGACGCCGCACTCGCGGAACTCGCGCTGTTGCCGATCGGGATCGATGCCGATACCGGGAGTTATGCCTGGAGCACGACGTTGCGGCTGGCAGAGCGGTTCGCGCTGACAGTCTACGATGCCAGCTATCTCGAACTGGCCCAGCGCCGCAGTCTGCCGCTTGCGACGCTCGACGAACCGCTTCGCAAGGCGGCCGAGGCACTCCAAATCCGCGTGCTCGGTTAAGGGAACGGCGGCGACGGGCGGTCTCGTGCAATCCACCGCACGGGACCGTCCATGCCCGAGACACGGGCGGATGGTGCACCCTTATGGGCTGCAACGTGCCGACCCCAGCCGCACCGGTTTCATATTTCGCCGCGGTCTCGCCGGCGGCGGCGCCCGAGATCGCCATTGGCGTTGCCGGCGGTCGGCGTTTTCGGCGGCCGGTTTCGTTGAGGCGCAACGCCGTAGCCACGCCACCCGCCAGGTCGCGCCGCCGTGATTTTTCCCCGGTCGGCAACGAGAGCGTATCCCATCTGATGCGAGCGTGTACAACTTAAAAGAATTATTATACCCTTTCGTGCAATTTTGAGTAGGTTGCATCGTGGTGGTGCTGCGGCACGTCCGGGCGGCCGCTTTGCGAGGGCGAAGCTGAGCGGCCCGCACCGCATTGGCTGTGGACCTTTGGGCGGGCTTCGGCGGGAAACCGCCATGCCCGAGGAGGAAAAGAGACGATGAGCAGGACCGTGCGTTACGCCGGCGTCCTGGCGGTTGCGGCGGTGATGGGGTTTGCCGCCGCCGATGCCGACGCCGGCTTTCAGACGCTGTATTCCGGGACGACGACAATGCGCGTCAACCCCAACGGGCAGCCGTGGTTGAACGCGACGTTCGGCTACACGGTCGCCTATGACCTGATGGCGGGCCCCAACGTTCTGTGGAAATATACCTACGCCCTGACCGATCCCGACACCGGCGGACCGAACGCTCTTCGCGACATCAGCCACCTCATCGTCGAGCTGACCAACCCGTTCACCGGCACCATCACCGGCGTGCCCGCCGGGTTCAAGCAGGAGATCCGCACCTTCAGCCCGAGCGATCCGGGAAAGTCCAACCCCGGCCTGCCAAGCACTATCTACGGCGTGAAGTTCGATTATCCCGGCAACCCGACGCCGACGTCGGTTTCGTTCGTTGCCACCCATGCGCCGATGTGGGGCGATCTGTACCACAAGAGCGGCAAGGTTGCCGGACAGGACGTCTACGCCTACAACCGGGGTTTCGGCACCAACGCGTCGCCGGTGGAGCCGACGTTGGCGGACTGGTCGTTCATCCTCGCCGGCGCCACGGCGGCGGAGGTGGCTTCCCGCTTCCTGGCGCTTTGGGGCGGTTCCGCTCCGGGTTGCACTGGCTACGGCAACTGCTGGGCACTGGTGCCTGACGGCAGCGTGGTGGTCACCCAGATCCCGGTGCCGGCGGCGCTGCCGATTCTCGCCGCCGCCCTCGCCGGCTTCGGTTTCGCCGGTTTGCGCCAGCGGCGCGTCGTCGCTTAAAGGGGCCCATTCTCGCCGCGTGCCCGCCGCCTCGCTGGCCGCTCAGCCCGAACGTCTAATGCGATGGCGGGCTGGCGAGGATGGGGAATTCGCCGCGCAGGCCGGTCCCCATCATGTCGACGGCAATCGCGGCCAGGATCAGCCCCATGACGCGGACGATGACGTTCATCCCCGCCGTTCCGAGGATGCGCTGCACCGGTATCGCGGCGCGCAAGGTGACCAGGATCACCACCGCGTTCACGGCGATGACGGCGGCCATCAGGCCCTTGTCGACGAGGTGGATGGCCGCTTCGGAGTTGACGATCACCGTCGCCATGGCGCCGGGTCCCGACAGCAGCGGTATCGCCAACGGCACCACCGCCGGGTTTTCCTTTTCCTGGCCGTTCTTTAAGTCCGCGGTTCCGCCGTGCTGGGGGGCGGCTTCGGCGCGCAGCATGCTCAAGCCGATGAGCAGCACCACCAGCCCGCCGGCGATCCGCAGGTCGTTCACCGAAATGTCGAAGACACCCAGGATCTGGCGTCCCGCCAAAAGCATGACGATGAGGGTGACGAACACGGCAAACGCCGCGAGAGCGGCGACGCGGCCGCGGGCGGCGACATCCTTGTCCTGCGTCAGCGACAGGTAGAGCGGCGCCACGCCGATCGGATTGAGGATCGCGAACAACGCGATGCCGAACTTCAGCGGGTGATCGTCTCCGAACATGGCCGCGGCCTCCCTGCCGCCGCGAGCGAACAGAACCGAGCCCGCTGCACCTGTCAAGCCATCGCCGGCGGCTCAAACCGAAACAAAGTTGCGCTGAAATTGGCGGCGCGGTGATCCGGCTTTATCCGAGCGGCGTAGTGGGAAATAAGAAATGCGCTGTTCAGACCGAAACAACCGCTGTAACTGGAGTGTAAAATGGCTGAGTTGGCACTACCCGTCCTGAATACCCTGATCCTTGGTTCGGCCTTGGTCGCCGGCGTGGTCGACTACATCCGCACCAAAGACGAAAAGTAAGTCTTCGCGGTGTCGCGGTGCCTTTGCGTGAAGGCACCGCGCCTGCTGTTTTGACTGCCCATACTACATCCCGTCCACACCCTGGCGCCGTTCACGGGGTGCCAGTCACCAGCACTTTGCCGGCGACAATCGTCGGCGGCTCGGGCTGCAAGTCGGCAACGTTCCGGCGCAGCCAGTCCGCCGCCAGTTCATTGGAGTCCACCGCCATCTGTTCCGTCGAGAACACGCTCACCGTCGCCATCGTGCCGCCGCCGCCGTCGACGGCGTAATAGGCGATGAAGCCGGGCTGGCGCTTCAGCAGCGGCACGAAGCTGAGTTCGATTTTGCGGCAGACTTCACCGACGGAGCGCACCTGATCATAGCGGCGAATGCTGAGAAACATGGCTCATCAATCCCTCGGGTATGGGCACGATGGCTAATTGTAGCGGAAAAAACCGCGCCCCGTTTTGCGGCCGAGATAGCCGGCATCGACCATCTGCTTCAACAGCGGGCTCGGCCGGTATTTCGGATCGTCGAAGCCGCGATAGAGCGTCTCCATGATGTCGAGGATGATGTCGAGACCGATCAGGTCGGCGAGCGACAACGGTCCCATCGGATGGTTGGCGCCCAGCTTCATCACCGCGTCGATGTCTTCGGGGCTGGTCAGGCCTTCATAGAGGCAGTTGATCGCCTCGTTGATCATCGGGATGAGCACCCGGTTGACGACGAAGCCGTAGCTGTCCTTGACCGTGTGCGGCGTCTTGCCGACGGCGCGGCTGACCGCCTCGATCTGCTCGACCACCTCGTCGGCGGTTTGCAGGGCGCGGATGATCTCCACCAGCTGCATCACCGGCACCGGGTTGAAGAAGTGCATGCCGACGACGCGCTCGGGCCGCTTCGAGGCGGCGGCAACCTTGGTGATGGAGATGGACGAGGTGTTGGTGGCGAGGATGGCATCGCCGCTGCAAACGGCGTCGAGGTCGCGGAACAGCTTCGCCTTGATCTCGACGTTCTCGACGATCGCCTCGATGATGAGGTCGCGATCGCCGAAGCCATCGAGGGTGGTCGCCGTGCGGATGCGGGCCAGCGCCTGATCCTTCGCCTCGGCGGTCAGTTTGCCGCGGGCGATCAGCCGATCGAGGTTCTTGGCGACGGTCTTTAGGCCGCGTTCGACGAACTCCTCCTTGATGTCGCGCATGATGACGTCATAGCCGGCGACGGCGAAAATCTGCGCGATGCCGTTGCCCATGGTGCCGGCGCCGACGACGCCGATCTTTTCGATAGCCATCCGATCCTCCCTGCTTCGTTTGCCGCCGGCGGCCGCAACCGGTCTGTCATCGCGGCAGCGCCACGCGTGCGGCCCGCGGCAGCATGCAGCGGGTGCGGCGCAGCAAGCAACCGTCCGCGCGGCGCCGGCGCGCGATGCCTCAAAGCCCCTTGATCAGCGTCGGTGTCAGGCGGTTCGGCGTGTCGGTGTTGCCAGCTTCGAAGTCGGCGAGGTTCTGCAACGTCGCCACCGCGATGTCGTGCAGCGCCTCGCGGGTGAAGAACGCCTGGTGGCCGGTGACGAGCACGTTCTTGAAGGTCAGCAGCCGGGCAAACACGTCGTCCTCGACCACCTGACCCGAAAGGTCCTGGAAAAAGAGATCGCTCTCCTCCTCGTAGACGTCGAGGCCGACGGCGCCGATGCGATTGGCCTTCAACACCCGGATCAGCGCCTTGGTATCGATGAGGCCGCCTCGGCTGGTGTTGATCAGCACCGCCGCCGGCTTCATCAGCGCCAGCGTCCGATCGTTGATGATGTGATAATTGTCGGGGGTCAGCGGCATGTGCAGGCTGACGATGTCGGACTCCCGCAGCATGTCGTCGAACGGGACATAGGACAGGCCAAGCGCCTTGCAGGCGTCGCTGGGGTAGGGATCGAAACCGAGCAGCCGGCAGCCGAAGCCGTGCATGATGCGGGCGACGATGGTGCCGATCTTGCCGGTGCCGGCGATGCCGACGGTCTTGCCGTGAATATCGAAGCCGAGCAGGCCGTCGAGCAGGAAGTTGTCCTCGCGCACCCGCAAGAACGCCTTGTGCGTCTTGCGGTTCAGGGCCTGCAGCAGGGCGATGACGTGCTCGGCGACCGAATGGGGAGAGTAATACCCGACGCGCATGGCAATGATGCCATGGGCTTCGGCGGCGGGAATATCGACGTTGTTGAACCCGGTCGAACGCAGCAGCACGAGGCGGGTGCCGCCGGCGGCCAGATCGGCGAGCACCGCCGCGTTGAACTCGTCATTGACGAAGCCGCACACCGCCGGAAATCCGGCGGCGAGCCGGCTGGTGTGGTCCTCGAGGCGGGTCGTCGTGTACTTGAATTCGTACTTGCCGGCGTTGACCGCGTCCATCGACTCCCGGTCGTAAGGCCGGGCGCTGAAGAACAGCACCTTCATTGGCTCAGCCCTCCTGTTGCCGCGCGACCCGAATGCGGGCCGCGCCCGGCATCGTGACTAGAGCCTAGTCCGCCCGCTGTCCATGGACGAGCGGCGGTTTCGGCGGGGCTCACCGCCGGCGGCGGCGGGCGAACCACGCCATCGCCACGACGCCGCCGGTGAACAGCGGCAGCGCCGCCGGCACCGGCACCGGTGTGGCCGTCGGCTTGACCGCGAAGGCGAGAAACTGCGTGAACTGCGTGGCGTTGAAGTTGTTGTCGGAGACGAAGATCAGCGTCCGCGTGCCGTCGGCGAGCGTCTCGCCGAAGGTCATGCCCTCGACGTTGTCGATGGGAATGCCCAAGCTGGTGAAGTCGATGACCAATTCCTTGCTCATCGGCACGTAGCTGCCGTCCAGCAGCGAACTTAAGTTGGACACATCGCTGGCGCCGGCGAGCGAGGCGAGGAACAGCCTGACCGTGTTTCCGGTATTGCCGGGGGTGCCGGCGGCGCCGGCGCTGAACGAGCGCTCCAGCATCAGGAACTGCGTGTCATCGACCGCCAGCATCTCGACGAGGCCGTTGGTGGCGAAGCCGGTGATCGGGTTCGGCAGCAGCGCCACCGGCTCGCTGACGTAGACGAACTGTCGGCCGGGCGTGCCCGTAGCAACATCGTATTCGATGATCCGGTTGGGCGTGCCGTTGAGCACCGTCGCGAACAGTCCGTCCTGAACGAGGGCGTTTTCCGTGGCGACATACATCTTCGTCTTGTCGGCGGACAGGGTCAGGCTCTCGAAGGCAAGGTTGTTGCGAACGCCGCTCGTCGTCGGAATGCTGTTGGGCTGCGGGAGAAACGGCGCGGGGACGGTCAGCGACGCGGTCTGCTCGCCGGTGGTGCTGGCGATGAAGACGGCAGGATTGATGATCCGCGCGCTGCTCACCTCGCCCTCGCTGGACCAGGCGATGCCGCCGCCGGGCAGGCGGCGAATGGCTTCCGGGTCGATGCTGTTGGCGACGTAGGGGGTGCCGCCCGGTTGCGTCAGTGTCGTCACGCTGGTGAAGGTCACGTCGCCGCTGCCGAGCGCGCCGTCGGCGAGGTTGATGGTCAGGCTGTAAAAGCGGGCGGCGGGGGAGCGGTCGTCGCTGATCGCGAGGTAGCTGTTGGACGCCGGGTCATGGTCGATGCCCGACAGGCCGCCGACGACGGTGCCCGCGAACTGATAGCCGGTGGGGAAGATTTCCTGGCCGAGGAACTCCAGCTGAAATGGCGGCGCCGCCTCGGCAGCCGCTCCCAACGCCACGGCCAGCGCGATCGCCGGCAGCGATGTCCCCAGTTTCCCGATGCATGCCATGTCCGCCTGTCCTCCTGTCGGCCGTTCCGCCCGTGTTGCCGGGAAACCGCGTTGCCCGCGGGCGCCGGCGGTTCCTGTCCCCTGTCGCCGCATTACCCGCGCGGCGGCGGAAAAGCAAATGACGCGTTCATTGCGGCGGCCGCGCCGGTGCCGTCAGGCGAGGCGGTCGAGGATCGTCTGCGCCTCGCTGCGGATGGTCTGCCGCTTGCGCTGATCCATCCGCTCATAGGAGCCGATGATCAACGCCATCCGCGGGTTTTGCTTGAGCCTGTCGAGGTGGCGGCCGATGAAATCCCAGTACAGGAGATTGAACGGACAGGCGCGCGGCCCGGTCTGCGCCTTCACGTCGTAGCGGCACGAGCGGCAGTAGTCGGACATCCGGTCGATGTACTTGCCGCTGGCGGCATAGGGCTTCGATGCCATCACGCCGCCGTCGGCGAACAGCGCCATGCCGTGCGTGTTCGGCAGTTCGACCCATTCATAGGCGTCGGCGTAGACGGCGAGATACCACTCGCACACCGCTTTCGGCTCGATGCCGGCGAGCAGGGCGAAATTGCCGGTGACCATCAGCCGCTGGATATGGTGGGCATAGGCATCCTCCTTCGTCTGGCGGATGCAGTGCTTGAGGCAGTTCATGTCCGTCTCGACGGTCCAATAGAACGACGGCAGCGGCCGGCTGGCGTTGAGCGCATTGCTGTCGGCGTAATCCGGCATTTTCAGCCAATAGATGCCGCGCACATATTCGCGCCAGCCGATGATCTGGCGGATGAAGCCTTCAGCGGCGTTCAGTGGCGCCCGGCCGGCGCGAAAGGCCGCTTCGACCCGACGGCAAGCGTCGAGCGGGTCGAGCAGGCCGATGTTCAGTTGCGCGCTGATCAGCGAATGGAACAGGGTGCGATGGCTCTCCGCCATGGCGTCCTGGTAGTCGCCGAAATGCGGCAGGGCGTGGGCGACGAAGTGCGCGAAGGCGTCTTGCGCGTCTTGCCCGGTCACCGCCAGCGCGAACGGCTCAAGATCCCCGAAGTGATTGGCAAAGCGGTCGCGGACGAGGCCGAGGACATCGCGGGTCACCGCATCGGGCGCCATGCGCAGGGGCGCCGGCGGCTGCACGCCGGCCGGCAGGCGCTTGCGGTTCTCCGCGTCGAAATTCCACTGCCCGCCTTCCGGTTCGCCGTCAGCCGTCATCAGCAGCCCCGTGCGCCGGCGCATCTCGCGGTAGAAGAACTCCATCCTTAGCTGGCGGCGGCCGGCAGCCCAGGCGGCGAAGTCGCGCCGCGACATCAGGAAGCGGTCATCGTCACGGATGTCCACGGGCACACCGATCGCCGCCTGCCAGCCTAGCATCTCCGACCACAGACGCCATTCGCCCGGTTCGGTGACGACGACCCGCTGCGGGCGATGGCGGGCCACCGCGGCGCAAAGCTCCTCGCCCAGGGTGCCGCGGTTGCCGTCGTCGTCGAGGCGGCGGTAGTCGACGGTGATCCCGTCGCGGCTGAGGTTCGCCGCGAAATGGCGCATGGCGGAAAGGACCAGCGCGATCTTCTTCGGATGGTGGGGGACATAGGTGCACTCGCCAGCGACCTCGGCCATCAGCACCACGTCCCGATCCCGATCCACATCGCGCAGGCTGGAGAGGCGCCGGCTCAACTGATCGCCGAGAACGAGGCGCAGGGTGGCGACGCTCACGACGCGGCCGCCCCGGCGGTCGCGTTGCTCCGCAGAACCTCGTCGGCGATGGCGAGTCCCGACAGGAAAGCCGCCTCGATGCGTCCGCCGAGGCACCAGTCGCCGGCGGCGCCAAGGCCGCGATCCGCTTCGAACAGGCAGGGTGCGCCGACGGGCTGCGCCACCAGCGCATGGCGCCAGCGGTGGCCGATGGCCATCAGCGGCGGCGGCAGCCGTCCGTCGATGAGCGCTTCCAACGCCGATGACAGGGCGGCGGCGACACTGTCGGGATCGTCTTCGAGGTGCGCGGCGGTCCAGTCGGCATCGGCGTGCAAGACCCAGGTCTCCGCCGGCGGCCGCCCTGGCTTGGAGCCATCACGGGCGGCCCAGGCCAGCGTCCCGCCGGCGCCATGGATGGCATCGAAGAGGGTCGGTACCGGCTCGTCGAACGCCAGCATCACCGCCCAGCACGGCAGCAGTCGCGCCCGCGCCGCCGCGCTGGCCAGTGCCGGCGCCGCGGTGAGCAGCGGTATTGCCTGCGGTGCCGGGGTGGTGACGATAACGATATCGAAGCCCACGGCGTCGCCGCCACCGGCGAAAACCAGGCGCCAGCGGCCATTGCGGCGCATCACGGCGACGACCTCGCGGCGCAATTCGACGGTAAGGCCGACGGCGAGGTGGCCGCCGATCCCGCTCATGCCCGGCTCACCCACATAGCGGGCGCCGTCCGGGGTTAGCGGCGTTGTCACACCCCCGGCGGCTGCGGCGAACCTGGCGCGCCAGGGCGCCACCACACCCACCTCCTGCCACGCGGCGACGGCGTCGGCAAAGCGCCCCTCGCGCACGGTGAAATACTGGGCGCCATGGTCGAAGCGGAAGGGCTCGCAGCGCCGTGTCGACATGCGTCCGCCCGGTGCCCGCCCCTTGTCGAAAACGCGCACCGCGCATCCGCCCGCGGCGAGCCGGCGCGCGCAGGTCAGACCGGCGATGCCGGCACCGATGACGGCGATGCGTGCGGGCGCCATCGCCGTCAGCCGCGCGTCCGTACCGTGCTGCGCCCGCCGTCGACGGCGATCACCTGGCCGGTCATCCACGACGAGTCCGGCGACAGCAGGAAGGCGGCCGCGGCGGCAACGTCATCGGCCTCGCCGAGGCGGGGCAGCGGATGCATGGCGGCGATCGACTTCGCCATCGTTTCGTTGGCGGTGATCGCCTGCGCCAGCGGCGTCTGCAACAGGCTCGGCGCGACGCAATTGACCCGCACGTTCGGCGCCAGATCGGCGGCAAGGGAGCGGGTCAGGGCTTCCACCGCGCCTTTCGCCGCGGCGATCACCACGTGGTTGGGAAAGCCGCTGCCGGCGGCGACGGTGGAGAACAGCACGACCGAGCCATTCGCCGCCCGCAGCGCCGGTTCGGCCGCCTGCACCGCCAGAGCGGCGGCGACGGCGTTGAGGTGAAAGGCGGCGAGGAAATCGGCCGCGGTCGCCCGCTTCAGCGGCTTCAGCACGATCGAGCCGACGCAGAAGGCGAGGCCGCCAAGCCTGCCCTCGGCGCCGGCGGCGTCGCTGACGGTGGCGGCGATGGCGGCGGCGTCGAGGACATCGCAGGCGGAGTAGGGCACGCCGCCGAGGCCTGCCGCCGCCGCCGCCAAGCGGTCGCGGTCGCGTGCGGCGAGGTGAACCGGCGTGCCGTCGGCGCGCAGCCGCTTGGCCAGCGCCTGGCCGACGCCGCCGCTGCCGCCGAAAATGAGAATGGATGCCGTCATCTTTGCAACACGCTCCTTCATGGGAATTGTCGCACCCGCGACATCGAATATCGCTTCGCGCGATCTGTGGTCCAGGATTTTCGCCCTGCTTCCGGCGATTAGGCGATTTGTGTTTCCTCTACGTCGGTGATTGCGGGGCGGATCGACCGGGCCGCCTGCGCTTATGTCGCATTCGCGCCACGGCCCGGCCGTTCCGGTGTCCCGTCGCCGCCATCGACCCTCGGGTTGGTTCCGTCCTTGCATCACGCCGAGGCGGCATGACGGACGCGGCGACGGCGGCGGGGCCAGGCGATGGTGGGCGACGCGACGTCGGCGGAAGGTGCCGCGCTTTGCGGTTGACGGGCGACAGCAGGGTGCCATATGAATTCGGAGCGATTTAGTCTTGTTTGGACCGGCAATGATCAGATTGTCCCGCTTGGCCGATTACGGTGTCGTGCTGATGGTGCAACTCGCCAGCGAGCGCAGCGCGGTGGTGACGGCGCACGATCTCTCCGCCGTTTCGCGACTGCCCTTGCCCACCGTCAGCAAACTGTTGTCGGCGATGGCGCGGGCCGGACTGCTCGAAGCCCTGCGCGGCGCCAAGGGCGGCTACCGTCTGGCGCGGGCGGCGGAAGACATCACCCTTGCGGATATCGTGTCCGCGGTCGAGGGGCCGATCGCCTTGACCCAGTGCCTGGAGTTCGGGCCGGGGCACTGCGAAGTGGAGCGGATCTGCCCGTCACAGCGGGGCTTTCGCCTGGTCAACGACGCCGTCAGCAAGGCGTTCGCCGCGGTCACGCTGGCGGAACTGGTGTCGCCGGCGGCTGTCCTCTGGGGCGAACGGCAACCGGAGGCGATGGCCGGCGCGGGGTTGGCAGGATAAGCGTTCGCCAATGGCGGCGGGTGCGGATAGGGCGATGAGAGGCAGTGAAGCGATGGATAGTGCGGTGCAGGCGACGCGCGACGCGGTCGAAGCCCTCGCCGGCGAAAAATACAAGTACGGTTTCGTTACCGATATTGAGGCGGATACCGCGCCGAAAGGCTTGAACGAGGACATCGTCCGCTTCATTTCGGCGAAGAAGAATGAGCCTGAGTGGCTGCTGGACTGGCGGCTGAAGGCGTTCCGTCATTGGCTGGAGATGCCGGAGCCGCAATGGGCAAAGGTTTCGTTCCCGCCGCTGGATTATCAGGACGCCTACTACTACTCGGCGCCCAAGGTGGGCAAGCGGCCGGAGAGCCTCGACGAGATCGATCCGGAACTGCGCAAGACCTACGAAAAGCTGGGTATTCCACTGAAGGAACAGGAAATCCTCGCCGGCGTCGCCGTCGATGCGGTGTTCGACAGCGTGTCGGTGGCGACCACCTTCAAGAAGAAGCTGGAAGAGTACGGCGTCATCTTCTGTTCGATCTCCGAAGCCATCCAGCGCTGCCCCGAGCTGATCCGCAAATACCTCGGCAGCGTCGTTCCCTACACGGACAACAAGCATGCGACGCTGAATTCGGCGGTGTTCACCGACGGCTCGTTCGTCTACGTGCCGGAGGGGGTGCGCTGCCCGATGGAGCTGTCCACCTACTTCCGCATCAACGCCGCCAAGACCGGGCAGTTCGAGCGCACGCTGATCATCGCCGACCGCGGCTCGTATGTCAGCTACCTCGAAGGCTGCACCGCGCCGATGCGCGATGAAAATCAGCTGCACGCCGCCGTCGTCGAGCTGGTGGCGCTGGACGACGCCGAGATCAAGTATTCGACGGTGCAGAACTGGTATCCCGGCGATGAAAACGGCAAGGGCGGCATCTACAACTTCGTCACCAAGCGCGGCGCCTGCCGCGGCCGCAATTCGAAGATCTCATGGACGCAGGTGGAAACGGGTTCGGCGATCACCTGGAAATACCCCAGCTGCATCTTGCAGGGGGATAACTCCGTCGGCGAGTTCTACTCCATCGCCATCACCAATAACTATCAGCAGGCGGATACGGGCACCAAGATGATCCATCTTGGCCGCAACACCCGCTCGCGCATCATTTCCAAGGGCATTTCCGCCGGCCACGGCGCCCAGACCTATCGCGGCCTGGTGCGCATCGCCGCCAAAGCCGCCGGTGCCCGCAACCATACGCAGTGCGACTCCCTGCTCATCGGTGACCGATCCGCTGCCCACACCGTTCCGTACATCGAAACGCGCAACCGGACGGCGATGGTCGAGCACGAGGCGACGACCTCGAAGATTAATGACGATCAGCTGTTCTACTGCCGCCAGCGCGGCATCGCCGAGGAAGAGGCGGTGGCTCTCATCGTCAACGGCTTCTGCCGCGAGGTGCTGCAGCAGCTGCCGATGGAATTTGCGGTGGAGGCGCAAAAGCTGGTGGCGATCAGCCTCGAAGGCAGCGTCGGCTGAGGGCGGCGGATGATCCCAGAAACTTGGACGGGCAAGCCATGCTGACCATCGAAAACCTCCACGTCGCGGTCGACGGCCGGTCTATTCTCAGTGGCTTCGACCTGGACGTCGGGCCGGGCGAAGTGCACGCCATCATGGGACCGAACGGGTCAGGGAAAAGCACGCTGTCCTACGTGCTGGCCGGTCGCGACGGCTATGACGTGACCGCCGGCCGCGTTCAGCTGGATGGCCAGGACCTGCTGGCGATGGCGCCGGAGGAGCGGGCCGCCGCCGGCCTCTTCCTCGCCTTCCAATACCCGGTGGAGATCCCGGGCGTCGCCAATGCCACCTTTCTCCGGCAGTCGCTGAACGCGGTGCGCAAGGCGCGCGGCCTCGATGAGCTCGACGCCATGCAGTTCCTGAAGTCGGCGCGCGCGCGGATGAAGCTCCTCGGCATGACCGACGAGATGCTGAAGCGGTCGGTGAACACCGGCTTCTCCGGCGGCGAAAAGAAGCGCAACGAAGTGCTGCAGATGACCCTTCTCGAACCACGCCTTGCCATCCTCGATGAAACCGACTCCGGCCTCGACGTCGATGCCTTGCGCATCGTCGCCGATGGCGTGAACGGATTGCGGGCGCCCGACCGCAGTTTCGTCGTCATCACCCACTACCAGCGGCTGCTCGACTACATCGTTCCCGACCGCGTGCATATTCTGGCGCGCGGGCGCATCGTCCGCTCCGGCGGCGAAGACCTGGCGCGGGAGGTGGAACGCACGGGCTACGCCGATTACCTGGCGCCAGCGGCATGACGGCGATGGCAGCACTGCCGATCTCAACGCCGATCCCGGCGCCAATCGTTACGGCGGTCGCCGGCCTTGGCGCGCCGGCCTCGCTGGCCGATGGCGCTAACGGCTGGCGAGCGACCGCGCTGCGGCGGTTCGCCGCCTGCGGATTGCCGACGCGCCGTCTTGAGGCCTGGAAGTATACGGACCTCAGCTCGCTGCAAGGGATCGACTTCCAGCCCGCCGCCGCTGACCTCCGGCTGGCTGACGACCATCCGCTGCCGCAGCTCGCCGATCAGCCCGGCCATCGCCTGGTCTTCGCCGACGGCGTGCTTCAGCCGGCGTTGTCCGCCTGCACTCCGGCGGCGGGGCTCGATGTCGGCAGGCTGGCCGACTGGCTGTCCGCAGCCGACGCCGCGGCGGAGCTCGGTGCCGCCGGCGAGCCATCGCCAATGGTGGCCCTGAACGCCGCCCTGGCGAGCGACGGGCTGCGGCTCAGCACTGCCCCGGGGATCGCCGTCGACCGCCCCGTCGAACTCGTGTTCATCGGCGGCCTCGGCGAGGCGGCGACGGCATCGCATCCCCGCCACCGCATCGAACTCGCCGCCGGCAGTTCGGCGACGCTGATCGAGGTGCACGCCGGCGGCGGCGACGGCTGCTATCTCGCCAACCACGTCGGGGAGATCACGATCGGCGAGCACGCGCGACTGCGCCATGTCATCGTGCAGACGGAGGGCGCCACCGCCTACCACATCGCCAGCCGGTTCGTTTCCGTCGCCGCCGATGGGCGCTATGAAGCGTTCACCCTCACCGCCAGCGGCCGCCTGACCCGCAACGAAGTGACCGTGTCGCTGAATGGGCCGGGAGCGGCCTGCGTGCTGGCGGGCGCCTACCTGCTGCGCGATCGCGAGCACTGCGACACGACGACGATCATCGAACACCGGGCGCCGCACACGAGCTGCCGCGAGGTGTTCAAGGGCGTCCTCGATGGCGCCTCCCGCGGTGTCTTTCAGGGGCGCATCGTCGTTCACCGCGGCGCGCAAAAGATCGACGGCCACCAGCTCAGCAAGGCGCTGCTGCTGTCCGATGCGGCGGAAGTGGACCAGAAGCCGGAGTTGGAGATCTATGCCGACGACGTGAAATGCTCGCACGGCGCGGCGGCTGGCCAACTGGATGCCGACGAGCTGTTTTACCTGCGCAGCCGCGGCATCCCGGAGGAACAGGCCCGCCGGCTGCTGATCGAGGGCTTCCTCGTCGACGTCTTCGACGAAGTCACCGACGATGCCGTGCGCGCGGCGCTGTTCGCCCACGCGCGCCGCTGGTTCGCCGCACCGGGAGGGCCGCAGCGATGACGCTCGCCGCCGTGTCCCTCGCCGACAATCGCGGCCGTTTCGATGTGGAGCGGGCGCGCGCCGACTTCCCCATCCTCAAGCAGCGGATCAACGGCCGGCCGCTGGTGTACCTCGACAATGCGGCGAGCGCGCAAAAGCCGACGCTGGTGCTGGACGCCATGCGCGACGTCTATGAGACGACCTACGCCAACGTCCATCGCGGCGTGCACACGCTGAGCCAGCGGGCGACGGTGGTGTTCGAGGCGGCGCGCGAGAAGGTGGCCCGTTTCCTCAACGCCGGCAGCGCCGACGAGATCGTGTTCGTGCGCGGCGCCACCGAGGCGATCAACCTCGTTGCCGGATCGCTGGGCCGCCGCTACCTCGCCGCGGGCGACGAGGTGGTGATCTCGGAGATGGAGCACCACGCCAACATCGTCCCCTGGCAGCTGCTGCGCGAGGAAAAGGGCATCATCCTGCGCGTCGTTCCCATCGACGACGACGGCGTGCTCAAGCTCGACGCCTACCGCGCCCTGCTCGGCCCGCGCACCCGGCTGGTGTCGATCGCCCACGTCTCCAACGCCCTCGGCACCGTCAACCCGGTCGCCGAAATCGTCCGCGAAGCGCATCGGGCCGGCGCCTTCGTGCTCATCGACGGCTGTCAGGCGGTGCCCCACTATCCCGTTGACGTGCGCGAACTGGGGGCGGATTTCTACGCGCTGTCATCCCATAAGCTTTACGGGCCGACCAGCGTCGGCGTGCTGTGGGGACGTGGCGAGGTGCTGGCGGAGATGCCACCCTACCAGGGCGGCGGCGAGATGATCGCCTCGGTCAGCTTCGACAAAACCACCTTCAAGAAGCCGCCGCACCGCTTCGAGGCGGGCACGCCGGCGATCGCCGAAGCGGTGGGGCTGGGCGCCGCCGTCGACTACCTGACGGGCCTCGGCCTCGCCGCCGTGCACGCCCACGAGGACGCGCTGCTCGCCTATGCGACGCGGCGGCTCGGCGAGGTGCCGGGACTGCGCATCATCGGCACCGCCCCGGAGAAGGCGGCGATCGTCTCGTTCGTCATGGATGGCGTGCATCCCCACGACATCGGCACCATCGTCGACCAGTACGGGGTTGCCATCCGCGCCGGCCACCACTGCGCGCAGCCGGTGATGGATCGCTTCGGCGTGGCGGCGACGGCACGGGCGTCGTTCGCGCTGTACAACACGATGGCGGAGGTCGATGCCCTGACCGAGGCGCTGGCGGCGGTGCGGGAGTTGTTTCCGGCATGAACGGCGATCTGCGGGAACTCTATCAGGAGGTGATCCTGGATCACGGCCGGTCGCCCCGCAACTTCCGGCTGATCGAGCATCCCACCGGCTTTGCCCACGGCCACAATCCGATGTGCGGCGATGCGCTGACGGTGTTCCTCATCGTCGGCGCCGACGGGCGGATCGCCGACGTGGCGTTTCAGGGCAAGGGCTGCGCCATCTCCGTGGCGTCCGCCTCGCTGATGACGGAGGTGGTCAAGGGGCGCAGCGTCGCCGATGCGGAACGGCTGTTCGCGGCGTTTCAGCGGATGTGCACCGACGACAGCTTTGATCCCGATACCGCCGACGGGGACGATCGCGACGCCCTTGAGCGGTTGCAGGCGCTGGAGGGCGTTCGCGCCTTCCCCATCCGCGTGAAGTGCGCGACGCTGGCTTGGCACACCCTGAACGCCGCACTGGCAGGTGAATCCGGCGCGACAACGGAGTAAGGTCGATGGCGCCGCCGATGGACGGACTGACGTTGATGAATTTCATGCCCGGATACAGCGACGAGGGAAAGCGCGACGAGGCCGACATGGTCGCCATCGCCGGCACGCCGTTGCCGGCGGGGGCGCCGCAAGCCACCGACGAGGAGATCGTTGACGCCCTGAAGTCGGTGCATGACCCGGAGATTCCGGTCAATATCTATGATCTCGGGCTGATTTACCGGCTGCATGTCGCCGACGACGGCAACGTATCCATCGACATGACGCTGACCGCGCCGGCCTGCCCGGTCGCCGGCCAACTGCCGCAACAGGTCGCCGAGGCGGTGGCGGCGGTCGACGGCGTCGGTGAGGTTGACGTGCGCCTGGTCTGGGATCCGCCGTGGACGCAGGACCGGATGTCGGAGACCGCTCAACTGATGCTGGGTCTTTACTAAATCGCGGCCGCCGCCACCACGCGGTGAAGCCGCGAAGCGAACGCGGCTAGGCCGCCTCGGCGGCGGGGCGGCGCAAGCCAAGGCGCGCGGCCAGTTCCGCCAGGTAGCTGCGCTCCGCATCGGTGTCGACGGTGATCGCCATCAGCGAGGCGGTGAACACTTCGCTTGCCAACTGCGGGTCGCTGACCTCGGCGACCAGCGCGTCGAGGTCCATCGACGCCGCCATTTCCTGTTCGACCCACGACCGCGCCGCCGCGCTGACGCCGGCCTCCGCGAGGCTGTTGAGGATGTTCAGCTGTTCGTCCTCGTCGATGGTGCCGTCGGCCTTCGCCGCCGCGATCATCGCCTTCGCCAGCAGCAGCGCCTTGGCGTCCTCGTCGTGGATGGTCGCGCCCGCCGCTGCCGGTGCCACGCCGGTGATGGCGCGGCTCAGGTTGGCGAGCAGCGCCACGCCATCGGCGGCGGCAACACCCGAGGCGTTCACGCCGCTCATCACCGCCGCCAGCGGCGTACCGCGGAAGGCATTTTGCAGCATCGCGTTGAACAGTTGCGCGGTATCGAACATCTCGCCAACTCCTCTGCCGGCTGTCCCCGTCACCCGTCGGCAGCGGGTATCACGGACCCGTTACACGATGATTTCGCTGGCATGGAACTCCCGTGATGATTTTCTGTCGCCGACGGCGATCCGCATCGCCGGTGCCGCCCGCGCCAAGCCGCCGGCCCCGCGGCGGCGATCGGGATCGGCGGCGGGGCGGGAATTGACACGGGCCGGCGCCACCGCTACTTCTCAGGTGGAAAGGCGCGTATTCGGCGCGAGAAGTTCCCGCGGCCTTTCCCGCGACAAGGATTATTGATGCCCGGCACCGCGTTCGCGTTTCCGCGATCCTTCATGCGTTCGCCGCCCCTCCATCGTCTCTGAGGCCGCCTCATGTTCGGAAGCATCGCCCGCCGCCTGTTTGGCAGCGCCAATGACCGTTATCTCAAGCCGCTGAAGAAGGACGTGCAGGCGATCAACGCGCTCGAAGCCGAGCTGGCGGCGCTCGACGACGAGGCTCTGCGGGCGCGAACGCCGTGGCTGAAGGACCGGGCGGCCAACGGCGAAAGCCTCGACAAGCTGCTGGTGGACGCCTTCGCGACGGTGCGCGAAGCGGCCAAGCGCACCTTGCGCCAGCGCCATTTCGACGTACAGCTGCTGGGCGGCATCATCCTCCACCGCGGGATGATCGCGGAGATGAAAACGGGCGAAGGCAAGACGCTGGTCGCCACGCTGCCGGTCTACCTGAATGCGCTGACCGGGCGCGGCGTGCACGTCGTCACCGTCAACGATTACCTCGCCCGCCGCGATGCGGAGTGGATGGGCGCGGTCTACGGGTTTCTCGGTCTGACCACGGGCTGCATCGTACAGGGGCTGAGCGATGCGGAGCGCCGCGCCGCCTACGGCTGCGACGTCACCTATGGCACCAACAACGAACTCGGCTTCGATTACTTACGCGACAACATGAAATTCCGGCTGGAGGACATGGTCCACCGCCCCTTCAACTACGCCATCGTTGACGAGGTGGACTCGATCCTGGTCGACGAGGCGCGCACGCCGCTGATCATCTCCGGTCCCGCCGAGGACTCGACCGACCTCTACATCAAGATCAATGTCCTGATTCCGCATCTCGCTGACGAGGACTTCGAAAAGGACGAGAAGGCGCGCTCCGTCACCTTCACCGAGATCGGCACCGAGCGCCTCGAGGACCTGCTGCGCAGCCACGGCCTGCTGACGCAGGGCAATCTCTATGACCTCGTCAACATCTCCCTCGTCCACCATGCCAACCAGGCCCTGCGCGCGCACAAACTGTTCACCCGGGACGTGGACTACATCGTCAAGGATGGCCGCGTCGTCATCATCGATGAGTTCACCGGCCGGATGATGGAGGGGCGCCGCTACTCGGAAGGACTGCATCAGGCGCTGGAAGCGAAGGAACAGGTCGCGGTTCAGCAGGAAAACCAGACGCTGGCGTCGATCACCTTCCAGAACTACTTCCGCCTCTACCCGAAGCTCGCCGGCATGACCGGCACGGCGATGACGGAGGCGGGGGAGTTCGCCGAGATCTACAAGCTCGAAGTCATCGACATCCCCACCAACGTGCCGTGCATCCGCCAGGATTTCGATGACGAGGTCTATCGCACGACGGCGGAAAAGAGCGAAGCGATCGTCGCCGAGATCGAGGATTGCCGCAGCCGCGGCCAGCCGGTCCTCGTCGGCACCGTCAGCATCGAGAAATCCGAGCACCTGTCCCAGATGCTCAAGTCGAAAAGTATTCCGCACCGGGTGCTGAACGCCCGCTATCATGAACAGGAGGCGTTCATCGTCGCCCAGGCCGGTGCGTCCGGCGCCGTCACCATCGCCACCAACATGGCCGGCCGAGGCACCGACATCCAGCTGGGCGGCAACCCCGAGATGCGCATCCGCCAGGAGGTTGCCAATCCCGACGACGACGCGGCGAAGGAGCGCATCCGCGCCGAGGTTGCCGCCGACCGGGAAAAGGTGATCGCCGCCGGCGGTCTGTTCATCATCGGCACCGAGCGGCACGAAAGCCGGCGGATCGATAACCAGTTGCGCGGCCGCTCCGGCCGCCAGGGCGACCCTGGCGCGTCGAAGTTCTTCCTCTGCCTCGAAGACGATCTGATGCGGATCTTCGGCTCGCAGCGGATCGACGGCATGCTGCAGCGCCTCGGGCTGGAGGAGGGCGAGGCGATCACCCACCGCTGGGTGAACAAGGCGCTGGAGAAGGCGCAGCAGAAGGTCGAGGCGCGCAACTTCGAGATCCGCAAGAACCTGCTCAAGTTCGACGACGTCATGAACGACCAGCGCAAAGTCGTCTATGAGCAGCGGCGCGAACTGATGCAGGTGGACGACGTGCAGCACACGGTGCTGGAGATGCGCAGCCATGTCGTCGAACAGCTGATCGGCAAGCACATCCCGAAGGAGGCCTATGCCGAACAGTGGGACGTGGCCGGCCTGCACACGCAAGCGCAGACCATCTTCGGTCTCGACCTGCCGTTCGCGGATTGGGCAAAGGAGGAAGGGATCGCCGATGAGGAGATCCGCCAGCGGTTGCAGCAGGCGGTCGATGCGAAGATGGCGGAGAAGGCGGCCAACTACGGCCCCGACATCATGCGCATGGTGGAAAAGAGCCTGCTGCTGCAGCTTCTCGACCAGATCTGGAAGGAACATCTGCTGGCCCTCGACCACCTGCGCCAGGGCATCGGCTTGCGCGCCTACGGCCAGCGCGATCCGCTGAACGAATACAAGCGGGAAGCCTTCGCGTTGTTCGAGGCGATGCTGGAGCGGCTACGGGAGCGGGTTACCCAGGTGCTGGCCCGCGTCGAGCTGCAGGTCTCGCCAGCTCCCGATGCCTTCGCGCCGCCGCCGTCGCAGGCGCCGATGCACGAGAGCCATCCGGCGCCGTCCTGGGCGGTGGGCGGCGAGGACCCGATGGCGCCACCGGACGGCGATACCATCACCACCACCCGCCCCAGCGTCAACGCGGCGTTCGACGCCGCCAATCCCGAGACCTGGCAGCGCACGCCGCGCAATGCCCCCTGCCCCTGCGGTTCGGGCAAGAAGTACAAGCACTGCCACGGCCGCGCCGCCTGACGGCATCCCGCCGCCGGCGCCCACCGCGCCGCCCACCGCGCCGCCCACCGCGCCGCCAAGTCGGCCGTGAGAAAAAAATCGCGCTGACGTAACCGTGCCAGCGCGATTTCCTCTACCTTCCCAGTGTTCAGAGCGCTCTCGTCAGCCTTCGCTGCCGCCGCACCTCAACTGCATTAAGGGCCGGGCGAACCGGACCCCGGCACCATCCATTTCACGACTTTTTCTTTTAAAGTTTACCAAAATGACACCGGACGGAAAACCCCCGGCTGCGTTAATTGCCGCGATGTTTATCCGGTTTATCCGCCAGCCTGGCGGACGCCCCGCCCGGTGCCGGCACGGGCGCGCCTACGTTGGCGGGCCTACGCCGGCGGGGCTGGTTGTTTCGCCGGCTGCGGGCGCGACCAGCGCCTTGCCCGGCTTCTTCGTCGGCGGCTCGTCGGGCGCCCATTCCTTGATCAGGGCGTAGCCGATGGCGAGCAGCACCGGACCGATGAAAATCCCGAGGAAGCCAAAGCTGAGGACGCCGCCAAAGATGCCGAGCAGCACCAGCAGCAACGGCAGCGCGCTGCCGCGGTGGATGAACAGCGGCTTGATGATGTTGTCCACCGTACTGACCACCAGCAGCCCCCAGAAGAACAGGGCGGCACCCCAGTACGGTTCGCTCTGCATCAGCCAGACGGAGGCCGGCAGCCAGATCAGCGGCGGCCCCATCGGCACCAGCGATGCCGCCGAGGTGGTGAGGCCGAGGAAAAAGGCGCCGGGCACGCCAGCCACCCAGAAGCCGAGACCGGCGAGGATGCCCTGCGCCAGCGAAGTGCCGATGATGCCATAGACGACGCCGGTCATCGTGTTTTCGGCGACGGTGAGGAAATGCACGGCGCGGCCGGCGGAAATCCGCTCCAGCAGCGCCGTCGCCCGCCGCGCCGCCGACGCGCCATCCCGATAGAAAAAGAAGGTGGTGAGCACGCTGATCGTCAGTTCCAGAAGGTCGCCGCCGATGCGCGTCGCCAGCGACAGCAACGCCTTCGAGATGGTGCCGACGTAGGGCTGCAATTCGGAGGTAAGGGCGCCGGAGTCGGAGCTGACCTCCGTCCAGACTTCATAGATATGCTCGCCGATCAGCGGCAGGTCGGTCACCCACGGCGGCGGTCCCGGCAGACCGCGCGCCAGGTGTTCGTTGAGCCAGGCGGCAAGGCTGGTCACCTGCTCCGCCAGCTGCGTGCCGACCAGCACCAGCGGCAGCAGCAGCGCGATGGCGACGAGCAGGGTCATGATGGCGGCGGCCAGGGTGCGCCGCCCGTCCAGCTTGTCCTCGATCCAGCGGTAGGTGGGCCAGGTGCTCATGCTGAGGATGAGCGCCCAGGTCAGCGCGGCCAGGAACGGCCTCAGCACGGTCAGGCAGCCGAGGGCGATGACGCCAAGGATGACCATGGCGATGAGGTTCTCGATGCGCCGCGCTCTCAGTGCCATGCCCTCGCCCTTCACCGCCGCCGGCGGCGGCCGGCATTCCGCCGCTCCTCATAGCGCAGCGGCGGGGCGGCGGCGAGAGCGCTTTGCCGCCCCACCCGGCCGGCAGGACCCGGCCGGGCGTAACGGGCCGTCGGACAGGGTCGCCGTTTACGGCGCCGCTGCCGGGACGAGCATTTCGGGCGTGCCGCAATGGCCGGGGCACGGCGAAAGGTCGAAGGTATCGTTGGTCAGCCACGGGCCGAACAGGTTGTCGTAGAAGGGCGAGCCGAGGACGCCGCTGACACCCCCCGGCAGGGCGTTTTCGGTGCGGTTGCCGCGTCCGTCAAGGCGGGCGACGAAACGTTGCGCGGCACCGTAGTCATAGACGAAGTCGTTGACCGCCTTCGCCTCTTCCGCCGGCTCCGACTTGGCAAGGCCGGCGCGGACATCGTGCGTCGATCGGTCGACAACCTCAAAGCCGCCGTCAACCGGAATGCCGGGCAGGCCCGGGAACGGTGGCGGGAACGGCCCCTCGGCGGACGTCAGGCTGAACGGCCCGCCCAAGGGATGGTTGACCTCCAGCCGGTGCAGCCGGCCCCAGCGATAGTTGTCCTGGTTCGGCGATCCGCCGAACGCCGGCGCGAAGCTGGCGGACGCGAGGCGATCCAACGCATCGCGCAGGCTTTGCAGAATGAGGATGTCGCGGCGGGTCGCCGGATCGTCGACGCCCGCAACCGTGAAGAAATCGATCCCCGACGCACCCTTGCCCTGCGTGGCCTCGAAGGTATCGAGCAGGTGGCGAAGGGCGCGGATGGCATAGCGCGAACGCGGTCGCGGCAGGCCGCCCAGATCCGCCAGCGTCCGGTCGATGGTGTTGGCCACCATGTGCGAGCGCCACAGCGAATAGATGGTCGCGGCAATGCTGTGCTCGATCTCGGTGGGTGACACCGGGCCCGGTTGCCCGTCCATGTCGGCGGCATCGAAGCCGTCAGCTACGCCGGTCGGGGCGGTAAAGTCCCACCTCCGCAGCCGCTCCGCCGCCTCGGCCACGCGAGGGTCAGTGGCCAGCGCCCGCAGCGTCGGGTGCGACGATGCGTTGACGCCATCGAACGCCGGCAGGATCTGCTGCGGTACGAAGATCTTCGCATCGAGCATCACGACATCCGCCTGAATCTCCTGAAGATCCTCGAACGACATCCCCCTCGGCGCGATCCGTTCGCCGATCATCTCGTCGATGCGCTTGGCCCGGATACCCATGTTGTAATCGGCGCTGATGTAGCGGATGCCGCCCCGCTTGCGAAGCTGGTTGAGCGCGTCGTTGTCGAAGGTATCGTCCAGGGGATCGTTGTTGGCGCTGAGCAGGTAGCCCGCTGGCGGGTTGATCGCCCGCGGCATTTCACTCGCGGGAAGGATCGCATAGGGAATCGCCCGGTCCTTCGCCTGACCCGGCGGCGGCGCCGGATCGAGCACCCATTCCTGCCCGCCGAGACCGCTGCGGATCAGGAACGGCGGCATGATCGGCACGCCCTTTTCCAGGTCCTCGCGCAGCGGGATCTCGCCGGACAGGTAATAGGCGATGGTGCCGGCGCGGTCGGCATAGAGGAAATTCTGCGAGCCGGTATCGAAGCGTTGCAGCGCCCGCTCGAACTCCGCCCGGTTCCTCGCCCGATTGAAGCCGCGGAAGGCTTCGAGCTCGAAGGTCGGGCCGAAGCCGGTCCATTGCAGGCTGAGCGCCGCGCCGGTTGCCAAATCGGCCTCGATGATCGGTCCGTTGTTGCGCCGCGGCACGATCAGCGTCGCCGCGGGAACCGAACCCGCGGGCGGGAGCAGGGAGTTGTCGAGAGCCCCGTCGCCGATGACGTTGAAGCGATACTGCTCGGGGATGGCTTGAACCGGTTCCGGCTGGCCCGCAAAGACCGTGCTCAGGCCGCTTGGCAAGCTCGGATCGGGAACGAGCTGCTCCTGATAAATATCGGTGACGTCGGCACCGCTGGTGGTCACCCCCCAGGCGAGGAACGGGTTGATCCCCTGCACCGCGTAGGGCACGCCGGCGAAGCTGGCGCCGCGCACATCGAAGCCCGCCAGCTGGGTGCGCAGACGGATCGGATAGAAGATGGACGGCACCCCGAGGTCGAGGTGGGGATCGTTGGCCAGCAGCGGCTTCCGGTCCCCGGTCAGGCGGCCGCTGACGGCGAACGCGTTGCTGCCGGCGCCCGCCGCCCGCGCGGTGACGATCCGGTTGAACCGGGGCGCCCCATGCAGCCGATCTTGCCAAGCACGGGTCAGGCTCAGCACCTTGTCGTCGAGAACCGACGCCGCTGTTCGGCGTTCGCGGGTGGAAAGCCCGGCCGGCGACGGCGGCGTCGGCACGGTCGCCACCGCCTCGAACGGCGCGACCCGCCACAGATCCTGGAAAAACAAGTCGTCGCCCCGTGTCGGGTGCTGCGCATCGTTGAGGGCGGCCCGGTAGGTCAGCAGCGCTTTCGTTCGGTCGATGTCGTCCAGATCGATGGACAGCTGAAAGGAGATCAGCTTGGCGATGGCCACGCTGTCGAGCGCCGTCCATTCCGCGACGGTGGACAGCTCCAGCAGCGCGTATTCGAGGGGTGGCGGGTTTGCCGCGCGATAGGCGTTGACGCCGCGCGCGTAGGCGTCCAGCGCGTTTCGCACCTCGTCGCTGAGCAGCGGCAGCGTCCGTTCCGCGGCCCGCCGCAGGCCAATCGTGCGCAGCATCACATCGTCGGCGAGGACGCTCGGACCCAGCAGTTCCGCAAGGGTGCCGCTGGCGGTGCGGCGGAGCAGGTCCATCTGGAATAAGCGATCGCGGGCGTGCACGTAGCCCTGCGCGAACGCCATGCTGGCCTCGTCGACCGCTTGGATGTGCATGACGCCGTTGTCGTCGCGGTTGAGAAACACCGGCGCGTTCAAGCCGGCAACGGGGATCATCTCCTCCGCAGTCACCGAAACGGCCGGATAACTCGCTGCGATCGTCGCTGCGCTGGCGAGCGCCAGCATGCGGGCCAGACGGCCGGCGGGTTCGCGCTTGCTCATCCCCCACTCCTTATCTCAACTAATTGGTTAAAAACAGCATTAATATTAGCGCATATAACCAAAAAGCGTCAACGTGGATGGCCGGGCGAAGGTCCCCCCGCCATGGCGAGGAAGCCGCCACGGGAAGACCGCTCAGCGACACGAACACCGATGGAGTGACGAAGCCGGCGCCGGTCTCCAGCCAGCCCGGCCGGCGGCATCGTTTCCGCTGCGGCGTCAGCCGAGCCCCTTCGCCTGCTCGCGCAGTTTGAATTTCTGGATCTTGCCGGTGGAGGTTTTCGGCAGCTCGGCAAAGACGACGTGCCTGGGGCACTTGAAGTGGGCGAGGTGCTGGCGGCAGAAGGCGATCAGCGCGTCCGGCGTGATCCCGTGCTCATGTCCCGGCTTCAGCTCGACGAAGGCGCACGGGCTTTCCCCCCATTTCTCGTCGGGGCGGGCGACGACGGCGGCGAGCAGCACGGCGGGGTGCTTGGCCAGCACGTTCTCCACCTCGATGGAGGAGATGTTCTCGCCGCCGGAGATGATGATGTCCTTCGACCGGTCCTTAAGCTGGATGTAGCCATCGGCGTGCATGACGCCGAGATCGCCGGAATGGAACCAGCCGCCGGCGAACGCCGCGGCGGTGGCCTTCGAGTCCTTAAGGTAGCCCTTCATCACCACGTTGCCGGCGAACACCACCTCGCCGATGCTCTCGCCGTCCGCCGGCACCGGCTCCAGCGTCGCGGGGTCGACGACGTCGAGCTTCTCCAGGCCCGGGTAGCGGATGCCCTGGCGCGACTTGAGCTGAGCCTGCTCCTCCATCGGCAGCGCGTTCCATTCGTCGTGCCAGGCGCAGACCACCGCCGGGCCATAGGTCTCGGTCATCGCCTCCAGCGTCGACGCCGGTGGCGGCGCCGCCGCCGTCATCACGTTCACTTTATGATCAAAGGGCGCCCGCTCCGCTTCCGCCGTGTTCAGCACCATGTTCAGGACGATGGGTGCGCCGCAGAAGTGGCTGACCCGGTGCTCGGCGATGGTTTTCCAGATGATCGGGCCG
>JALOTH010000217.1 GCA_025458035.1 Rhodospirillales bacterium
TGCCCCCGTCCGCCAGATGGAAGACGGACTCCTCGTCGGCGGACAGGAACATCTCAAACGGCGCGCCCTGCTTGATCTGCCGCGTGACGTTGCCGGAGGAGCCGAAGGCCAGTCTCAGCTCCCGTCCCTCATCGGCGCGAAACTGGGCGGCGATCTCTTCGAGGGCGAACTTCAGGCTGGCGGCGGCGGCGATCACCGGCGGCTCCTCGGCGCCTGCCGGGGACGGCGGCGCGAGGCCGAACGCGGCGGCGACAGCGGCGGCGATGACGGCACGGCGGTTGCACGGCATGATCACGCTCCCGGTGCGTTGCGGGCCCTCGCGCTGACGATATGGCCAAACAGCTATATCGATGGCCCAAATTTCGTGCAAGCGGGCCGGCTTGCCCCAGGGTTCGGCGAAGCCGGCCGCCCGCACGTCGCCGAGCTTGCAATTTCGCGGCCACCGCCCTCCCGCCGGCCGCGATCAGCCCGCGCCGCGCCGATCAGCCGGGGCAGGGCGGCTCCAAAGCGGAGGTTGACCCGCCGGATGCGCTGACGGCTGTTCCAGCCTACGCCGGCTGAGCGGCGCGCAGCCATTCAACCACAGAAGCCGGGGTGGGAATCCGGCCGGACGACACCAGCTTTTCGTTGATCACCAGTCCGGGCGTCTTCAGCACGCCGTAGGCGACGATCGCGTTCATGTCGGTGACCTTGGCGATTTCGGCCTCGATGCCGAGCGTGGCCACCGCCTCGCGCGCCACGTCCTCAAGCTTCCTGCAGTTGGCACAGCCCGGACCCAGAACCTTGATGCTCACCATGATCAGACTCCTTTCGGTGAAGCCGACGGTGTGTGCCGACTGACGAAGGACAAGAGCGCCGCCAGCACCGCGATGAAACCGGCGAGCCACAGCGCGAGAAGCACCAGCGAGGTGCCATCGACCCAGGCGCCGTAGGTAAGGCCGGCCGCCGCGCTGAACAGCGCAACCAGGCCGACATAAGTTGCCGTCTTCTTGCGGCCGATGACGGCGGAAATGATCAGAATGCTCTGCAGCGAGAGCTCAGGGTCGGACATCAGGTAGGCCAGCAGCGGCCCGCGGTGCATGCCGAGATCAAGAAACATCTTGGCGATCGGCACTTCCACCAGGGTCGGGAAGTACATGAACACGCCGAACGCGACGCCCGCGAGATTGCCCAAAAGGGAGTTCGTGCCGGCGAGCATCTCGATCCACTCGGGACGGATCAGCACCCGGATCATGCCGACGATGAACACGCCGAGCACCAGCAGCGGGAAGATCTGCTTGACGAAGCGCCACGATTCCCAGAGCCAATCGCGCCGTTGATCCGCCGACAGGCCATGCCGAGCGATCAGCGACAGGCCGGCGAGGCTGAAGGCGACGCCGAAGAATTTGCCGGTGAGACCGACATTCAAACCTTCGGGTGCGGCCTGCACCGACAGTGTCGCAACCAGCAGCGTCACGGCGATCAACACGAGGCTCGACCAGGTCCACGCGTTGGCGCCGTTCTGGATGTTCTCGAGACCGCGCCAGGCGCTGATCCCGATCGCCGCCAGCAGCGCGATCAGTACGGCGCCCTGCACCGACACGCCCTCCTCGCCTTTGGCGGCGTCGTATGGCACCAGCCGGTCGAGGAGTCCCTGCCAAGCCTGGGCATCGGCAAGCGGCAGATTGAAGTCCGCATAGAGGCCGGTGAGGACGCCCAGCTTCAGCGTACCCGCCAGCAGCAGAGCGACCCAGACGAACAGGAAGAGGAGCGGGGCGCGGCCCATCCCTTGACCTTCGCCATTGGCGGCGAAGGGGCTGTCGGTCGCCAGATCGTGCGCGACATCGTCGGCACGAAAGATCAGCGCCATGATCAGGCCGATGCCGATGCCGAACGTCAGCGATAGGATCAAGCGGGCCACCGCGAGGTCGGGACCCAGGATTCCCCCGGTGTAGACCAGCGCAAGGATGTTGGCGGCGGGTGCGAAAAACAGAAAGGTGATCGCCGGCCCAAGCCCGGCACCCTTCCTGTAGATGCCGGCAAAAAGCGGCACGATCGTGCAGGAGCACACCGCGAGCACGGAGCCGGCGGCGGCGGCAGCGGGGTAGGATACGGCCTTGCTCGAATGACGCCCCAAAAACCGGGTGACGGCTGCCGTGGGAATCAGCGCCGTCATCGCACCGGCGATGAAGAAGGCCGGCAGCAGGCACAACAGAACGTGTGCCGCCACATAGGCGGCCAAATTTCCCAAACCGCCGTAGACCACGTGCAGAACGTCCGAGAGTAATCCGTTCATGGCACTTTTCCTTGAGAGCGTCGTTCGTCCGCTCTCCATTGAAGCGGCGTCTCCGGCTTTCTGTCGGTCTCGGTTGAATTCACCTCCGTTCCGTCGGAAACTCCGCGCGCTGCCGCGGCCGGTTGGGGAACTCTTGCAGACGGCGCCGGGCGGTCACCAGGTCGGGAATGCCCATCATCCCGCAGCTGATCTGATCGACGACACCGCGCGCCCAACTCGGCAACTCCGGATGAACGCGATAGAACACGCGGTTAGCGAGCCGTGCGTCTTCCACGATATCGAGTGCACGCAGGGCCGCCAAATGCCGGGACATCTTCGGCTGCGAGACCCCCAGCGCCGCTGTCAACTCGCAAACGCAAAGCGAACCTTCGCGTGTCAGCAGCACCAGAGCCCGCAGCCGCGTCCCGTCGGCAAGCGCCTGAATGAGCGCATCGACATCGATCGCCATGGATCAACTATATGCGGAAACATATATTCGTGGATATGCATAAATTGCATGCCTGGATGGCAAAGCGGCCAGCCCGGATCCGGAGAGCAGCTCCAATTCGAAGCGGCGCGTGACCCGCCGCGTGCGTCAGTCACCCGACTCGCCGTTCACGTTAGTCTGTTCATCGGGTCCGGGGCACGCTTGCGGG
>JALOTH010000106.1 GCA_025458035.1 Rhodospirillales bacterium
CTATCGCCGATCGTTCTGTTCTACATCATCCTGGCGATCGGCGGTAAGGCGGCGGCCTTCTCGGCACTTGGCGCGATGCTTCTGGGCGTCATCGTCACCGGTCTGTTCGTTGCCATTTCGATGACCGCGGGCGGCGGTGCCTGGGACAACGCCAAAAAGTACATCGAGGATGGGAAGTTTGGCGGCAAGGGCTCCGACGCTCACAAGGCCGCGGTGACCGGTGATACCGTTGGCGATCCCTACAAGGATACGGCGGGACCTGCGGTCAACCCGATGATCAAGATCACCAACATCGTCGCGTTGTTGCTGCTCGCCATGCTCGCGCACTGAGCCAGTCGACTGCGACGCTGTCATGGGCCCCGCGGGTTAGTCCCCTGCGGGGCCCTGTTCGCTCTCGGAGCTACACGCTACCGGGTTCCACGCCACCGTGCGTGCCGATGCGGTCAGACGCCGGATCAGGACCGGTGCTCACTGCCGCTGTTGCGTGGTGTCCTTCTCGAAGCGCCCGACGTTGCCGAGAAACTGCTGAAGGATCGACAGGTCCTCGCCAAAGCTCGGGGTCTCGCGGTCGACGACATCGACGACGCGGCCGTTTTCGAGTGTCAGAATCCGGATATCATCGACGACGCCGCGCTCATCGAAACGAACGGTGACGATCTGTCGCTCCACCTCCGCATCGGCGATGAAGGCAAAACCTTCCTTTCGCGCGCTGATGTAATACCATGTCCCGTCGGTGAACGGTGAGGTTGACGATGGTGAGCCGAATAGCGCCGCAACGTCGCCGCGGGTGTGTGTTCCCTTGACGATGGACGACAGCCGCACCTCGTCAATGGGATCGCCGTGCACCGAGGTCCGGCTCGCACAGCCGGCAGTGCAACTTAAAACCGCGGCCAACATGAGCAGCGCGGACCGACGGAGCGGTTTTTCGGAGGCGGTCATGGCGATGACTGGTACTCGCTCGATTGTTCGTCCATCTGCGTATGATGCGTATCCGCTCGGGGTCCGGCAAGACCATCCTTCACCGGTGGCGGCGGCGGCGGGGTCGAGGCCGGGCGGGGGGCAAAGCAAACCACGGGGTCTGAGAAAGGGTTCCCCATCGCCATGCTGAAAAGACTGCTTTCCCGCTTGGCTGCGGCTCGCGCCGATGACGGTGCGGCGGCCGCCGCGGCCTTGTATCGCGCCATCGTGGTGCAATCGCGACGGCACGGGTTCTATGAGCACCTCGCGGTTCCCGACACGCCTGACGGCCGGTTTGACGTGTTGATGGTTCACGCAGCCCTGGTCCTGCGTCGCCTGCGCCGCGATCATGCGGCTACGGAAACGACGGCGCAGGCACTGTTCGATCTGATGTTCGACGACATGGATGAGAATCTGCGGGAGATGGGGGTGGGCGATCTGGCTGTGGGCAAGCGCGTCAAGGGAATGGCACAGGCGTTGTACGGTCGGCTCGCAGCGTATGGAGAAGCGCTGGATGCCGGTGACCGCCGCGGTCTGGCCGACGCGCTGGTGCGCAACGTCTATCGGGCGGGGGTCCCCGCCGCGATGGCGGTGGAAGCGTTCGCCGGTTACATGTTCGACGTCGCCGATCACCTCGAGGCGACGGCCACAGACGAGCTGCTGCGGGGAACGCTGGCATTCCCGGCGGCGCCGGCCGGAGGATGGGGAGCAGGGGGATGTCCGAAATAACCGGGTCCGGACTGACGCGCGTCTTCGCCCTCGACCATCTCGGGGAGGACGGGCGCACCTTTCAAATCGAGACCACCGACATCGAGCGGCGACGCTTGGCAGAGTGGTTGAAGGTCGAGGCGGTGGTGGCTTTGCGAGCGGAAGGGGCAATCGAGGCGGCGCAAGGCGCCATCGATGTCATCGTACACGGCGACATCACCGGCGAGGTTGTGCAGCGATGTGTCGTGACGCTCGCACCGTTTACGCAACATCTTGATTTTGCGTTCGATCGCCGATATAGCGCGCGCCTGAACGACGAATGGGGCGTCTACGGGACGGAGGCCGAAGAGATTTTTCTCGATCTCGAGGCGGAGCCCATGGTCGATCCGCTGCCGTCGGCGGGTCTTGATCTCGGAGCGGTCATCGCCGAAGAACTTGCGCTGCGCATCGACGATTATCCCAGATCACCGGCGCTGGTTACGCCTGAGGGCGAAGCCGGGGCCGTGGCGTCGGCCGAGGCGCCGGAAAATCGGGACGATCCCCGCTCGCGACCGTTTTCCGGCTTGGCGGAACGCTTGAGCAGGCGACAATGATGCGGCAAGATACTTGCTCTCGGGTCGTAACGTGCGTATGACCGCGCCCATAAGCCGGTTTCGGCGGGCGGCGTAACGGGGGTTTTTTCGGCAATCGGCGAGCTTGGCCGGGGCCGGTGCATTGGGTCAGGGCGTTCACGTCCCATAACGATGGGATTCCATACAGTTGTCCACCGGCTTTACCCTTTCCATCGACGCGATGGGCGGCGATGCCGCGCCGAAAATGGTCATCGCGGGGCTCAATCGGCTGCGCGATGCGTTTCCGAACGTTCGCTTTCTGCTGTTTGGCCGCGCCAAGGAGATCGAACCGCTGCTGGGCCGTTACCAACGCTTGCGTTCCAGCATTGAGATTCGGGACACCTGGGAAGTGATCGGCAGCGGCGACAAGCCGTCACAGGCGTTGCGGACGGGTCAGAACTCAAGCATGCGGCGGGCGATCGACGCCGTGGCCAACGGTGAGGCGGCCGGCGTCATATCCGCCGGGAACACTGGCGCGTTGATGGTGATGGCCAAGTTCGTGCTGAAGACGTTGCCCGGTGTGGATCGGCCAGCGATTGCCACGCTGATTCCGACGCGCGTCGGCCAATCGGTGATCCTCGATCTCGGCGCCAACGTCGAGTGCAGTTGCGATAACCTCGTGCAGTTTGCGGTGATGGGGGAAGTCTTCGCGCGCAAAGTGCTGCGTCTCGAAAAACCCTCGGTCGGTCTGCTGAACATCGGCGAGGAAGATCTGAAGGGGAAAGAATCGATAAAAAAAGCGGCGGCGATCTTGCAAGATAGCAAGCTGGCGATTCGCTTTCACGGCTTTGTCGAGGGCAACGATATTGCCGAAGGCACCGTTGATGTGTTTGTAGCGGATGGTTTCAGTGGGAATATTGCTTTGAAAACGGCGGAGGGAACCGCCCGCCTTTACAGCCATTTTCTCCGCGAAGCGTTCCGGCAGTCGATCATGGCCCGCCTCGGTGGACTGCTGGCGGCGCGCGCCCTCAAGCGCATGCGGGACAAGGTCGACCCGCGCCGCTACGACGGCGCGATGTTACTGGGGTTGAACGGCATCTGCGTCAAAAGCCATGGCGGTACCGACAGCATCGGCTTCTCCAATGCCGTCAGGACAGCCATCGGGTTGATTTCGGATCACGTCAACGAAGGCATCAGGAACGACTTCATCTGCCTTTATGCCGACAAGAACGGCAATGGCAAGCGCGCGGCGTTGTGATGAACCGCGTTCGCTCGGTCATCCGCGGTTGCGGTTCGTATCTGCCGAACCGGATCCTCACCAACGAAGAGCTGACGAAGTCGCTGGACACCTCGGACGAGTGGATCGTCAGCCGAACGGGCATCCGTCGCCGCCATATTGCCGCCGAGGGCGAGTTGACATCCGATCTGGCGACACGCGCCGCCGAGCGCGCCCTGCTGTCGGCCGGACTTCCCGCAGCGGCCGTCGACCTGATCGTGGTGGCGACGACAACACCAGATGACACGTTTCCAGCAACGGCGACGCGCGTCCAGGCCAAGCTGGGGGTTACGCACGGCAGCGCCTTCGATGTGCAGGCGGTCTGTTCAGGCTTCATCTTCGCCCTTGCCGTCGCGGATAACTTCATCAAGGCCGGGCAGTCTGAAACGGTGCTGGTCATCGGTGCCGAGACCTATTCGCGCATTCTGGACTGGACCGACCGCGATACGTGCGTTCTGTTCGGCGATGGCGCCGGCGCGCTTGTTCTGGGTGCTGAACGCGACGCCGAAGGTGCGGACGATGCCGGGCGGCGGGGCATTTTGTCGACACATCTCCATTCCGACGGCCGCTATCGCGATATCCTGTTTGTGGACGGCGGTCCCTCGTCGACACAAACCGTTGGCCACCTCCGGATGACGGGCCGCGAGGTTTTTCGCCATGCGGTCACGAACCTCGCGTCGGTTGCCGAGGAAGCGTTGGCGGCCAACGCCCTGCCACTCGCTGCCGTCGATGTTTTCGTCCCCCATCAAGCGAACGTTCGCATCGTCGACAGCGTGGCGCGTCGCCTCGGGTTGCCGCCATCACGGGTGGTCAGCACCGTCGATCGCCACGCCAACACCTCGGCGGCCTCGATTCCGCTCGCCCTCGGCACGGCCATCGATGAAGGCCGGATCCGCCCGGGACACCTGGTCCTGATGGAAGCGATCGGCGGCGGCTTGAGTTGGGGCGCCTGCCTCGCACGCTGGTAGCCGCCTGCCGTCGGCGTGTCCGGCATCTTTGTTCAACATCCACTGCCAACGCATTGATATTGACGTTTTCTGCGGAAGGCGTAGGCTGTGCAACGGCCAAACAAGGGAGTTCCCGGACGATGGCAGAGGAGACGATCACGCGGGCCTCGCTGAGCGAGGCGATCTATCAGGAGGTGGGCTTGTCGCGCAATGAGTCCTCAGACCTGTTGGAGGCCGTGCTCGGGGAGATTACCAAAGCGCTTGTTGAAGGGGAGACGGTGAAGCTTTCATCCTTCGGCAGCTTTTCCATTCGCCAGAAGGGACAGCGGATTGGCCGCAATCCGAAAACGGGCGAGGAAGTCCCCATCCTGCCCCGGCGGGTCCTGGTGTTTCGGCCATCGCAGGTGCTGAAAAGCCGCATCAACGAGGGATTGCGGGAAGCGGCCGCGGGCGGCTGATGGGTGTGACACGGCCGATGAGCAGCGTACGGGCAGTGGGGAAATCACCGGCAGCATTCCGGACGATTGCCGAGGTCGCTACGGAACTCGATATGCCGCAGCATGTGTTGCGGTTCTGGGAAAGCCGATTTCCACAAGTCAAACCGCTGAAAAGGCGTGGGGGAAGACGGTACTATCGTCCTGAGGACATCGCTTTGTTGCGGGTCATCCGCAGTCTGCTGTACGACGAGGGGTATACGATCAAGGGCGTCCAACGCTTGCTGCGCGACGGCGAAGTCCGTATCCCCAGCATCGCACCCGTGGCTTCGCCGCCGCCAGCGCCGCCCACGCTGCCACCGGAAGAACGGCGCCTCCTGATCAACGACGAGCTCAAGAAGATCCTGCAAGATCTTGAGCACGCCCACGAAATGCTCAAATCGGGCGTTGGCTGAGAGAGCTTTGACCATTGCCGCGGCCATCCTGAACGCGGTATGCTCGAATTCGTACGGAGCGTGGCGCAGCCTGGTAGCGCACTAGACTGGGGGTCTAGGGGTCGCCGGTTCGAGTCCGGCCGCTCCGACCACTGACGTTGAGGTGGCGTCGTGACGCGGGCACTTGCTGTCATTGCGGTCATCGCGGCTTGGCTCACCACGATGCCAGCGTCGGCCGGGGAGACCTTGCCACCCAGCGCGTTTTTCGGCCGTTTCATCGGTGAAAGCATTTCGAGCGCGGAGGACGGCCTGACCCCCAGAGATTTGGGGGTCACCATCAAGCCGTTGGCCGACGGCTTTAACGTCACCTGGGAGACCGTGACCCACACCGAAGGCAAAGCCGCGAAGCGCAAGCAATACAGCATCGATTTTCAACGGACCAATCGCGCCAACATCTTTCGCTCCGGCATGCGCACCGACATGTTCGGACAACGGGTTCCCCTTGATCCGTTGAGTGGTGATCCATTCGTCTGGGCGCACATCGCCGGTGCGACGCTGACCGTCCACGCGCTGCTGATCGGCGAGGATGGCGCGTTCGAGATGCAGACCTACGCGCGAACGCGCACCCTCGATGGCCTCGATTTGGTGTTCACCCGCATGCGCGAGCGCGAGGTTGTGCGCGTCATTAAGGGCCGACTCACCCGCGTGGACTGAAGTGACCAGTTTTTGACGGCGACTGCCCAGCCAATGAGCAACGCATCGCCGGCCCGCCATGGATGGCGGTCGTCAAGGCGATGGGGCGGGGTGATCGCGCGCTCATCTCGGGCGGGACGGACGGGCGACCTGCGGCGAAACGATGATGAGAAGGCGAAAGCAGCGGTTGGCGATCGCCGGACCGTTGCCTGATCGGGCGGCGGCGGACAACGCCTAGCGCGCGCCGATCGACTGGCACGAAGTTTGCTTGTAGTCCGACGGCAACCAGGGTGTTTCCCCACCCTCCGCCCGGAAGCCCTTTTCGGTGATGGGCCGCCGCGTTGCCCCCTCAGAGACCCGGAAAACTCCAAGGGTCCGCGGTTGCCGCGGACCCTTCTTTCCGTTGAAGGGAAACCGGATGGCCGACGGCGCGGCGCGAAATGGGCTCGTGCTCAGCGATCGGCGAGGAGCAGCCCCGGTGGCAGCGCTTCACCGTAAAGACTCGAACGTTCCCCGCGTTCGACCGGAACGAAGCCACGCACCTTCGCGACTCGCGATGGATTGACGCCCGACTTCTCCAGTTTCGTTGCGATGCGCCGGCGCGCTCCAGAAGGAACATCAAGATTGCGGTTGTCGATGACTCGCGCGGCGCGCAGGAACAGGGTCGGCAGTTCGCCGCACTCCGGCGTATGCCAATCGAGATCCGCGAACGCTTCGTAGGCTTTTTCCACGCATTCGGGCGGCAACACGCTCTCCGGACCGGTGTAAAGGGGCGCCCTGTTCAGCAGCAACCCGAGCGCGGCGAGATGGGGAGCAGCATCCTGTCGCTGCCGCAGCCGGTCCAGGGCGACGCCGATGAAGCGGCTGGCGAGTTCAATCTTCGCCGGGACTGCGATGCGTTCCAGCGAGCCAACCAGTCGCACCAGTTCCGACGGGGCGTCGGTGCGGTCGCGAAGGGTCGCGATTTCGGCGGCCAACAACTGCTCCTGGCGCTCGCGGGACAGTCCGCCCGCCACCCGGCGCCAAAGAATATGCAGCTGTGGCCTGATCCGCTTGCCGGGAAAGCACAGTCCGCTTTCGTGAAGCGGCCATAGCTCGTCGATGCGCGTTTCGTCGGAGGGGGCGCCGAAGCCGGGCCGCAGCAGGAAGCCGGCCGCTCCCAGCCAGGCCTCTTCGTGTTCGACCGATCGGGCTCTGTGCGGCATGGCCGCGGCGAGGGCCGGCCACAGGGCGCGGACCAGCACCCAGTTCCAGTCAGCCCGGGGCAGGGCGAGGACGCTTTCGAGGTCCTTGAACAGCCGCGCCGCGGTGAACTTGCCCTGCCTGCCGGGAGGCGCCGCAAACATCGCCTGTAATCGCTGCCGTGCCTGCGCGATCGCCGCCTCGCCTGCGTTGGCGGCGATGTTCGCTGCTCCGGCGGGTTGCTGGCGACGCGGCTCCGCGGCGCCATCATCGCCGTGCTGCAGCGGACGAAGGTTGAATTCCAGCGGCCATGACGCCGGTAAGCCGGGATCGACGCTGCGGCAGCAGACCTGCAAAACGCCGAGTTCATTAAGCTTGACCGCAAGGGCGATCGGCAGCGTTTGCTGCGCGTCGCCGCGACGATGTCTCGCATCGAGGCGCGCGGTCGTCTGCAGCGGCGGCAGGGGCCGGAACTCCTGCTCGTTCCACGGGACGAGGGTGCCCGGTCCCACCCCCTCGTGGCGGGTCGACGTGTAGGTTTCAAACCGCACCGGCCGGTTGAGGCGCAACTCGATCGCCAGCTCGGTGAGGTCAAACGTCTCTTCCGGCTGAGCACCGTGGGGCAGCACGCAGACCAGCGATGGTGCGGCGTCGGCGTCGGCGCCGGCCGGTGGCTGGCGGTGCAGGGCAAGGAAAACGGCATGCCCGGCCCCCCCCTTGATGCGCCGCTCGCCCTGCCGCAGCAGTGCGCCGAACCGGGCGGCGCCGCGGGCAACGGCGAGTTCGGGTTCGCTGTTATCGAGAACGAGAAGCGGTGTCCCATCCTGCCACGCCGCAATCTGTTCGGCGAGATGGCGGCGCAGCCGTGGCGCTGCCAGCGATCCGCCATTGAACAGCACGGCATCGACACGCGGACGACCGGCGAGAAAGGCGGCGAGGTGGCGGGTCACGGCTCCGTCGGCGGCGAATGGCAGTCCCCATTCGCTCAGCGCCTGAAATCGGCGGCGCGGGCGATCGTCGGCGGCGCAGGAGGGGAAAAAGCCCTCGAGGATGATGGTCTCGATCTCGCGCCGTGACAGCTGCGCCGAGCGCAGGCCGGCGATCAAACTCCCGCCACGGCCGGGAACCGCGATCGGGAAGACGTCTCCAGGATCGCCATCACCAGCCAACGCCTGTTCCTTCACATCACGGCAGCGGGCGATCAGAAAGTTCCACTCGCTGCTCGACAGCGTACCGCCGGCGCTGATCAGCCTTGGTTCAAGATGGTGGGCGATGGCGAGGTCGATGTTGTCCCCGCCGAGGAGAATGTGATCACTGACGGCGATTCGATCGATTTCGGGAACGCCGTGATCGGCCGCAGGTTGGAGTGCGAACAGGCTGAAGTCCGAGGTGCCACCGCCGATATCGACGACGAGAACATGGCGGGGCTGGCCGCCGTCGCCGGCGAGTTGCAGCCACGGTTGCCACCCCGCGCCGTGCCGCTCAAGGCAGGCATAGAAGGCGGCCTGCGGCTCTTCCAGCAGGCGGACAGTCGGCGGAAATCCGGCGGCTTCGGCGGCGGCGCGGGTCAGCCGTTGCGCCATCTCATCGAATGAGGCCGGCACGGTGACCGTGATCTCCTGGGCATCGAAACGCCAATCGGCGCCATTGCCGGCAAAACGGCTATCCCAAGCTCGACGCAGCGCGCCGAGGATCAGTGCCGATGCGGTGATCGGCGAGATTTTCTGCTGGGCCTCGATCTCGTCGGAGCCCCAGGGCAGGAACGGGGCGGCATGGTCCGCCGACGGATGACACAGCCACGACTTCGCCGAATGGGCGACGCGGCCGGGGCGCTCTCCGGCCATTCGGCGGGCGAGACGGCCGACCACCCACTCCGTCAGTTCACCGCCGCGCTCATCTTCCGGTCCAGCGGCAGGCTTTTCAGGCAGGTACAGGTACGAGGGGAGCACCCCCGCTTCACAGACGGTCGCAGCGGTATCCCACTGTGGAACCGGGAAGATGTCCGATCGGCCGCCTCCGTCGAGCGCGACAAAGGCGAGCGCGGAATTGGTGGTGCCAAGATCGATGCCGATGCTGAAGCGAGGAGCCATAAGGCGGCGTGGGCGCGACGGCGGCTATTCTGTGCGAACCTGGAACTCCACCTTCCAGCGGCGATCGGACGTGGCATGGTGCATCCACAGTTCAAGGGTGCCCAACTCGCTGACGACGGCATTGAGGCGAACCGGGACCGGTTGTCCGGCCGGAAAACCGTCGACCGCCGGCAACATCACTTCGAGTTGCGCGGTTTCCTCCAGTTCCCGTTCGGCGTCGGCGAGGATGTCGCCCGCCTGATCGCCACTGCGGACCTCGGACGAGAAAAAGCGAAATTCGGCGGGCTGACCGGTGATCAGCCCGAACTCCTGACCGTCGATCAACTGCTCGGTGCCTTCTTCCATGCCTTGCGGGACGACGCACAGGGCTTTGACCGGCGGCCGCAAGCCGGGCACCGCCAGCATCGACGCTTCGAGACCGATGTAGTAGGAGCGGGCGGCGCCGGCCTTGATGCGAATGCCTTTGCCGGTGACGCGGTTGCGGCCGTAAAACGCGGCGCCCTTGGCAACGGCGAGGTCGGGCTGGAAGCCCTCCAGTTCGCGCACCGGCTGCTCGGCATCCCATGACGACAACAGTGCCAGAACCCGCTGGCGGATCGCCTCGGC
>JALOTH010000107.1 GCA_025458035.1 Rhodospirillales bacterium
CCGACACGCGGATTATGATTCCGCTGCTCTAACCAGCTGAGCTACTCCGCCTCACGGCGCGGGCTCGAAAACACTACGAGGGGCTCGCCTTTATCGCGAGTGAGTGATCTCGGTCGACGCTCCCACGACATCTTATAGCCAATCCTCGGCCACCTTGCCCACCGATGTGTGGACGACCGCGACTGAGGGACGCGACGCGGTCGGCGAGACCGGCCGCGTCGCCGCCAAGGCCGTGCCCGATCACTCAAATTCGATAATGATCTGTCCCACCGCCAGAGTGTCCCCCGGCTTGGCGTGGATCTTGCTCACCTTCCCGGGCTGCGCGGCCCGCAGAATGTTCTCCATCTTCATCGCCTGCACGATGGCCAGTTCATCGCCAGCATCAATACGCTCGCCGTTTTCCACGGCGATCGACTGCAGCAGGCCCGGCATCGGCGATACGAGGTATTTCGACATGTCCGGCGGCTTGCGCTCGGGCATCATCTTCGACAACTCGGCAACCCGCTCGCTGTAGATGCGAACATCGATCTCGGCTCCGAGGTGATAGAGGCGGTAGTCGATGCCCGCCCGCTCCACCTTGAACGATTGCGGCTGACCGTTGATCGTGCAGCGCAGCACCGGTTCGCCGATCTGCCAGTCGCTACGGATCGACAACACGTGGCCCTCACGGGTGACGTCGAACCCTTCCTCAGAGCCGCGGCCGGCATGCGCCTCGACGCTGACCGGGTAGTGGGCATTGCCAATCACCACCACCCATCTCGGTTCGATCCTTCGAGCATACCCCGGCATCTGACCGGACACCCGCATCGCCCGGTACATGTATCGCAGATGCATGAGCATGGAGACGGCGATGATGTTATCGAGTTCCTCCGTTTCCAACGGGGCCGGCGAGAAGCCGTCCGGGAACTCCTCGGCGATAAAGTTCGTGGACAGTCGGCCCTGCAGGAAACGTGGGCTCGCCATTAGCGCCGTGAGGAACGCAATGTTGTGGTGCACGCCCTTGATGTACATTTCGTCGAGGGCGCGGCGCATGATGGCGATCGCCTCGTCGCGGTCGCGGCCCCAGGTCGTCACCTTGGCAATCATCGGGTCGTAGAACATGCTGATCTCGCCGCCCTCGTACACGCCGCTGTCGACGCGCACCTCGGCGCTCTCCCGCGGCTCCCGATAGCGCACGAGACGGCCCGTAGACGGCATGAACTTGCGATTGGGATCCTCGGCGTAGATGCGCGATTCGATCGCCCACCCGTGGGGAATCATCGCCTCCTGCTTCAGCGTCAACTCCTCGCCAGCAGCGATGCGGATCATCCATTCGACGAGATCGATGCCGTGCACGAATTCGGTGACCGAATGCTCGACCTGCAGGCGCGTATTCATCTCGAGGAAGTAGTAGTTGCGCCGCTGATCAACGATGAATTCGCAGGTGCCGGCGGAGTCATAGCCGCACTTGCGGGCAAGCGCCGCCGCCCGCGCGCCCATTTCCGCCCGCGTTGCGGAATCGAGGAATGGCGACGGCGCCTCCTCGATCACCTTCTGGTGCCTGCGCTGGATCGAGCACTCGCGTTCGTTCAGGTGAATGACGTTGCCGTGTTTATCGCCGAGGATTTGGATCTCGATATGGCGCGGCTGCTCGATATATTTCTCGATGAAGACGCGATCATCGCCGAACGCTGACTTCGCTTCCGATGTGGCAAGGCGGAAAGCATCTCGCAATTCCGCCTCATCATGAGCGATGCGAATGCCCTTGCCGCCGCCGCCGGCCGCCGCCTTCAGCATCACCGGAAAGCCGATGTCATAACCAATCTTGATGGCGTCCTCGACGCTGGCGATGCTGTCCCAGTATCCGGGGACGGTCGGCACGCCGGCGTCTTTGGCAGCCCGGTTGGCGAGGATCTTGTCGCCCATCAGGCGGATTACCTCAGGATTAGGCCCGATGAAGGTGATGCCTGCGTCGGCGAGGGCGCGAGCGAACGCCGCATTTTCCGACAAAAAGCCGTAGCCCGGGTGCACGGCGTCGGCGCCGAGCCGCCGGCATGCCGAAACCAGCTTGTCGATGACCAGATAGCTTTCCTTCGCAGGCGACGGGCCGAGGTAGACAGCCTCATCACAAGCGCGGACGTGCCGGCCGTATTTGTCCGCATCTGAATAAACAGCAACCGTGGGGATTCCCATTTTGTTGGCCGTCCGCGCGATGCGGCATGCGATTTCGCCACGATTGGCAATCAGGATTTTCTTGAACATTCCGTTCGCTCCCGCGTCAGGCAAGGGCACCGCTGTATCAACAAGACCGTCCGTTTCCGCTGACGCTAGAGCGGTTCGTTCGGGTGCTTGCGCTTGGGCAATTCGATCTGCTTGTTGCGCAACATCGTTAGCGCCTTGCAGATGCGGCGCCGGGTCGAGTGAGGATGAATCACGTCATCGATGAAGCCGCGCCGTCCGGCTGCGAAGGGATTGGCGAACTTCGCCTTGTAGCTCGCTTCGCGTTCGCTGATCTTCGCCGGATCGCCGATCTCGTTACGGAAGATGATCTCCACCGCGCCTTTCGATCCCATCACCGCGACCTCGGCGGTGGGCCAGGCGAAGTTGACGTCGGCACGCATGTGCTTGGAGCCCATGACGTCGTAGGCGCCACCGTAGGCCTTCCGGGTGATGACGGTAATTTTCGGCACGCTCGCCTCGGTGTAGGCGAACAGCAACTTGGCGCCATGGCGGATGATGCCGCTGTGCTCCTGATTGACGCCCGGCAGGAAACCGGGCACGTCGACGAAGGTAACGATGGGAATGTTGAAGCAGTCGCAAAAGCGCACGAAGCGTGCCGCCTTCACCGAAGCGTTGATGTCGAGGCAGCCCGCAAGAACAAGCGGCTGGTTGGCGACAATGCCGACGGTCTGGCCGTTCATGCGGCCGAAGCCGGTGACGATATTGCCGGCGTAATCGGGCTTGGTCTCAAAGAACATGCCCTCGTCGACCACTTTGTGGATCAATTCCTTCATATCGTACGGAACGTTGGGATTTTCGGGCACCAGCGTGTCCAGCGACATCTCGACGCGGTCAATGCCGTCATAACTGGGCCGGATCGGCGGCAAGTCGCGGTTCGACGACGGCAGGAAATTGAGGAGCCGGCGTACGTAGAGCAGCGCCTCGACATCGTTGTCGAACGCGAGATCAGCGACGCCTGACGTCGTTGTGTGGATGGAAGCGCCGCCGAGACCTTCCTGGTCGATCTCCTCGTGTGTCACCGTCTTCACCACCTCGGGGCCGGTGACGAACATGTAGGACTCGTCCTTCACCATGAAGATGAAGTCGGTCAACGCCGGTGAATACACCGCCCCGCCGGCACATGGCCCCATGATCACGGAGATCTGCGGGATCACGCCGGAGGCATCGACGTTGCGGACGAAAACGTCACCGTAGCCGCCGAGCGAGGCCACGCCCTCCTGGATACGGGCGCCGCCCGAGTCGTTGAGACCGACCACCGGCGCGCCGATCTTCATCGCCGCATCCATGATCTTGCAAATCTTTTCCGCGTGCGCCTCTGAAAGACTACCGCCGAAAACGGTGAAATCTTGGCTGAATACGAACACCGGCCTGCCGTTCACCGTGCCATAGCCGGTGACGACGCCATCGCCCGGAATCTGCGTTTTTTCCATTCCGAAATCGATGCAGCGATGCTCGACGAACATGTCCCATTCTTCGAACGAGTCCGGATCGAACAGCACCTCGATCCGTTCGCGGGCCGTCAGCTTGCCGCGCTTGTGTTGGGCTTCGATGCGCGCTTCCCCGCCGCCAAGGCGAGCAAGGGCCCGTTTCTGTTCCAGGGCCTCGACGATCTCCCGCATGCCACATACTCCCGTGTTCGCAACCGCAACATCATACTCGGCTTGCCGCCTGTTTCAATAAGCTGCAACGCGAGTTGGCGCCGATCGCAGCGGTTTCTCGCGCATGGCTGCCAATCACCCCGGCGGGGACTCCGCTTTGCGTGCCGAAGCGCCCTTGCGCGTTCCACTGGAGCCGTCAAAATGCTGCCGTGAACAACTCCATAGGATGCGGCCAGCATGGCAGCACAATCTTTACGGGAAACCCGGAGCCGCGGGTGGCAAGCGGGCCAGTGGCCCCTCGGATTCGCTGCCCTGCTCGCAGGCGCAACAGTGCTACCGCCGGCGCACGCACAGCCACCGGCCGGTCCGGCGCACTGCGATGTGCTGATCGAAACGGTTGGCGGAGCCCATCGCTTTCGCGCCGAACTTGCCGCCACTCCGGAACAGCGCGCACAGGGTCTGCAAGGCCGAACACGCGTCGCCGACGACGCCGGCATGCTGTTCGATTTCGGCACACCGCAGGCGGTGGCGATGTGGATGAAGAACACGCCGATTTCCCTCGACATGCTGTTCATCGCCGGTGACGGCCGCGTTGCCGCTATCGCCGAACGGACCGTGCCCTATTCCTTGGATACCATCGCGGCACCGGCACCGGTCCGCGCGGTGCTGGAGGTCCGGGGCGGCACCGCGCAGCGGATCGGCCTGAAGGCCGGCGCCCGGCTGACTTCGCCGTGCCTCGTCAACGCTCCGCCACCGTAACGGTCAGTCGCGCCACCGCCACCAGCGGCGCCAGTCCGGAAGGCCGTTCATTTGCCGAGCCCGGGGGTGTAATAGTTTGGCCGGACAATCCCTGATGGAAGGTCGGCATACGTTCGCAATGTGGGCAGGGTCTCCGTCGCATTGCTGATGAAGATGTCGTTTACCACCTTCGCCGCGATCGCGGTCAGTGCGGTGTCGATGTCCTCGCGCAGTCGCTGGCCGTCCTTTGCCGCGAGATCGAAGAACGACGTGTCCTCGCCCCGGTAAAACCACTTGCGAGACCAAGTATCGGGCTGCCCAAACGTCTCGATGCGAACTTGTGCGCCGGTGGCCATTCTGACGCTGGGGTCGATCGGGTCGTCGGCAAACAACGCTTTCTCCGAGAAGGCGCAAACATCGACGGTTACCCACAGCGCGCTGGTGAACCCCTGTTTCGCCAAGTCTTCGGGCGTCGCGGTTTTATCCGCTGGCTCGATGCGCTCCGGCATCCCCGTTTCGCGGGCCTTGACGATGATGCGGTCGGCGAGGATCTCATCCGCTGACGTTTCCGTTATGATTTGGCGTAGCGTCGTTTCCGCGGCGGTGACCTCTTCGGCGGAATGGGCCTTGGCGACCCCAACGATCGCCCCTGGAATCGCGCCGACAATCGCCCCGGCGATCGCCGCTGGCGCTCCCAAGCCACAGCCGATATGAGGAGGGATAGCGCAAAAGGCCAGCCCCGGTGTCGCGCCCCATAGTGCTCCCTGTGTGGCGCCGCTCGCGGCACCGCTACCGCCCCCTTTCACAGGCGTTGGGATTTCATACTTAGCCTCGCACGACGCCGGCACCACGGCAACCGCGGTCAGGCTTTCGCGGACCTCGGCCGGGGGCGGCGGGAACGTCGACTGCGGCTCCTCATGGGCGCACGCGAGAAGAGTCGACAGGCTAACGGTCAGCGCGATCGCGGAACGGAGGCGGTCTTTCTGGCAGCTCATGGTTTCGGCCTCCACTATGCGCCTTGCCAAGTCGGCATCGTGCGGAAACCGGCGGCCAACAGGAAGACGCTAAGAGCCGACGAGGTGACTCAACTGAAAATTATACCAAAAATGCCGTTGCCGTGCCATTTGCGCGCAGGGCGCAAATCCTTGTTTTTCAGAATGCCAGCCGTACGTTAGGTGGCGATCACGGCCTTTCGCCGCGGGCCAGCGCCGCCTCGATCTGATCGAGCACGGGTCCGGCGTCGGCAATGCTATCGATCACCGCGTGCGCCCCAGCGGCAATCAACTTGACTGCGGCCGCCTGTCGCCGCATCGCCTGCTCTTCTGGCGACAGCCCCTGCCAAGCGGCGAGATCGAGCCCAACCTCGTTGCCGCTGTCGGTCACTCCAACCGACCAGCAACCAGCGTTCAGGCCCTCTTCGATATCGGCGACGGTATCGCCGATCTTAACCACCGCCTCCACCGGCCAGACGGCAAGCTCGATCATCGCCTTCAGCGCCGGCAACGGGCTCGGTCGGCCAACCGGGGTGTCTTCCGCGGCTATCACGCAGTCGGGGCGGTAGCCTTGCTCGGCAGCGCGCCGCTCCACCACCGCCATCACCGAGCGCGGATAGCCGGTGGTGGTGCCGATCTTCAGGCCGCGCGCGCGCATCAGCGCGACCGCATTGAGTGCGGCGGGGATCAGCGCCGAGTGCGCGGCAACCACGTCCAGCTGCAAGGGTAGAAAACGCGCGTAAAGCTCGTCGACGTCGGTGTCGGTCGGCGAACAGCCGTAACGCTCCGTCCAGGCTGCGCTCACCCGCGGCGCATGGATGATAGCGGCAATGTGGTCCCGTTTCGCCCGGCCCATCGGCGCTCGCGCCTCGGTCGTCGTGATCGGCACATCGAAAGCCGCAAAAGCCTGCACGAACACATCGGCCGGCGCCATGCAGCCGAAGTCGACGGTGGTGCCCGCCCAGTCGAGAACCACCGCACGCAAGGGGCCGCGATAGGTCCGGCGGTAATGCCAGGGATGATGGTGCCCGGAGACGCTCACTTTGCGGCCTCCAGGCGCGGCGGTGCCCCCGAGGCCACCCCGAGTTCGCCCATCACCTCGGCGATCGCAGCAAGCGCGCCGTGCATCTCCGCCTCACCGATCCGACCGATGCAGCCGATGCGGAAGCTGTCGGCAACGGTGAGCTTGCCGGGATAGATGACGTAGCCGCGCTGGCTGAGGCCCGCGTAGAACCGCTCGAAAAGGAACGCCGGATCGGTCGGCATGCGAAAGGTCACGATGATCGGCGCCTGCAGGTCAGGGGCGAGCAGCGGCGCGAAGCCCAACTGGGCCATGCCGCTGACGAGGATGTCGAGGTTGCGGCGGTAGCGGACGCCGCGGCCGGCCGTGCCGCCCTCCGCCGCATGTTCATCGAGCGCTTGCGCCAGAGCCATGAGGACGTGGGTCGGCGGCGTGAACCGCCATTGCCCATTGTCTTCGAAGCCTCGCCATTGATCATAAAGATCAAGGCTGAGCGAAGGCGCGTTGCCGGCGGCGGCGGCCAGCGCATCGCAGCGCACGATGGCAAAGCCAAGCCCGGGCACCCCTTCGAGGCACTTGTTGGAACTGGCGGCAACCGCCATGAACGGCGTCGCTCGCGCATCGAGTGGCAAGGCGCCGAACGCGCTCATCGCATCGATCAGCAACGGCCGCCGCTGCTCGGCGCAGACGGCGGCAATGTCGTCGAGGGGATTGAGCAGGCCGGACGTGGTCTCGCACTGGACGACGGCGACATGGCTGATCGCGGGATCGCCGGCGAGGCGGGTGGCGACGGCGGCGGCGTCCACCGCTTTATCCTCCGGCCATTCAAGCACCGCAGCGGCGCGCCCGAGCCGTTCGGCAATGGTCACCATTCGCCGGCCGTAGGCGCCGTTAACGAGAACCAGCAGGGTGCCCGAAGGCGGAACGAGTGAGCCGATCATCGCCTCGACGACGAAGGTTCCGGAGCCTTGCATGAGGACGCAAGTGTGCGTCTCCTCGGCTCCGGCAAGACGCACCAGCCGGTCGCGCACCGAGGCGGTGGCCGCGATGAAAGCGGCATCCCGCGAACCCCAATCGTGCAGCATCGCCGCTTTCACCGTCGCCGAGGTCGTCAGCGGCCCCGGTGTCAGCAGGTACGGATCGGGCATCTCGGGCGGCTCCTGGCGGAAGGAAAAAGGGCAGTTCGTGGTCAGCGGCGTCGCCATGCCTGCATGTTTTGGGCAAGTCGATTGGCAAACAGCGTATGGAGCAGGCGAACCGCTCCCGACGTGTAGACGATCATCATCGCCATCGCCGCCGCCGCGGCGACGCTGCCGGCATCGTCCATGGCGAGCACGGCGACGGCGGCGGGCCGGGTGTTCGAGGAGAACAGGAAGACGACGGCGGAAACCGTGGTCATGCAGTTGACGAACAGATACAGCCCGATGTCGAGGATCGTCGGCATGCAGACGGGCACGGTGACGCGCACGAACGTCCGGTAGAACGGCACCTTGAGCGACGCCGAAACCGACTCGAATTCGGGATCGATCTGTTTCAGCGCGGTAACGGCGGTGAGATGGCTGACGGTATAGAAGTGCACGATTGTCGACAGCACCAGGATGCCCATCGTGCCGACGAGGAAGTTGAGCGGATTGTCCGGGTGGTTGAAAAAGAAGATGTAGGCGATGCCAAGGACGAGGCCGGGCACGGCGAGCGGCACCATCGCCAGCATGTGCACGCCGGAGCGCAGCCAGCCGGCGCCCTTGCCCTTTTCGACGAGGTAGGCGCCGGTGAACACGACGGTGCTGCCGATCACCGCCGTCCACAGCGACATCTCGATGCTGTTGAAGTAGGAGCGCCAGCCGTCGGCGTCGACGGCGCTGAAATCGTAGTTGGCCAGCGTCAACCCAAGGTCATAGGGCCAGTACTTGACGAACGAGGCGTAGGCGGACACACCGAGAATGCCGACGAGAAAGAAGCTGATGATCAGCACCACCGCCAGATAAATGCCGTCGGTGAGCGCGTTCGGTTTCGGCTCGTAGGGAACGGCGCGGGCCGACAAGCTCGACATCTGCCGCTTCTGCACGTACCGGTCGGCGATGAAAGCGATCAGCGCCGGTGTCAGCAGGATCATGCCGACGACCGCCCCCATCTCCATGTTCTGCTGGCCGACCACCTGCTTGTAGACGTCGGTGGCGAGCACGTTGAAGCGCCCGCCGATCACCTTGGGGATGCCGAAATCGGTGATGACGAGCGTAAAGACGACGAGGATGGCGCTGACCACGCCGTAGCGCACGCCGGGCAGGGTGACGGTGAAGAAGGTCTTGATGCGGCTGGCACCGAGCACCTGCGCCGCCTCGTACAGGCGGGCGTCGGCCAGCGACAGTGCGGTGAGAAGGATCATCACCGCATGCGGGAAAGTATAAAATACCTCGCCAACGACGATGCCGATGGGTCCGTAGATGCTCGCCCCGAACAGCCAGTCCTTCAGCAGGCCCTGGTTGCCGAACAGGTAAACGAGCGAGATCGCCGGCAGCAGCGACGGCGCCAGGATCGGGATGGCGGCAATCGCGCGGAAGATCCCCTTGCCGCGAATGCAGGTGCGGCTGAGGGCGTAGGCGTAGAGAAAGGCAATTGTGGTAGTGATCAACGTCGTCAGCGCCGAGATCCACAGGCTGTTGCTGATCGACTGAAATAGAGCGGGGTTGGAGAAATAGGCGCCGTAGTTCTGCAACCAGATGAACTGTCCCTGAGCGTCCTGAAAGCTTTTCGCCAGCACCGCGTACAGCGGCATGGCGACGGCGACGATGAGGAACAGCGCCAGCGCCCCGAGACTGAGCGCCATGATGATGCGTTCCGACGAGATCGGAGCACGGGCGGCGCGCGCGCTGCCTCGGGTGCCGCCCAGGGCGACAGCCGGGTCAACGCTCGGGGTAGACACGGACGCGCTCGCTGGGAAGGGAAACGGTCAAGGACTGGCCACGGCTGAGGCTGCGTTGGCGCACCACGCTCGACGGCAGGTCGGCAGCGAGGATGAAGCCCTCCAGGCAGTCGGGGGCCAGGCGTGCGCGGAAGAAGCTGCCGATGAAATCGAGGTCGGTCACTCGGGTTTCGATCCGGTTGGCATTTGGCGGCGCGTTGGTATCGTCGACGACGACGTCCTCTGGACGAACGCACACGGTGACGCCGGCACCGGGGCTCACATTGGCAACGGCGGATGCCGATGTTACGTCGACGGTGCCGAGGCGAACGCGATGGGCGTCGACCAAGGTACCGGGCAAAAAGTTCATGGTGCCGATGAAATCGGCGACGAAGCGGTTGATCGGCTGG